>CAMNFS010000038.1 GCA_946537255.1 uncultured Erysipelotrichaceae bacterium
ATCCGGCAGGAATTATGAAGATAAAAAACCAGCAGAACTCGTTCTGAATTCCGCTGGTTTCTGCCACTGCAGATGGACCTGCTATTTCCCGAAATAATCCGCAATCTCCTTCATCCGCTGACTCTGTCGTACGGAAAAAGGACAGCGGCGGTCACAGTGTCCGCAGGAAATGCATTCCGAGGCAGTGTGATTCAGAGTCAGATAATGTTCTCTGCTCAGAGAATCTCCGGATACGGAAAGATCGTAATACTTATTGATGAGACCGATTTCCAGATTCATCGGACAGGGCTGACAATGACTGCAGTACACACAGGTTCCAATCTGTTCCACCGGCGCAAAGGTACTGATCAGAGCATAATCCGTTTCTTCATCGGATGCGGTTTCATAGGCAAGCAGCTGCCTTACCTCTTCTTCAGAGGATGCCCCGGGAAGTACCGTCAGTACACCCGGTTTATCGAGCGCGTATCGGATGCACTGAAACTTTGTCAGAGCGACAGGAAACGGACTGATCTTCGCATCGAGAAGCTGTCCGCCGGAAAAAGGCTTCATGACGGAAATACCGATCTGTTCCGCCTCACACCGCCGGTACAGCGCGGTTCTTTCATCCAGCCCGCCATGGGCATATTCCCCTTTCTGATAGTCATAGCCGGGGTTAATGGAAAACATCAGCATATCCACATCCGCTTCATCCAGAATTCTTTGAATCACGGAAGGCGTATGGGAGGAAAGCCCGATATGGCGGACCGTTCCCTTCTTCTTAAGATCCATCAGATAGTCATAGACACCGTTTTTCTGAAACGTCTCCCAGTCCGAAACCTCATCCTGACAGTGGATGAATCCATAGTCGATATAATCTGTCTGAAGATCTCTCAGCATTCCCTTTACAGAACGCTTTACATCCGCAAGATTCAGACTCCAGCCATACTCTCCCCTGGAATAGTCCGCACCGAAATGTATCTGAAAGAATACGTTCTGCCGGATTCCCTGAAATGCCTCGCCATACATCGCAAAAGCCCGGCCATGACCGGCCGCGAGGTCATAGTAATTGATACCGCCTTCATATGCGGTATGGAGTGCCCGGATGCCCTCCTCCATCTTCGCATCACACAGGTAGGAAGATCCAAGTCCGATTTCGGAAATCTCATCGCCTGTTCTTCGATTTGTTCTGTATCTCATTTATTGTTTCCTCATGTCAATTGAAAGAAAGCCTGAATCCGGCTTTCTCTGATGTTACGCTTCGACTTTTGTAAACGCGTCCTTGCCAAGAGCGCAGATCGGACACATCCAGTCTTCCGGCAGGTCTTCAAATGCAGTACCGGCCGGAATTCCGTGTTCCGGGTCTCCAAGTGCGGGGTCATAGACATAACCGCACGGGCATTCATACTTATCCATCATTTACTCCTCCTGATATTTACAATATAGGAAACCGGCTGATTTCTCAATTCATCCGTTCTTTCTGAAAACCAGTTTCCCATATGAATCATACAGCAGAAAAGAAGCCTTATCCTTTTCTCCCTTTATCTTTCGGGAGAAAACAGCTGTATACTCGCCATCCTCAACCGGAGCCTTCAGTGTGACTGCGCCGTTTTCAGAAATAAGAATTCCATGATCTGCCCGGACTTCAATCGAATCCATGGCAGATCCAAGACAACGGACGATTTCCAGGGTATCTGGTGCTTCATACAGGTTCTGCATGGTCGTATCCGCAAGCTTTGTGCCGTCCTTGAGAAGAATGACGCGATCAGAAACAGATTCCGCTTCATGGCGGTCATGCGTCACATAGATCATTGTCATTTCCTTCTCTCTCTGCAATACGCTGAGTTCCTCCAGCAGTTCCTCCTTCAGATTCAGATCCAGACTGCTGAACGGTTCATCAAGCAGAAGAATCCGGGGATCCCGGATCAGAGCTCTCGCAATACCGGCACGCTGTTTCTGTCCGCCCGAGCAGGCACCGGGATAGCGGTTCAGCACATCCTGAATTTTCAGTTTCTCACTGACTTCATCCAGACGGTTCTGAATCTTCTGCTTTGACCAGCCAAGAGCGCTGAGACCATAGGTGATGTTGTCTTTGATGCGGGTGTGAGGAAACAGGGCCATGTTCTGAAAAACCATGGCCATTCCCCGGGAAGATGGCGGCGCATCCGTAATGTCCGTTCCTTCCAGAATGATTTTTCCGGATTCGATGGGCTGAAGTCCGGCAAGCGCCCGCAGAATGGAAGTCTTCCCGGATCCGCTCGCGCCCATAAGACAGAGGCACTCTCCCTTTGAAACATCCATACTGAAATCAGAAACAGCATGTCTGGATGGATAGCGGATGGAAAGATGTTCAGCACGCAGCAATGGCATAAAAAAATAATAACATGCACGGCATGTTATTATCGGGATTTATTTTCCAAGGACTTCCTTTGATTTCTTGTCCGCGGTTTCATCAATCAGCTTGATGTACTTGTCTGTCAGCTTCTGAATCTCTTCCTGAGCGTCCTTCTGGATATCCTCATCCATGGTCTTGTCATTCTTGATGGCGGAGTTTGCGTCGCGGCGGACATTGCGTACCTTGACCTTGACTTCTTCAGCCATCTTGCTGACTTTCTTGACCATCTGCTTGCGGGTTTCTTCCGTCATCTGCGGAACGGAAAGGCGGATGACGCTTCCGTCGTTCTGCGGAGCGATTCCGAGATCCGCAAGATTGATCGCTTTTTCAATATCCCGGAGACTGGATGGATCGTAGGGCTTTACAACCAGCGTTCTGCCCTCTTCCACCTTGATTCCGGCAATCTGGTTCAGCGGTGTGGGACTTCCGTAGTAATCCACATTGACATTGTTCAGCATGGCGGCATTCGCCATGCCCGTGCGAACGGACGTGAGATCTTCCTTGAAATGATCCAGCGCGCTTTTCATTTTGTTTTCTGATGTGTCAACAACCGGGTATGCCATAATTCAATCCTTCCTCTCTTTTTCTATTTCCTGTTGCGGACAACGGTAGCCTTGGCCGTGCCCTGTACTGCCTTTACAATGTTCTGCGGATCATTCATGTTGAATACCAGCAGTTCCATATTGTTGTCCATGCACATGCTGGTAGCAGTGCTGTCCATGACATGCAGTTCTCTGTCGAGAACATCCTTGTAGGAGAGTTCATCAAACCGCACCGCGTCGGGATTGGTCTTCGGATCATCGCTGTAGATGCCGTCCACTCCGTTCTTCGCCATAAGAATGACATCCGCTTTGATTTCAGATGCCCTCAGAGCTGCAGTAGTATCGGTAGAGAAATACGGAGAACCCGTACCGCCGCCGAAAATCACGACTCTTCCCTTTTCCAGATGACGGATGGCCCGTCTTACAATAAACGGCTCCGCGACCTTGGGAATATCAATACTGGTCTGCACTCTGGTATCCACACCGAAGCGCTCAAATGTCGACTGAAGTGCCAGGGCATTGATAATCGTCGCAAGCATGCCCATGTAATCTCCCTGAACCCGGTCAATTCCGTTTTCGACGAAGGTTTTGCCGCGGATGAAGTTTCCTCCTCCCACTACGATGGCAACCTCCACCCCAAGATCAACCACTTGCTTTACCGCTTTTGCGAGTTCTTCCAGAGTTCCGGTATCAAAATTTTTGATTTCGTTATCCTGATTCTGACTCGGATCCCCGGCAAGCGCTTCTCCGCTCAGTTTTAAAAGGACACGTTTATACATTGTAATTCCCTCAGCTTTCCTGTTTTTCATTATATCATCTCTGCCTCGTTCCGGTCACCCCGGTAACGGAAGGCAAGCATGGTAATATCATCAAACTGCTCATTCCCGTCCGTAAACGCGCAGATATCCTCATACAGATGATCAATCGTTTCCTTCGGTCCATCAGCCGCTCCCTGGTTCAGTGCCTTCAGCATCCGCCTTTCGGTATACAGGTTTTTATTTCTGTCCTGTGCTTCCGTGACGCCGTCGGTATATACCAGAATCATATCTCCCGGCTTCATCTCAATCTCATATTCCTTATATTCTGTATTCATCAAGCCGCTGAGGACAAGGCTGTGAGGATCCGGAAACAGCATGAAATTCCTTCCGTTTCTCTGGATGGCCGGTTTTTCATGACCGGCGTTGGCGCATTTCATCACTCCGGTTTTCAGATTTATGATACCGATCCATACCGTCACAAACATCAGGGTTTTATTGATCATCTGAAACTGATGATTGACACCGGCAAAGATGTCCGCCGGCGATTTCTCGCTCATTGCCTCGTCTCTGAGCAGCGCCTTGGTAACCATCATGAACAGCGCGGCTGGAATTCCTTTTCCGGAGACATCCGCAATCACAAGCCCGAGATGATCATCATCCACAAAGAAGAAGTCATAGAAATCGCCGCTGACTTCTCTTGCCGGCTTCATGAACCCGAAAACATCAAACTCGCTCCGCTTTGTGAATTCTTCGGTAAGCTCCGGCATGACGGAAGCCTGCAGCGTAGCGCCAAGCCGCATCTCAGTATGAATCCGTTCCTTCTCTGCGGCGTTTTTCTCTATCACCTCAGTGGAATCGATTATTTTCTCCTGCATATTCCGGACGGAAGTGTACAGATCGCTGATTTCATCATTGGACGGAGCTACCATATCCAGAAGAGCTTCCCGGTTATAGGTGCCGGCCTCTGTGATGAAGCCGGCCGTTTCATTGGAAAGTCTCTCAAGAGGATCAATAATGTACTTCCGGCTGAAATACAGCGAAACAAGGATTGCGATTCCGACTAACGCCGCGATCAGAACCGCGGTATTGATCAGAAACCACGCCCGCTCGGACACAATCTCATTCATGCGTGCGTAGGCTGAGGCCATCAGATTGTCATCGGTGGGGCTGTCCGGATCTTCCAGATATTCAAATCCGCACATTTCCCAGCCATACTGATTATCCCGGTCAAGACCCGAAGTCGGAGACACCGCGTACGGATCAATGCCAAGTTCCTTGAGACCGGACGCGGAATCATAAAGACCATAGACATCCCCATTCTTTACAAAGTCGATCTCAACCCGGGAGATTGCCTCCCCCGAAAGAACCATGGTTGTGGTTCTGCGGATAAACTCATAATCATCAAAAAGAGTCAGTCTGCCGTTACTGGCAGGATGAATCTTGGAAGGATCTCCGCCACTCTTGAAAACAGAATAGGAAGGTTTTTCCTTCATCCATTCCAGAAGAAGATCATAGTTCCCCGAAGCCTCCGCTTCCTTGCGTATCTGATAGAATTCATCCGTTGAGATCATATCCGCAAAATACGAACAGTTTTTGACATCAAGACTTTCCAGGATGACCTTTGCGGCAGAAACTGCCCGTTTCTGATAATTCATATCCATCCGTCTGACATAGTTCAGATACGAGACTCCGAGAATTCCAACCGTCAGCATCAGAAGGATTCCGATCACCATGATATTAATCTTCCATGACAGGGAGATTCTGGGTTGTCGGTCCGGATTCAGACCTTCTTTTCTGACACTTTCACTCATCTTTTTCCTCATTTTTCTGTTTTATCATACCAGAATCTTTTCCTTCCTCCCGCCAGGGTTCTGAAGGAAGAACAGCCGGAAGAACCATTCTGAAAGACAGGATACGGTCGGTTTCCGGATGAATCCTGTCAGAAAGAAACAGGGCATTCTCTGCAGAGGCTGCCGCCATTACGCAAAACCTGCCTTACTCAGTCCTCAGGAATCCCAGTTCTTCATCTTTTTCATTGCCTTCTTCACGGCTTTTTTCATATACTTGCGTTCCGCTTTCTGAACCGAATCCTTCAGAGCTTTTTTCATCAGCTTTTCGTCCATCTTTTCCAGAGCTTTTTTCTCTTTCTTCGATCCAATCAGAACACGCAGCGCCGCTTCCGCCGCGGCTGTTTCCGCAGCCTGCTTCACAGCCTTCTTCAGCGCTTTCTTCGCGGCCTTTTTCTGTTTCTTTTTTACAGCCTTCTTCATGGCTTTCTTCAAAGCCTTCATTTCCGCTTTTTTCACCGCCTGATCCTCAGCCTTCAGGCTTTCATATGCAGTCGGAATATCTGTTTCCGGCTCCCCCTCTTCCTGCAGGATGTTTTCCGATTCCTCCAAATCATCCGTCTCTGAAAGATCTTCCGGTATCCCAAAGGGCTCTGTTTCTTCTGCCAGTTCCTCATCCGCTTCCTCAGAGTCTTCTTCCGACAGGAAACGGACCGCTGTTTCCTCAGGTGTTTCCCCATCTTCCAAAGAATATTCTTCCCCTGCAGATGTTTCTTCATCAGGGAGCATACTGCCGTCAAACACAGTCGATTCCATGTATTCTTCTGAATATCCTTCCTCTGCGGGCAGTTCTTCTTTGAGAAGCGTTTCATCCGCATTGCCGGTATCAGGGAGTTCTTCCGTGTACTCCTGTGCATTTCTTACATCATCTTCCACAGAGACATAATGCGCGTTCAGCCCCAGCGCCTTCCCGGCTTTTTTCAGAACACCCCTTACGGCTTTGATTCCTTCCTCCGGCAGGAAGGACTCATCAATCAGCCCGATCGTTTCTCTGCTTTTCGGATCAACAGACTTCCCGTCTCTTTTCTGTTTTTTCGCTGTCAGAAAGCCGGAGATCAGTGCGAGATTTTCATCCGCATTGCGCATGGTAATCCGTACCTCGTTCTTTCCGGAATCTTCCACAGCCTGATTGGCTTCAGTAACGGTTTCCGCTTCAGAATCCGCTTTGCCTTTTTCTTCCTGCAGAGGATTCATCTTTATTTCTTCAGGATTCCCTGTTCCTTCTGTTTCAGGATCCTTTTCCTCACAAATCACTGTTTTCTTTTCTTCATCCATAAATGCAGAACCTCTCTTTCACTTAATGAAATGACTGGCGCATGGCTCAGGAGTAAGTTTTCTCTCCTCAGGCCGTTTTGTTTCATTATTTCAAAGACAGACTCCGGACTGTTCCATGCATGTATCCGGTCGGCCTTCGTTCCAAAACAACTGCACCATATGATTTTTTCCTTCCGCGGTCCTCTTTTAAAAGACAGCCCAGAAGAGTTTCAGCACCTTCATTATATTTCAGATTGAACCAAAAATCTCTCTTTCCAGCCCGAAACAAAGAATTCTCAAACCTCCCTTTCAGGATGACATGCAATGATTCATTTTCCCTTCATTTCTGAATATGAAACAGCCGGAACCAATGATTCTTCCGTTCTCTTTTCCTCTCCTTTCAACAGGAGAAAAAAACACAGCACGTATCGTCTGTTATGATAGGAACAACGGAGGTCATCATGAAGGAAACAGGGATTATTGACATTGGATCCAACACCGTAGTGCTGAAAATCTATGACGAAAACGGAAAGGATACCGAGAATGGATATTACTCTTCCGCGATTCATCTGATCAGTCATATCAAAGACGGACTCATGCAGGAATCCGGCATTCAGGCGGCGCTGCAGGTATTGAGACAGTATCGAAAGATTCTGGAAGAACGCGGCGTTACAGAGGTCTATGGTCTTGTCACGGAACCATGCCGGCATATATCCAACCGGGATGCGTTTCTGGAAGCTCTGAATTCGATCGGGTATGAGATCCGACCGCTTACCGGTGAGGAAGAAGCTTCGTATGATTTTCTTGGAAGCCGGCTTGATACCAGTGATATTTCCTCCGGAACGGCCTTTGATATCGGCGGAGGTTCGACGGAAATCGTCTCCTTCTGCGATGGGACTGTCATTCATGCCCTCACATCCATTCCGTATGGGTGCCTGAGGCTGAAGGACTGTCCGCTTGAAAGAAAAATCCCGCTTGCCATCATTCAGCAGGAAACCGAACGGATGCCGGCTCTTCTGGATTATGCCGGTGATATTCTGATCGGAGGCGGCGGAACCTGCCGAGCCGTTCTTCTGATGCATGAAAAATGGTTTGGCAATCGGCATGTTTCAGAAACAGATCTTTCCATGATGTTCGATGCCCTGAAATCAGGAAACAAGGACGCAGTCGAAGTATTGAATGAAACCGTCAGTGAGGACAGAAGAGATGTCATTCTTCCCGGGATCAATATGATTCTTGCCATGATGGAGGTCTTTCACGCCAGCGAACTGCGCTGTTCTTCCTACGGAGTCAGGGAAGGATATCTGCTCGCCCATCGTCAATAAAAAGGCCATCGGCCTTTTTATTTGTATCCTGCAAAGAGCCTGAGTCATGTGAAAGGTCTCAGGGATTCAGGTGAATTATACAGAAGGGATGCTGTAATCGGCTATTCTCTGAGTAAAGCCGGGCAGAATTCCCTTCGTTTTCCCTGCCTCTTTCTCCCGGAAAACAGTCACTCAGGAATCCGTCTGATCTTACGGATTGCGCTGTCAATACAGCATCCGCATTTAAGAATGTATGATTTATCCTGTCAGAAACGGCAAGGAACATCAGTCGCAAAAATCAGATCAAATTTCAGTGCCTCTTCCACTTCTGAATGGAATTCATGTCAAGAACCACTCCCACAACAGCCAGCGCACCGTTTGCGGGATTGACGGCGATCGTATGGAAGTTGGCAAAGCATTTATATTTTTCTCCGCCGATTTCCGCGGTTTCCCACTGTTCACTGGTACGCATGCGTTCCATGAGTTCCTGAAAGGTTCTGTGCAGTCCGGTCCCCTCCTGGTTGATGAGAGCGTCGAATTTCTCTGTATCAGAAATATCCATCATTGCCAGAAAGGAATGGAACGCGGAATTGGAACGGATCGTTCGGATCTTGCCGCTCTCATATTCGCATACCGCGGCAGGAATGCCGGCCGACATCGCCTCAAGAGTCTTGTTGGATTCAATCTGGGTTGGCCGGGAAAGATTCACATGGCTGATACTGCGGTAGTAATCTCTTTCCTTCAGCGGCTCAAATTCAAATCGGGAAAGGAATTCCGGCATGGCGCATTCTTCAAACGTCCGGCTTGCGGAAAAGTAATACCCCTGCATGTATTCACATCCGACATCCTCCAGAAAATGCATTTCCTTTTCATTCTCTACGCCAAGGGCAAGGGTTGAAATCTTCATTTCCTTGCACATGGAAATGATGTGAGAAAGCATGATGGACTGATTGGACCGGTCGCCGATCTCGTGAAGCGAACGGATATCAATCTTGATTCCGTGCAGTCCGAAGTGATACAGAATATCCACTGTGGAACTGCTGGATCCAAACCCATCCATCCACAGCTGGAATCCCGCGTCAATCAGTTTATCCAGACATTCTTCCATCTGCCGGTCCGCTTTCGAAAGAGCCCCGGCATTGATGTCAAAATGCATCAGTTCATGATTGACATCCTTTGTCAGTTCCAGAATATCCTCTGCAAAATACGGATTTTCAAAATTCCTCCAGGAAAGATTGATCACCCATGGAACCACCGGACGCCCGGCTTTCTTTACCAGTTCATAATTTTCCAGCGATTTGTTCAGAATGAACAGATCGTGAAGACAGATCAGTCCGGCAGATTCGAGCACGGAAATATAGCTGTCCGGATGCATGCGGCCATAGACCGGATCATTCCAGCGGGAAAGCACCTCCATTCCGGCGATTCTTCCGGTTGCGGTTCTCAGGATCGGCTGATAGACCACTTCAATCCAGCCCTTCTCCACCGCTTCGTCAAAATGATCCGCGATATACTGCCGCTTCTGCATTTCTTCCTTCAGGTCACTGTCATACCAGCGGTAGAAATCACGTTCGCCGGCAAGATTCATCGCCTGCCTTGCACAGTCACAGGCAGCGGTAATATCCGTATTCTCTTCATCCAGCCCGTAGAATCCAGCCCGCAGTTCATTGCGGATATCCTTTGATATCTTGGCGAGCCGCTCTTCCGTGAGCTTCATCTTTTCCATCAGGGTATCTTCCGCCGTGATCAGAGCAAAATGGTCATCCGTAAACCGGCACAGCAGATCGCCGGAGAACTCATCCTTCAGAATCTCTCCGAACCGGCGCAGAAGCTCATCTCCGGCCTCAAAACCAAACCGGCGGTTATACGTGCTGAAATTCTTCAGATTCAGATACACCAATACCGGCCTGTGACCGGAGGACTTCAGAATCTCGGTTGAAAGCGGAGCCTGAGAACGGAAATAGGAAAGATTGGGAAGACGGGTCACGGAATCAAACTGTCCGGAGCGCAGATTGTTTCTGAGTGCTTCAAACTGCTCGGCCCCGGTTTTCTGATCCGAATGATAATCACAGCCGCTGACGGTTCCCTTTTCACTCATCTTGCCTTCATACAGTTTCTGATCTGCCTGCGCGATCATCTGTCTCAGATCATCACTCCCTTTGCAGAGTCCGCTGCAGTATCCGCAGGTACTGCCAGGATGCAGGGCAGCTCCTTCATATTCAAAGCGGCTGAACGCATCCTTCCAGGCATGAAACAGGGCTTCGAATTCTTCTCTGGTTTTCTTTTCCAGAATCAGAAGATATTCATCTCCGCCGAACCGGTAGACGCCGTCTTTGCCGAAAAAGGAGCTCAGTGTATCTGCCATATGCTTGAGCACAAGATCCCCGGCGTCATGACCATAGGTGTCATTGTAGAATTTGAAATCATCAATATCACACATTGCCGTGATCAATGTCCGCCCACGGTATTTGTCATAGTCCTGCCGGAGGGCATGCCGGTTGCGCAGTCCGGTCAGCTCATCCTTCAAAGACAGTTCCGATAGCTTCCGGTTCATCTCGGCAATTTCCTCTTCATTCCGGGCAGCTCTCAGCTGGGAAACCCAGCGCACAATGGAAATGATTTCCAGCATCACGGCAAACAGCATCAGAATCTGATTGACGTAGTTGGACAGAACAATTCTGCTGTTGGCAAGAGATGGAACCAGATAAAAGGAAACCACGGCACTGGCGATGCTTACTGCCGGATGAATCAGAAGAAGCGCGAAGATCCAGGCTACCATCGGCAGAAATACAAATACCTGTTTCCCGATCGCAAAGTCATAGGCAGCGATGGTCTGTCCTGCCAGACTGCAGGCCGTGACATATACATAGATGGATGCCAGGGCAATGCCGTTTTTTCTGACCTTTCCGCTGAGATAGAGAATACTGATCACAAGCAGCTGAATACTGGCGAAGGCAAGCACAGCAAACAGGCTGTCATAGACATTCTTTGTCACAAGATGCCACAGCATGACCGTGCGGTTATACATATACTTTTCCGCAAGCAGTGTATAGATGCACATGGGAATGGCAATCCGGAAATTGGTTTCATGGATCAGACGCTGCACAAAAGGACTCTTTCTGAAGAGCCCGAAGGTGCTGATAAATCTTTCCCACAATTCCCGGAATGACATGATTGCGCAGAGTATCCTTTATTAGTATTTTACATGATGTTTTCTGTTTTCGCCCTGAAAATACCTGACATTCGTACATGGCTTGGTTATTCCAAACCCCTGTTTTTTCTATATAATGATGATATTGAAGGTTGAGGACAGATTATGAGAATGATACTTTTGTGCGGCGGCGGCGGAAAACGTCTGTGGCCTATTTCCAATAATGTTCATTCCAAGCAGTTCATCCAGGTATTTGACGATGGAAACGGCGGCTTTCAGTCCATGCTGGAGCGTGTCATCCGGGAAATCCGGATGATCAATCCGGATCAGCAGGTCACAATCGCCTCCGGCCGGGTTCAGACGGAGGAAGTTCGCAGTCAGCTTGGCTATGATGTGTCCATGACCGAAGAGCCCAGCCGGCGGAACACCTTCCCTGCCATCTCACTGGCGGCGTCCTATCTCAAGGATCATGACCGGGTCGATCCTTCCGAGCCGGTTGTCATCTTTTCCGTTGACAGCTATGCGGATCATTCCTTCTACGAAAAACTGTTCACCCTTGCCGAGATTGTCGAAAGCGGAAGGGCAAATCTTGTATTAATGGGAATTGAACCAAACGAACCCAGTGACAAGTACGGATATATCATTCCCTCCGGTAAGGAAGAAATCTCAGATGTTCTGGAATTCCATGAAAAGCCGGATCCGGAAACAGCGAAAAAATATATTCAGGAAGATCACGCCCTCTGGAACGCCGGTGTTTTTGCGTGCCGGCTGAATTACCTTCTGAACCGGGCCGAACGGGTTTTCGGCAGCTGTTCCTATTCCTATCTGGTCGCCCATTATCCCGAACTCAAGCAGATCAGCTTTGACTACGCAGTGGTGGAAAAGGAAAGCAGCCGGGCGGTGGTACGTTACAACGGAACCTGGGCGGACGCCGGTACATGGGAATCCATTGCCGACCTGATGAACAATGAGTCCTCTGGTCAGGTGGTGGAAGATGACGGATGTGAAAACACCTATATCGTCAATCATCTTGATTTTCCGATTCTGGCGATCGGCGTGAAAAACATGATTGTCGCGGCGGGAAGAGACGGGATCCTGCTGTGTGACAAGAAAGATATTACTAAACTCAAATCCATGGTGGATCAGGTCTGGCTCGAGCCCCGCGTCATTGGCAAACGCTATGGCGGAAAGGAAGTGCTCTACCGTACGGAATCCAGTGAAACCTCCCTGCTTCGGGTCAAGGCAGGCTCCAGCGTTACGATCAAAACAGATCTCGGCATCCGCAAGACTCTGACGGTGCTTCATGGGGCCGGCGAAGCTCTGAAACCCGGAAAAATCTTTACGATTCAGGACGGAGAGCGCTGGCAGATCAACGCCGAAACGGACCTTGAACTCATCGAAACCATGATTGAGTTCGAAATCGAAACAGAAGACCCGGAATAACTAAAACCAGCGTACTCCGCTGGTTATTTTATTTCTCATGATCTGTTTCTTCTTCCTGTCGGGAAGAAGTGCGCTCACTGATGATATATCTTGGCCGATGCTTGGTTTCCAAATACGTCTTTCCGACATATTCCCCGATCACACCAAGGCTCAAAAGAATCAGGCCGCCCAGCACAAAGATCACGCACATCATGGAAGCCCATCCGATCACGGTATGGCCCGTGAATGCCCGGATAAAGACCCAGATAATCCCGATGACACCGGCAAGTGAGAAGAGAATGCCGGTTTTTGCGATCAGATGAATCGGCTCAATGGAAAGGCTTGTAATCCCATCCACCGCAAGCGCGATCATTTTCCGCAGAGGATAATGGCTTTGTCCGGCGAGGCGCTCATGCCGGTCATAGTAGACACTGGTGCTCTTGAAGCCAACCAGCGGAAACATTCCCCGCAGGAAAATATTGACCTCCCGGAAATCCGCAAAGTGGTTCAGAACTCTTGCGGAAACCAGACGGTAATCCGCATGGTTGTATACGGTTTCCACTCCCATCCGGTTCATCAGCTTATAGAAGGACTGGGCAGTGGTCCGTTTGAACCAGGTATCGCTTTCCCTTCTGGAGCGGACCCCGTAGACGATCTCGCATCCGTTGCTGTATTCATCTACCATTTTCTCCATCGCGCGCATATCATCCTGGCCATCGCAGTCAATGGAAATGGTGATATCACACTGATCCCTGGCCTCCATGAGTCCTGCCAGCACCGCTGCCTGATGACCGCGGTTGCGGGACTGGGCAATCCCCATGTAATGCGGATCCTGTTCCGCATACTCTTTGATCAGCTCCCAGGTACGGTCTGTACTTCCGTCATTGACGAAAAGTATGCGGCTGTTCTCTGCGATCCCCTTTTCCCTGATCAGAAGCTTCAGCTCATCCAGAAACTGCGGTGCCGTAATCGGCAGCACCGCTTCCTCGTTGTAGCAGGGAATCACAATAAAAAGTCTTGGGTTTTTCATCTCCCTTATTCTACCGCAAAATGAATCCTGCCTGTCGGAAACATGCAGTTCTTCTCTGCGGATAATCAGATATCCTTTCTTTTCCCTTCTGTGTGAAAGCATCCAGAAGGTTTTTTAATCACTATGATCAATTGTTTCATGAAGCTCAAAAGGAAGTCATAAACGGATCCTTTCTCTTTTTTCCGATTCCTCCATCAGTTGACCATGTCTTCCGTACATGTTCGCCAAAAAAACAGGTATCCGGATGAATACCTGTTTGATTTGATAAGAAGACGAAGGATCAGAATCCAAACGGAGACAGAATCATGCCGATCCAGTTGTTCTTCACATTCCGTTTGGTGATCTTGAACCGGACGGTCTTGACGCCGCTGCATCTGCCGATTCCGACAAACGTCACCTTTGCGGTTCCCTTTCTGAGGTTTTTCTCAAAGGCAACCGGGATAAAGTCTGTGCCAAGCACAAGCGTTGTTTTGTTCGCGCCGCTTCCGAAGGACACATTCTTGAACTGCTTCTGTGTGTTAATCTCGATCGGATAACCCGTATACTCCTGTTCCTTTACAGTGAACGAGGCTTTGGAAATATCAATCGCGTCGGATTTCACCACGAAGCTGACTTCGGCGGTTCCGGTATAACCGGTTCCTTCTTTTGCGGTAAGTACGGCACGGATGAGAGAACCGGCCGGTACGGTTTCCTTCGGTCCAAGCTCTCTGCCGATCTCATTGAAGTAAGAGATGGATTTCTCATAGTCTTTTCCTGCGGAGAGCTTGTATCCATTGTCATCGATCAGTGTGATCTTTGTCTTGTAATTTGCCTTGGTGTTTTTCGTATTCCTGTAGGTCAGATCCGCTGCGGACGTCAGCAGGGAGGAAAGCTGCTTCGGATGAATCGCGAAGCTTGCAGTATCCTTTGCGGTCCTTTTGAAATTGCCGAGATAGCTGACCGTCACACTTGGAATACCCTTTTCCGCTACCGCTTTGTTATTGGCAAAGGAGAGCTTGTAATCAATACCTTCCGCAAGAACAACGGGTTCGCCATCCAGCACAGCGGTGATCTTCACATCCGGAATCGCACCGGTTCTGGAATATTCCGCATCAGATACCTCAACCGTTACCGGCTCACTGCTTGGCGTAATCCGATAAGTAACCTTCTTTGTCCCGGAGAATGTGCCGATGCCCTGAATCACTGCCGACGCGTTTCCGGCATTGAGATTCTTCGAGTAGGAAACCACTTCATAATCCTTTCCCATGGTCAGTCTGTATTCATTGGCTTTGCCCGGGTACAGCACGAGGCTGAAATTCTCCGGTGTCAGAGTCTGTTCTCTGCCATTGTATTCCAGCGATACATTGGAAGCAGAAGCCTTTGAAACGGAAGTGCCGGTCATCTGGATACTGACTGTTCTGCTTCCGCTGTAGGAAGGATCATCCTCCCTGGCGGAAAGCACGAAGAGACAGGTTCCGATTCCGGTGCAGTCTTCCAGTCCGCTGAATTCAAAGGAATCATTGCTGAGGACTGTCTTGCCATCCTTTACGGTAAGCCGTCCCAGAACACGTTCCTCTGTCGGCACTTCACCCGGTTCCAGGCTCAGTGTCTTTGTCTTGACCGAAAGCTTCGATACCGGTGTCTTTTCCTCAGATGCAGGAATGATATCGACTGTTGTCTTGCCCTTGAAGTTTCCGTTTGAAACAGCAGTAATCGTAATCGGAACAATTCCCTCTTCCGTAAGCTGAGCAGCCGTGAAGGTATAATCCTTCTTGTTCTTCAGCTTTCTGCCGTTGTACCAGATGGTCGGAACTGCCTTACTGACAGCGGCGGCAGTGGCTTCCACAGTGATCTTTTCAATCGTGACTTCCTCACTTGCAAGATCGATCTGCTCAATCGTGAATGGTACCTTGTAGGTATCCTGATAGTTGCCCTTGCCCTTGATCACCACTCTCGGTGCCTTGGCCGCAGTACTCTTGGCCGCGTTGATGTTGTTTTCGTACTTCACGGTGTAGTCAACATCCCTGATCAGCTGAATGCCGGTATCATATACCGTTACTTCCGGCTTCACAGCGCTTCCGGTGTAAGGATAGCTGCCCAGCGCCTCGATATAGATGCCGTCCGGATAGACAAACACTTCGATTTCCACTGTCTTTCCGCCATCCTCAGAAGTTGCCTTCAGGGTTGTTCTTCCGGCGGAGACACCGGTCACCATGCCGAATTCATCGACTCTTGCGACCTTGGCATCCGCGCTTTCATAGAACAGAATCTGATCCGAAGCGTTCTCCGGAACGATCTTCACATTCAGTGCGATGGATCTTCCAACCGGAAGAATCATATCGGATTCTGCTTCAAGATGATCCACAGCCAGCGCGGTCGCGGTAATGGTTTTCTGTGCGCGGATATTCGGATTGCGGGTAGAAACTGCAGTGATCACCGCGGTGCCTGGCATCTTGCCGGTAATGGTTCCATAGGAATCAACAGAGATGAATTCCGGATGATCCGATGTCCATACAACACCCTTTTCCGCCTCAAGATCCGGATCATATACCGGCTGAAGCTTCACTTTTTCACCGCAGACGATTTCATCTCCGACGCCTTCCAGGGTGATGGATTTCAGCGTGCTTTCCACGGATTTTTCCCGCCATCCGATCGCAAACGGAGAGTAGGAAGAGACATGGAGATGAATGCCGTCATCTTCCATCGTAAACTCCGGGAATTCCAGAACACCGCCGAGAACGCCGTTGACCTCCAGTACGGAGAGATGACTGACTACATATTCATGATGAAGCGGACTGGTTCCCTTCGGATACGGGAACGCCACATCCAGGCCTTCCGTCGGGAAGGTGGAATTCGTTGCCGGTGTCCAGGTCTTTCCGCCATCGAAGGAAACTTCCGCGATCACCTCATATACCTTCGCTCCGGTAACGCCGCTTCCTTCCGTCTTAACGGAACGGATCATATAATCACTGACCTGCTCCGGTGTATACGCGCCGATCATCTCCGTCACTTCCGGAGAAATGCTGAATTCGCTCAGCGTGTCGGAAACAGAATAACGGACCTCACGCACGGCCGGATCTCCTGAAACCTCCGGCTGTTCGGATTTTTCGGAGTCATTGAGTCTTGCGCCGGTATTGGCAGGAGCGCTTTCCTTGAGGACAAGAAGCCCGTGCATGTTGATGGTGCCGTCTTCGTTTCTTGTCGGAGCCACACTGACATCGGTATTCTCAAACCAGTCAACTGTCGCCTCCTCGCCAAGGGTATTGAAGGAAGAGGTTCCATCGAAGAAATAGTTGGTCGCGCTTCTCAGAGAGTAAATGACACCATTGCTGGCACCGAGCTCCTTGAGGGTGGTGCCGTTGGTCGCGATCGAAAGCACACCGTCCGCTTTCCAGGCCTTCTGGTTGGAGGTCTTGGTATAAAGGCTGACGTTGTAGGCGCTTCCGCTCAGAGAGTTATTGAAGACCGTGACATTGTAGATTTCATTGTCCGGGCAGGAGTTGCTGGTAACGCCCTTGGCGTAGTTGTTGAAGGAGACGCTGTTGATCAGTGTATGGCCGCCGTACATGTTTTCGCCGCCGAGCTTGAAGCCGTTTCCTTCACCGAAATCGGTGGATGGATCCGTCGGATCATCACTCGTCAGCCAGCCATTGCTGTAGGCAACGGAGTTCTCAATAATGACTCTGCCGATATTTCCGGTTGTGGACTTGGCATAGAGATCCCATCCGTCATCTATATTGTGATGGGAAATGCATCCATAGAACCGGTTCCCTTCTCCGCATGTCAGCTTCGCCGCAAACCCATCCGCGTCATTGCGGCCCGGGTCGCAGTTGTCATAGGATTCACAGTTCTTGATCAGGTTGTAGCTCGGCCACATCTCCTTGTCATTCGGTTCCCCGGCATAGCGGGAAATCTGCAGACCGGAGTTGCCGGTATCGTGCATGACGCACATTTCAATCGTATTGTGGTTTCCGGCAACACTGACGCCCTTTGCCATCGTGTCGCAGAATTCAACGCCGTAAATATGCCAGTAGCTTCCGACAATCGTGAAGAGAGAGGAAGAGGTTTCCAGAAGTTCACCGGTCACCTTTGCCATGCCAGTGTGTTCCGCCGCGAGCGTAATCGGATGATCTTCCGTACCGCTGATGTTTCTTGGAATGATCAGATCTTCCAGCGGTCTGTACGTTCCATCCAGCATCACAATGGTCTGACCTGGCCTTGCGCCGTTGAGGGCAACCTGAAGATCCACCGGGTCTTCCTTTGTGCCAAGTCCGTTCAGCGGAGCGTCCGGACCGACATAGATTACCTGACCATCAAGGCCGCGGACATTCCAGAGTACATTGAAGCTTCCCTGGATATCCTTACTGCTGGTGATCTGTTCCGATTCCTTCGGGCTGAACTTGTAGGTGATCTTGTTGAGAGCTCCGGAATTCCAGAGCTTTACCGGAATCTTTGCGACGGTAGTTTCATCCGTCTTCGCGGAGCCGAGCACCTTGGTTCCTCTCAGCACTGTCAATAAGCCCGGTACATTCGATCCGACAATAAACTCATAGTCTTTGACGGTTGTTTCATCAGAGGAATAAATGGTAACCTTCGGCGTAACCTTCTTTCCCTCTCCGCCGCCTTCTACCGAGCCGGCACTCTTCTCAAAGGTGATATCCGTTACCTTCGTATCGCATCTTCCCGAGGCAACCGCAACGACAATCGATCCGTCTTCCTGCTGCATGAGCTGGGTGACATCCGGGATTTCAATCGTCTTGGAGTCTCCGGCCATGGTTGCGATAAAGCCGGTTTCCGTCTTTTCCAGGGTATAGGTGAACTTCGCGCCGAGAATCTCCTTATGACCGATCGGATCCTCCAGCTGCACGTTGAAGAGATTGGTATTGTTCAGAAGATTGCCGCTGCCGGCGGTGCTGCTTGGATCAAAGGTAGCGAAGCCGCTCTTGATGCGGACACCATTGCCGTGATACAGCGTCGTGGCGCCATCCTTCAGCTTGAAGTTTCCGACCGCGACGGAATTCATGTATTTGGCATCCTTGGTTCCAAGTCCTGCCACGTCAAAGGCATAGATTCCATAGCCGGACTGATTGTCCACCGCGTTTGCGGTCGGAATCATTTCAAAGGTGGCAGTCAGCTTGAAGTTTTCCGTATTCGGATTGATGCGGGTGTAATAGACCTGAACGCCCTCTTCGGAATCAGCGATCTTTCCGTTTTTGCTGGAACCCTGCGAAAGCAGTACTTCTCCGCTTCCCTTTGTCACATCTGCCGCATGGTTTGCGGATTCCGGATACAGATGGTCATAGCTTTCAATCGGAATCACGGTTCCGTTTACAGTCGCGCTTCCCTTGGTGGCTGAGCCGAAGACATCGGCATACCATTCCTGTTCGGGATCACCGACGGTGATCCTGCGCTCATAGGCACTGGTTCCGGAAGTGCTGTCATCCGCTGTGACCCTGATGGTATAGGTTGTGCCAGGCTTCAGACCGGTAATCGTTGCGTTTCCGGTTTTCACTGACGTCGCAAAGGTAGAATAGTTTTCCGAACCTTCGGCTTTGTATTCGACCTTGCAGCCACGGTCCGCATCCACGTTGTTCCAGTCCACATAGATCTTTCCATCTCCGAGATTATCAATCCAGGTGATCGCCGGAGCGGTCGGAGGCAGCGCATAGTTTTCAAAAGTGAACGGTTCACTTTCCTTATCCGCGCATTTTTCTCTTGTGATGACCGCCTTGAATACAAAGTCTCCGTTGGTGGAAGGAACAAATTCCACCGGGCCTTCCTTCGTGACGGATTCACTCTTTACTTCAAAGCCATCCTGCATCATGAAGATCCGGCCGCTGTCCGCGCCGTCATAGCCGAATTCCGCTTTGAAAGTAACGATCAGGCTTCCGGTTTCTGTCTCTTCAACCGATTCAATCACGGGATTCTCGACTTCCTCCCATGGTTTTCTTTCCTTGGGTTCAGGAGCTCCTCCCGGATCCGTTTCGGTAATCCGGATGTAATAGATGTTTGCGGGTTTCAGAGAAGAATCATTGGAAGCGATATAATACTCTCCTGCCGCAAGATCCGTAAACTCATACAGGAGCGGATTCTTCTGCGTGCCGGAATCCGCGATTTCCTTATTGGCTCCGACTGCGCCATCGCTGCCGAAGACATTCAGGGTCGCCCCGGAAGAGCTGTTGGAGCTCATTGCCCAGATTTCCGCCTTGGCTACATAGCCCTCTTCCACCGTAAAGACAACGGAGTTTTTGGAAGCGGTGCCGACATTCTTGCCGAGCTTGACGCGGTTTGAGATTTCCACCTCTTTATCATCGATTATGAGTTTCTTCTTGTTGCCGTCCACAACGACGCTTTCCGTCAGGGTAAAGAAGGAATCGATTGCCGCGTCATCCGGATTCAGGGTAAAGATCTTGGTTTCCTTGGCGGCTGGAGTCAGCGTCAGACGGATATAGTAGATGTTTGCGGGTTTCAGAGAAGAATCATTGGAAGCGATATAATACTCTCCTGCCGCAAGATCCGTAAACTCATACAGGAGCGGATTCTTCTGCGTGCCGGAATCCGCGATTTCCTTATTGGCTCCGACTGCGCCATCGCTGCCGAAGACATTCAGGGTCGCCCCGGAAGAGCTGTTGGAGCTCATTGCCCAGATTTCCGCCTTGGCTACATAGCCCTCTTCCACCGTAAAGACAACGGAGTTTTTGGAAGCGGTGCCGACATTCTTGCCGAGCTTGACGCGGTTTGAGATTTCCACCTCTTTATCATCGATTATGAGTTTCTTCTTGTTGCCGTCCACAACGACGCTTTCCGTCAGGGTAAAGAAGGAATCGATTGCCGCGTCATCCGGATTCAGAGTATGAACGACTGCGCCCTCAGCAGGTGGTTCCGCAAGCGCTGCGAAGATTTCACTCTGATCCGGTGTTCCGGATTCCTCAGATTCATAGGATCCTTCTTCTGAAGTATCTTCAGGGATTGTTTCTTCAGATGACTGGATTTCTTCCGTCTCCTGGGGAGCCGGTTCGGATACGGTTTCCTGGAGGTCCGTCTGTTCCTCCTGTTCCGACACTGTTTCTTTCGGTTCTTCCTCAGGGGTTTCCTGCTGAACAGATTCTTCGGGTGTTTCCCCTTCGGTTTCCGTCAGTTCGGAATCGGTTGGTTCATCGGTGTTCTCGATTTCCTGAATCGGTGTTTCCTCTCCGGGTTCTTCCGCAAATACGGTTGGATTTACGGCTGAAACCATCATGAAAACAGAGATCAGGGCCGCGAACAGTGACTTAAAGAGTCTGCGATCCATACAATTATTCCTTCCTCTCTATTTCAGATGATTCCAGTTTACCGGTTAACTGACATTCTGACAATCCCAAAAATGATTGGGTTCCAATGTTGTCATTTTCCCTGTACTCCTGATCCCTGTCCGTCAAAAATTCAGTGCTTTTGTTTTCAGTGCCCGATCCCGGGGATTTCTTTCAACTGTCTGAAACGGGTTGCCGCATACGAAAAAGAGGATACGGCGGAAACTTTCTGCCACATCCTCTCCTGGATTCAGCTGTTTTTTACGGATCAGAATGACTCCCTGCCAGCCGTTTGGGTACTTTTTCAGAACCAGACAAACGCGATCAGGAATTCGGCGTAAGCTTCAGTCGGCTGATGTCTTCTGCGCCTGCTTCCCGGCAGGTCAGTCCGTCTGCCCTGATGTCAAGAATGAACCACTTGCCGGCCGCATATCCTTCCGGTGCCGTTCTTTCATACAGATAGCAGGTACCGTACGGCATCATATCAATGAAGTAAATGCCGTTTGCGCCGCTGGTAAAGAGGGTCGTCGTATTGCCGGGATTGTTGAAGATGGAAGGTCTTCCGGACAGATAGATTCCGGTATGACTGGGTTCCACATTGACCGCTCCGCCGTTTGCTTCAGTGGCCGCGTTGCCGCTGGTGGTTCCGCCGGAAACATGCAGTTTCGAATAGCCCTGCAGATAGACAGCAGCACCGAAGCCGGCCGCTCTCTTGTCCCTGATCCTGCCGTTTACAACCGACACTTCCGCAAAGGATTCCCCGCTGCTGCCCTCTGCATAGATGGCAGCGCTCCCCTCAGTTCCTCTGGCCGCGGTGTTTCCGTTCATGGTACCGCCGCTAACGGTCAGGCTGCCGCTGGAAGCCACATAGGCACCGCCGCCGTTAACGGCAGTATTGGTGCTGAGAGAGCCGCCGGTAATGAGGAAGTTATAAAATGCGGTCATATGACCGCATTTTATCGTTTTGAATATCTTTGAATTTGTTGATGAAGAAATTCTTTTACCTGGTATTTATCAGGTTCACATTGTAGTCCGGATATGCCCAGTCACCGACATGGTTTTCCAGGAACCAGACTGCTTTTCCATCTGCTCCTTTGTAATCCGGATTCAGTTCACTGATATACTTCGTCGGAAGAATATCAGTATTCCAGTAGGTATCGTAGTTGTATCTGTCATCGTCAGGTTTAGGCTGAGTATGGGTGATGTTCAGTAAACCGCCTTCAAGCAGATCAGAATTTGAGAAGTACGGGCATTTCCAGGGCTTCGCTGTATCAGCCGCATCATATACCCAGCCAATTGCATAACAGTTGGTATACGTATCGGGAAGAATATAGTAGCTTGAGTTGACCTCCTGCCCCATTTCTTTTGTCTTCCAGTAAATCATCTCGTCACTGCCGACAAATGGATTCACTTTATTTCCGCCTACGGAACCTGTGGCATAACTGTTGGTTATACCGCTTATACCGTCTCCGGACCTCGTCATCGTGCCAACGAGACCCCCGGCCGTTCCATTGGTCGCCTTTACATTGATGCGTCCGGCACCGGTTTCATTATTAATGAACACTCCGCCGGTTGTATGTGCACCGGTGTAAGAATTGGAGATCGCTGTATTATTCGCAGAGCCGATCAGACCGCCGGCATTGCTGGATCCCTGAACATATACCGCAGCTGCACAATTCTTCACAGTGCCGCCCTGCATAGATCCAATCAATCCTCCGGCAGCGCCGCCTGTGGAAGAGACAGCGAACGAACCGGGGTGGCCATGTAACTCAGTGGAGTTATACGCAAGTACATTTGTCGCATTCAGGGCTGTGGCAGAACCGGCCAG
>CAMNFS010000039.1 GCA_946537255.1 uncultured Erysipelotrichaceae bacterium
CTTTTACTGTGCCGAATGGCAGACTGTCAGAGCGTAACGCCCTGCTTGAAGATTGCGATATCGTGAAATCCGTTTTCTTCTGCCCGGCATTTCTTGCCGTTGGCAATTTCGATCACGAGGTCGTAAAGTTCTTCTCCCATTTCGTCGATTGAACTGTCTTCAACCGCCCGTCCGGCATTAAGATCAATCCAGTTCTTTTTCATATTTGCAAGACGGGAGTTTGTGGCGATCTTTACGGTAGGAACAGCAGTTGCGAACGGTGTTCCGCGTCCGGTTGTAAACAGGACCATCTGACATCCTGCGGCCGCTTCTCCGGTCGCGGCGACAAGATCGTTGCCAGGAGTAGAGAGGAGATTGAGACCGTGCTCCTTAACCCGCTGACCATACTCAAGAACATCACTCACCGCAGCGCTTCCGCTCTTCTGAACACATCCGTTGGACTTATCCTCGAGAGTTGAGATTCCGCCGGCCTTGTTTCCCGGAGAAGGATTCTCATAAATCGTCTGATTGTTTCTCTGGAAATACTGCTTGAAGTTGTTGATGAGGTCGACTGTTTTATGGAAAACGATTTCGTCCTTCGCCCGGTTCATCAGCTGAGTTTCAGCTCCGAACATCTCCGGAACTTCACAGAGGATGGTAGTTCCTCCATCCGCGACAAGCAGATCGGAGAATCTTCCGACAACCGGATTCGCGGTAATGCCCGACATACCATCGGAACCGCCGCACTTGAGACCGACCTTCAGCATGGAAGCAGGGCATTCCGTGCGTTCATCTTTGGAGACGATTTCCACCAGCTCCCTCATCTGTTCCATGCAGGCTTCAAATTCATTCTCATGCTGCTGGGCGACTACGAAGCGGATCCGTTCAGGATCATATTCACCGATATATGGCTTGAGAACATCGATATTGGAGTTTTCACACCCAAGGCCGAGAACAAGTACACCGCCGGCATTGGGGTGCTTGATGAGATCGGAAAGAATCGTCCGGGTATTTTCCTGATCGTCTCCCATCTGTGAACATCCGTATGCGTGCGTAAACGCATGGATGCCGCTGATCGAGCCTTTGATCAGGGACTGGGATTCCCGTTCAACTTTCTGAACGATGTTGTTGACGCATCCAACCGTCGGAATAATCCAGATTTCATTCCGGATTCCGACATCGCCGTTCTTACGGACAAAACCATTGAAGGTGCGTCCTTCCGCGGCCGGCTGATCAAATGTTACAGGTTCATAGGTATAATCGAGAAGCTCCCCGAGATTTGTCTTGATGTTTTCCACATGCACATGCATGCCTTCGGAAACCGGTTTGGTCGTATGACCGATGACAGTTCCGTATTTGATGATATTGGTGTTTTCCGGAAGATCGCACAGAGCGAATTTGTGACCCTGCTCAATGTCCTCCTTGATCGTGACGGTGAGATCACCGAAGGTGAACTGCTCACCTGCTTTCAGAGGCTTCAGAGCAACGGCGACATTATCTTTCGGATGAATTCTTACGACTGTCTGCAGCATTATCCGAAATACTTTTCAAGGGCCTTTTCCATTCCCTCGGTGCGGATTACATCAAGATACTCAGCGACCTTATCTTCCAGACCGGCGATCTTTGTGAGATCCTGACCATGGAACGCTTCGTTGGCGAGATATGCATGTACGAATTCTTTGGTATCCTTTGCGGAATTGTCACGGAAGAATTCGAGTACGGACTGGTCATCCTTGATGTCATAGACATCATTTCCTCTCTTACCCTTGAGAACGCCGTCTGCCAGCTCACTGGAACTGTAGAATGCCATCAGGGAAGCGATGGAGAAGGTAAGGTGTTCCGGAAGCTTTCCTTCCTTTTCAATGTAGCCAAGGAAACTCGGGAGGCAGCGTGCCTTCCACTTGGATACGGAGTTGAGTGCGATCGCAAGCAGAGAATGCTGAATGAACGGATTGTTGAAGCGGTCAACAACAGCATTCGCGAATTCTTCGAGATCAGCCTTCGGAAGAGTCAGGGTGGGGATGACTTCCTTGTGAATGGTGTCGAGCATGAAATTCTTCATGATCGGATCCTGCATGGACTGATTGACATAATCATTGCCCTTCAGATAGGACGCAAGAACGAAAGAGGTATGGGCACCGTTGAGGATCCGGACCTTTCTCTGCTTATAAGGCTTCTGATTGTCAGTGAAAATGACATTCATGCCGGTCTTGCCTTCGAGTGCCTTATCCATCGGCCATTCAGCGGAGATGTCTTTGGCGGACTCGATAACCCAGAGAGCAAACGGTTCAGCAGTGTCAAGGAGGTTGTCGCGATAGCCGAGCTCATTCCAGATCTTTTCAGCGTCATTTCTCGGATAACCGGTAACAATGCGGTCTACCAGCGTGCTGGTGAAAATGCATGCATTCTCTACCCAGTTCTTGAAGCCTTCATCGAGCTTCCAGAGATCGATGTACTTCATGACGCACTTTTTGAGTTCGATTCCGTTGTCATCAATCAGTTCAACCGGCAGCATAACAAGACCTTTGTCCATGGCACCGTTGAATGTTTCATAACGGGTCAGAAGGAACTGCGTGAGCTTGGCAGGGAAGGTGATATTCAGTTTTTCTTCAAAGGTATCGTTTTCATTGTAGGTAATACCTGCTTCCGTCGTATTGGATACGATAAAGCGAAGAGTGTCGATCTTGGCGACATTGATATATTCTTCATAATCACGGAACGGACTGACAATATCCTTGACGCTGGTGATCTGTCTTGTCTCGACATACGGTTCACCTTCCACACGGCCGCGGAGCTGCAGTGTATACTGGCAGTCCTGCGCCTGGAACATGGCATCCATGTCGCCGAACGGGATCGGGCGGATCAGAACGATACTGCCGTTGAACAGTCCCTTTTCATTTGCGATATCAACCATATAGTCGACGAAGGCACGGAGGAAGTTTCCTTCTCCGAACTGCGCGACCTTGACCGGGCGTTCAATAGGATGAGTCAATTCCTTGTTCATTTCCTGCATAATAGTTTTTTCTCCTCTTTTCTTTGTGAATATGCTATGACTTGATCTCCCGGCTCTCCTTCCGCCGGGTACTGTCCAGTGCGTTGATCCTGCATTTCAGGATCCAGTTTGGTGCTTCCTGATTGCGGTTTTCAATCCGGTCAATCAGAATTTTCGCGGCAGCCTGGCCTTCTTCATAGGCAGGCTGAACAATCGTTGTTATGGATGGGGTCACGAGCTCAGCCCATCCCAGTGAATCAAATCCGATCAGGCCGATGCGATGGGGAATCTGATTCCGGTATTTCCTGAGCAGGAGATACGTCTTATCAAGAAGCCAGTTGTTGCAGACGAAGAACAGGGTCGGAATGCTGGAGTTCAGATACGGATCCAGTTTCTTCTCAAGGGTTTCCACAGTAGTGTTCCTGTCGGAAATGATGACTTCGTACGGCTTTTTTGCGATATCCAGGCAGTCCGTGAAACCGCGGTTGCGCTCCATTCTGGTCTCCAGAACATAAGGATCTGCGGTGATCATGACAAACTGCTCATACCCTTGATTCACAAGCATTTCCGTCGCGTCATAAACGGCTTCATAATTGTTGGTCTTAACCCACAGTTCGTTGCTTGCCTGATTCGGAGAATCAAAATACGCGATCGGCTTATGAATTCCAATGTCCTTCCACATGGTTTCAAAATACACGGTCGGCTGGACAATGAAACCATCCACTCCCATGGCAGCCATGCCGGTCAGACATTTTCTCTCGTTTTCCAGAGAGTAGTCACTGGAGCCGACAATCATCTGGTACCCGTGCTCCCGGAAATAATCATCAATCCCCTTGACAATCTGATTGGCAAAGGAATTTGTTATATCCCCAATAATAACACCGATCAGGTAGGTCTGCTTGTAATTCAGAGACCTGGCCATTGTATTGGGATGATAATTTGTTCTTGAAATAACATCTTCCAGCCGTCTTTTGGTTTCTTCAGACATCTTCTCAAACTTCCCGTTCAGGTAGAAAGAAACCGTAGTTTTGGAGACGCCGGCGAGCTTTGCGATGTCATTGATCGTAACTTTTTCGCTCATGATCCAACCCTCCGTAAAAGATCTGCCTCAACATGTTAACCGGTTTATATTACTAAAGTATAACGTTGCTCGCTTTTTTTCAACTGTAAAAACATAGAAAAACTTATGATTCACCTTATAAAATACTGATTAATCATCCACTTTCAAAAGTTTTACTAAACCGGTTGACAAACAGGCCGGAACTAATTAAAGTTTCAGTATACCGGTTTACTTATTGGCGGAGCGGATTCCGTGTTGACCTCTTTGAACATGCGCGCTCAGGATGACGGCATTGGATGGTCAGAGAGATCTGTGAATACCTGATGAGATCGTGTGGATCTGGAATCGAAGAACGCAGTGGCTGATTCAGAAGATCCAGATGGATCCCGCAAAACCTGCTTCGGTCAGTAACCGGCATCTGTATTGCGAAAATACAGACAGCTGGAGTGAAAAGGGAAACAAGAAAAAGAGGAGAGAAAAAACATGTTTGATCCGAAAGTGTTCAGTCTGGAAGGAAAAGTTGCACTGGTTACCGGCGCAACCTATGGAATCGGCTTTGGAATCGCAACTGCACTCGCAAAGTGCGGCGCAACGATCTGCTTCAATGACCGTCATCAGGAAAAACTTGATCAGGGTATTGCGGCCTACAAGGAACTCGGTATCGAGGCACATGGCTATGTCTGCGATGTGACGGATGAAGAGGCAGTTGCCCGCATGGTTGCTCAGATTGAAAAAGAAGTCGGTATTATTGACATTCTCGTCAACAATGCCGGAATTATCAAACGCGTTCCGATGATCGAAATGTCCGCGGCGGATTTCCGTCAGGTTGTGGACATCGATCTCAATGGACCGTTCATCATGTCAAAGGCTGTTATTCCCGGAATGATCAAAAAAGGTCATGGCAAGATTATCAACATCTGCTCCATGATGAGTGAACTCGGACGTGAGACGGTATCCGCATATGCGGCTGCCAAGGGCGGACTCAAGATGCTCACAAAGAATATCTGCTCTGAATACGGAAAGTACAACATTCAGTGCAACGGCATCGGCCCGGGCTATATCGCTACGCCGCAGACAGCTCCGTTGCGTGAGCGTCAGGCAGACGGAAGCCGTCATCCGTTTGACAGCTTCATCGTCGCAAAGACACCTGCTGAGCGCTGGGGTGATCCGGAAGATCTGCAGGGACCTGCGGTATTCCTTGCCAGTGACGCGTCCAACTTTGTCAACGGACATATTCTCTATGTAGACGGCGGTATTCTCGCATATATCGGCAGACAGCCGGAATAAAAAACAAATTGTGATTATTCGGTAATTCAAGACCCTCCTTATACAGAAAACAGCAGACATTGTCTGCTGTTTTCTGTTGATGCCCGTAATCCTGTTTTCTCTTGTTCTTTCAGAATGAATAGGAGGCAGACTGACCAAATCCCTCATATGAAAAAAGGGAAACCCGTATGCGGATTTCCCTGATGGGACGTGATCCTGTAATTACAGTCCGAAGTAACGCTCAGCGTTGTAATAGCAGATTCCTTCGATGATCGCCTTAAGGCCTTCTTCATCGTACGGGAATTCACCGTCTTCCACCCATTCGCCGACCGTGTTGCAGAGAATGCGGCGGAAGTATTCATGTCTTGTGTAGCTCAGGAAACTGCGGCTGTCGGTAAGCATTCCAATGAAGTTTCCAAGAACTCCGAGTCTGCCGAGAATCTGAAGATGGCGGACCATTCCGTCTCTTGTGTCATTGAACCACCACGCGGCACCGAGCTGGACTCTGGAAGGAACCGGGCTGTTCTGCTGGAAGCACCCGCAGATGGTCGCGACAAGGTCCATATCACTCGGGTTGAGAGAGTAAAGGATGGTCTTCGGGCACTTGTCGGCATAAGTGAGTGCGCTGAGCAGTCCCTGGATACCATGCACGCAGTTATGCGCATCCATCGCGTCAAAACCGGTATCCGGTCCATACTTCTCAAACATCTTCTGGTTGGTGTTGCGGATTGCGTTGTAGTGGAGCTGCATTGCGACATCATTGTCGTAATACATCTTTCCAAGTCCTTCCATCAGGAAGGACTGCCAGTCGCGGCGCTCCTCTTCACTGACTGCTTCATTGGCCATTGCCTTGCGGAAGGCGATATCAGCCTTTGCGGCATCCGCGCCGGTGAACGGAATCTCTTCAATGCCGTGATCACTTGCCTTACAGCCAAGGCTGACAAAGAAGAGCAGTCTTTTGTTGAGTGCTTCAAGGCAGGATTCACTGCCGGTGATCTCGACTCCGGAAACCTCGGAGAGCTGCTTCATATACTCATCGAAGCCGGCAAGATGAACATTGAGTGCCTTGTCCGGACGGAAGCTCGGGCAGACCTTGACCTTGATGGAGTCATCTTCCCGGATCTTTACATGCCATTCAAGGGAATCCACAGGATCATCCGTGGTTCCGACAAATCTGACATTGCTCGCTTCCACCAGGCCGCGCACCGTGCATTTGGGATCGTTCTGGAGCTTCTCATTGCAGATGTCCCAGATTTCCTGAGCATTTGCGCCGTTGATCGGCTTGGTGTAGCCGAAGTACTTTTTGAGTTCAAGCTGGCACCAGTGGTTCATCGGATTGCCGATTGTCTTTTCCATGGTTTCCGCAAATTTCTGAAAGCGTTCGCGGTCAGGCATGTCACCGGTGATGTAGTCTTCACTGACACCGTTGCAGCGCATCAGACGCCATTTGTAATGATCGCCGAAGTAGTAGTCAGAGCCGTCAGCCTTCTTCTGGTGACCGCCGAGCCAGACCTGAGTGATGTTTTCGAACTTCCGGTTCTCATAGATTTCCTGAGGAGGAATGTGACAGTGATAATCGATGATCGGAAGCTTTTCAGCATAATCATGATACAGGTGTCTGGCGAGGTCGTTCTTGAGCAAAAAATCGTTTCCCATGTACTCTTTCATATATTCTTTTTCCTTCTAATTCCGGCTGTATGCCTGCCGTTTTTCATTGTTATTGTGATCGTATCATTGCCTTTCGATCCGTGTCAACGAATCGAAAATGGAGAAAACAAAAGTGGATAATATAGTAGTGTTAGAGTTTACCAGTTTGCAAAAATACAGTAATGTTTAGACATGAGCAGACAGGTAATATTAAGCACGGATAACAGCGTTTACACAGGTGAAACATGGAGCGGAGATCTTTACGCGGGAATGATCCATGAGGATGGAAGACCGTATCATACCTTCCGCACATACACCGTTCTGGCAGATGGAAATCATATGACTTTCCGAAACTGCACATTTGAAAACAATGCCGGGGTATACCGGGATGCCGGTCAGGCAATTGCACTGTATCTTGATGGGGATGACATTGTTCTGGAAAACTGCACTATGAAAGGATTTCAGGATACTCTGTTTCTGGCTCCGCTTCCTGAGAAAGAGATTCAGAAGGACGGATTTCTCGGCCCGAAGCAGACTCTGAAGAGAACGGACAGGACTTTTGTTTTCCGCAACTGCCTGATTGAAGGTACAGTGGATTTTATTTTCGGCGGAGCAACCGCGCGGTTCTATGACTGTGAGTTCCGCTCGGTCGGAAAAGGATGGGTATTTGCGCCATCCACACCTGCGCATGTAAAGGAAGGATTTACAGCCATAAACTGCCGTTTTACAGCTGCGGAAGGAGTGGACGACGGATCCTGCTTTATTGCCCGGCCATGGCGGAATTATGGAATGGTCAGCCTGGTAAACTGTGAACTCGGTGCTCATATTCACCCAAGAGGATGGGATGACTGGAACAAAAAAGAAGCGCATGAAACGATGCGCTTTTCGGAGAAAGGATCCTTCGGCCCGGGTTATGTACCTTCCGAAAGATCGGAATACGTATCAGTAGACTGAGTTTTTTCCGCATTTATGACGCTCTGATGCGTCATCAGATCCGTCACTCTGGACTTGCGGTATGTCTTCGGAGACATGCCGTAAGTCTTTTTGAATGCGTCTTTGAAATAATTGGAGTTGGAAAAGCCGCAGTTCAGTGCTACTTCCGTGATGGAATGGTTTGTGGAGAGAAGTTCCTTTTCCGCATTGGATAAACGGATATAAGTCAGGAATTCCTTCATGCCCATGCCGGTCACCTGATGGAATTTACGGGAGAAATAGGTCATGGAAAGACCGGCTAGATTTGCCATTTTTTCAAGATTCAGAGTCTGGTTATAGTGTTCCTTGATATACTGTACCGCTTCCAGGATTTCCTTGTTGGCCTCATTGAAGGCAGGGGCGGTATTCTCTCTGTGGATTCCGTATCTTGCGATATCGAGAAGAAGCTGCCGGAAAAGGAGGGACATCATTTCCGGAGTGGCACTGTCATCGATCAGTTCTTCCTGCAGCATCCTCTCGAGAAGGGATTCAACGGAAGAACGATACGCAGAAGGAATATGCGTGATGCCGGGCTTCATCAGATTTTCAGCCAGCTGAGGATAGATCAGCTGATCGTCCTGAAACATGTCACTCTGCCGGAAATAGACATTGATCCGTTCGCAGGCGGTCGTGTACTGGTTGATGTGGATCTCACGGGGAGGGATCACCAGAAAATCTCCGCCTGTCATATGATACTGACGGTCGGAAATATACATCTGACATTCTCCCTGACGGAGATAATAGATTTCATAATAGAAATGAAAATGATTATCCTGCATTTTGTATTCCGCCTGACGGATCAGCGAATTGGCATAAATGCGATCAATGGTAAGATCGGATACTCTCATAGTCTTACTCCCTAATGTTTCGATGCAATATCTGTGATTTCTGGTTTCATTATAAATCCTTCACAGCAAGAATTCAGTAAAAAAAGGCCTGAATCACAGAATATCTTTAAAAAACCGTTGGATTCCGCGGATGAATTCTCTCCGAGAATGAACGGACAGGGAAACCGTTTTGCGGGGATGGAAGGATTGCGGTATGATTTATCCGTTGTTTTGAAACAAGAGACATGGAAGGAGGAACCTTGTGATGAAGAAAAGATCAAAGCCATCGGATTCCGTGGAAGCTCGGGCAGCTCAGCTTAAGACACAGCTGACTTTTCTGATTCTGATCCTGATGATAATGAGTCTGACTGTATGCAGTTACCCAAGCAGGGACAGCCTCAATGAAACACCAGCGCCCTCGCCGACACCCACAGCGACAGCTGAACAGGCAAACTGAGTTACGGAATGGCCGCATGATCCTGCATGCGGTTTTTTAATGATTCTCAAAAAAAGGGAAACCCGTATGCGGATTTCCCTGATGGGACGTGATCCTGTAATTACAGTCCGAAGTAACGCTCAGCGTTGTAATAGCAGATTCCTTCGATGATCGCCTTAAGGCCTTCTTCATCGTACGGGAATTCACCGTCTTCCACCCATTCGCCGACCGTGTTGCAGAGAATGCGGCGGAAGTATTCATGTCTTGTGTAGCTCAGGAAACTGCGGCTGTCGGTAAGCATTCCAATGAAGTTTCCAAGAACTCCGAGTCTGCCGAGAATCTGAAGATGGCGGACCATTCCGTCTCTTGTGTCATTGAACCACCACGCGGCACCGAGCTGGACTCTGGAAGGAACCGGGCTGTTCTGCTGGAAGCACCCGCAGATGGTCGCGACAAGGTCCATATCACTCGGGTTGAGAGAGTAAAGGATGGTCTTCGGGCACTTGTCGGCATAAGTGAGTGCGCTGAGCAGTCCCTGGATACCATGCACGCAGTTATGCGCATCCATCGCGTCAAAACCGGTATCCGGTCCATACTTCTCAAACATCTTCTGGTTGGTGTTGCGGATTGCGTTGTAGTGGAGCTGCATTGCGACATCATTGTCGTAATACATCTTTCCAAGTCCTTCCATCAGGAAGGACTGCCAGTCGCGGCGCTCCTCTTCACTGACTGCTTCATTGGCCATTGCCTTGCGGAAGGCGATATCAGCCTTTGCGGCATCCGCGCCGGTGAACGGAATCTCTTCAATGCCGTGATCACTTGCCTTACAGCCAAGGCTGACAAAGAAGAGCAGTCTTTTGTTGAGTGCTTCAAGGCAGGATTCACTGCCGGTGATCTCGACTCCGGAAACCTCGGAGAGCTGCTTCATATACTCATCGAAGCCGGCAAGATGAACATTGAGTGCCTTGTCCGGACGGAAGCTCGGGCAGACCTTGACCTTGATGGAGTCATCTTCCCGGATCTTTACATGCCATTCAAGGGAATCCACAGGATCATCCGTGGTTCCGACAAATCTGACATTGCTCGCTTCCACCAGGCCGCGCACCGTGCATTTGGGATCGTTCTGGAGCTTCTCATTGCAGATGTCCCAGATTTCCTGAGCATTTGCGCCGTTGATCGGCTTGGTGTAGCCGAAGTACTTTTTGAGTTCAAGCTGGCACCAGTGGTTCATCGGATTGCCGATTGTCTTTTCCATGGTTTCCGCAAATTTCTGAAAGCGTTCGCGGTCAGGCATGTCACCGGTGATGTAGTCTTCACTGACACCGTTGCAGCGCATCAGACGCCATTTGTAATGATCGCCGAAGTAGTAGTCAGAGCCGTCAGCCTTCTTCTGGTGACCGCCGAGCCAGACCTGAGTGATGTTTTCGAACTTCCGGTTCTCATAGATTTCCTGAGGAGGAATGTGACAGTGATAATCGATGATCGGAAGCTTTTCAGCATAATCATGATACAGGTGTCTGGCGAGGTCGTTCTTGAGCAAAAAATCGTTTCCCATGTACTCTTTCATATATTCTTTTTCCTTCTAATTCCGGCTGTATGCCTGCCGTTTTTCATTGTTATTGTGATCGTATCATTGCCTTTCGATCCGTGTCAACGAATCGAAAAGGAAGGCGCATGCGATTCATATATCTTCTGAATTCGGAAAGATATGGAGATACAAAAAGAGGATCCGAGAAAAAATGCGGATATGTATTCAGATCTCATGGGTGCCTTCTCTGCCCGAAGACCGGTTTCCTCTGCGGAAAGCAGAGGGGGTCATTCCTTCGTGTTTATGAAAACAGGAGGAAAGATAATCTGAATTGGAAAACCCTGTCTGCATGGCGATTTCGGAAATCGTTCGGTCCGTCTGAATCAGAAGTTCCTTGACATGGCGAAGGCGTACATTCATCAGATACTCGGAGAAGGAAACACCTACCTGAGAAACAAACAGCCGGGAAAGATGTCCTTCTGAAAACCCTGCCTGTTGTGCCGCGGTGCTCAGACGGATCTCATCCGCATAATGCTGTTCAATAAAATACATTGCTTCCATGATTTCCTCTGAGAGCTTGTTCCGGAAGGAAAGACCGTCCCCGGAACGGTTATGATCATGGATGAATACAATCAGCCGGTTCATTAATCCATTCAGCAGGGTGTCCGTGTAATCCGTTCTGCTTTCGGATATTTCAAGCAGATCGGAAAGCATTGCCTCGGTTTTCGCGCTGTCCGCATCAGAAAAACTCATGATCCGCTGTTCAAAGACCGTTCGCCAGATCGCGGGACTGATCACTGAACAGAAGAAGTCGGCATATTCCTGAGACAGCTTGATCAGATAATTGACATAAGGAGCCGTACTGAGAGAAAAAGTGCGGTGATACAGCATTGGCGGCATGGTTACGAGATTTCCGGCATGGCAGTCAATCTGCTGATAAGGAGTGATGATGCGCCGGTCACCGGAAAGAATATAGCCGATGCTGTAATGCGTCTCCGCCATTTCCATCTGCGGCATTCTGAAATCCGCGGGAAGTTCCCGTTTCTGAATGGTGATCTGTGATTTTTCAGGCATTCCGATCGGCATGAGTAGTCTCTGAGTGAAACAATATCATAATTTCAAAGATTTTGCGGGATGATATCGCATTAAAGTGGAGGATTTCTTTCTTTTTGCGATGCATGATAAGAGCGCAGAACGAAACATCATTCTCACTGGAGGAGAATATCCCGGAAAGGAAGGCCTATGACTGCAGTAAAAGATCAGATCTGGATGAAGGATCAGGAAGCGGAAAACGAAAATGTTTCAGAAGGAGTGATCCGCCGTATCAAAAGCTATACCGATGAACTGATGGTAGTGGAAAACAGATTTTCCAAAGGAGCGGTCGGTGCGATTCATTCCCACCCTCATACCCAGATTACCTATGTGGTATCGGGAAAGTTTCAGTTCACAATCGGCGGGGAGACAAGAACTGTCTCAGCCGGCGATACCATGCTTAAGAAAAACGGCATCGAGCATGGCTGCGTATGTCTGGAGGAAGGCATTCTTCTCGACATTTTCTCACCGATGCGCGAAGACTTCATTCACTGAAAAAAGAGAACTCTGCGGGAGGAACGAGGATGATCCGGATCAACATAGACAAGCTTTACAAGTATGAACATAAAAATGAGGCCTGCTGTATCGGCATCCCTCTGCCTGAGGGAAGGATGAGCGATCCTGAACGGGCGGAGCTTTATGCTTTGGATGAGAGGCTCCCGGTTCAGGCCAGGGCATTGTCACGGTATGCGGACGGTTCCGTACGGTTCCTCTTCCTGAGATTTCTTGCGGATATTCCCGCAAACCGCAAAACCGAAGTTGACTGTGAACTATCAGGAAACGGAAAACAGGAGGTCCGGGCTTTCCATCCGGTTGAGGTTTCCGAAACAGAAGGCGGATATGTCATCCGTACGGTATCCGATACGGATGGGAAAGTATTTTCACTGGAGCTCAGAAACGGATCAGACAGTCTGATTGAAAGGGCTGAAGCAGCCGGAAAAGAATTTCTGAAGGATCGCTTCCTCGGGCCGGTTCTGAAAGAATCCGAATACACCTACTCTCTGAAAACAGGAACATGGGAAACTGTGGAATGCGGACCGGTCTGTGCGATTCTCAAAACCGAAGGGATGCATGAGGCGGAAGGGTCCCAGCGTCGGTTCCGGTTTGAAATCCGGATTACTGCGTGGGCTGGCAAACCATACTGTGAAGTCTCCTATCGGATTTTCAACACGGATCCTGCACCGCTCAGCATTCAGTCGCTTCGTTTTGAGATGAAGCTGGATGGTGTACTTGGAAAAAGCGTGGAGAGGGTTCGCTCCTGCGCTGCCAGCTCCAACTACAAGACGGATTACATGATCTGCGAAGACGGCGGTCTGGTCAGGAAAACCATTGATGCGGACTGGCTTCTCCGGGAAGCCAATGAGCATTTTGCGGAAGTGTTCTATGGAACCTTCTTTGCGGACTGCACCGGCACGGACGCCGGCATCTGCGCGACGGTATTTCAGGCCCACCAGAATTTTCCGAAGGCGGTGGAAGCCGACAAGGACGGGATCCGGCTCATGCTGGTGCCGGAAGGAGCCGGCGAAGTCCTCATGCAGAGCGGCATGGCAAGAGAACAGAAGTTCCTCCTTCATTTTCACAGCGCCGATGAATCCCTTGATTCTCTGAATGACAGAAGCATTGTATATCAGATGCCCATCCGGCCTTGGGTTTCACCTCAGGTACACAGGGAATCCGGAGTATGGCCGCAGATTTTTGCGGAACATACCGATTACCGGGTGGAACAGAATCTGATCGCAAGAGGTGACGGACACTGCCGGGCTTACGGCATGCTGAATTTCGGTGATTCCTATGACAGCAACTATACTGCTCAGGGAAGAGGGAACGGACGCCTTGTCTGGTGCAATAACGAATATGATTATCCGCATGCATGTGCGCTTCTCTACGCAAGGACCGGAATCCGCAGATTTCTGGATTACAATATTGCTTCGTGCAGTCACTGGATGGATGTGGATGTCTGTCATTACCACACGGATCCGCTTTATGTCGGCGGACAGTGGGAACATACCGGCGGTCATGTGATCAACGGTGTGATGGTCTGTTCGCATCAGTGGGTGGAAGGACTTCTCGACTACTACCATTTCACCGGCGATGAAAGAGGATTGGAAACCGCAGTCGGTATCGGCCGCAATGTGCAGAAGCTTCTCGATACGCCAGCCTATCTTACGCCAGGTGAGGCAAATGCAAGAGAAACCGGCTGGGCGCTCCGCACCCTTACAGCGCTTTATACAGAGACGCTGGATGAAGAGTGGCTGGAGAAGTGTGAACGCATTGTCAATGATTTCCGGGTATGGGAAAAGCAGTATGGCGGATGGCTTGCGCCGTATACGGATAATACCCAGATCCGCATCGGCTTCATGATTTCCGTGGCAATCGGAAGTCTCATGCGGTATTACCGGATCCGCCCCAGTGAAGAACTGAAATCCATGATTCTGCGCCAGGTGGATGATCTGATTGAGAACTGCTATGTAAAGGAATGGGGAATCTTCTATTATAAGGAACTCCCAAGTCTCAATCGTCTCGGCAACAACACGATGCTTCTGGAAGCCTTGACCTATGCGTATGATCTCAGCAAAGACAGAACTTATCTTGAATATGGAATTGAAACCTTCCGCAATGCGCTGGACGACAAGCCGGGCTACAATTCCAGAAAACAGAAAATAGAGGACGCGGTGATTGTGGGAAATGCCAGCAGTAAGACATTTGCCCAAAGCATGATCCCTCTGTCCGGGTATTACCGCGCCGCCTCGGAAAGCGGAGTGATCTGAATGAAAAAAATAGATATGACGCGCGGACCGATCATGAGAAGTATTCTTCTGTTCGCGCTTCCCATCATAGCCGGCAATATTCTTCAGTATCTTTATACGACCGTGGATACTCTGGTCATCGGAAATTACTGCGACCACACGGCCATAGCCGCCGTAGGGACGAGCTCTCAGCCGGTTGAGGTACTGCTCTGCATTTTCCTCGGCATAGGAACCGGTGTCAGTATTCTGATTTCCCAGCACATCGGAGCGAAGGATCATGAAGGGGCGGCGGAAGCCTGCCGGACAGCAGTCTCCTTTGTATACGGATGCGGTATCCCGATCAGTATTCTCGGATGGTTCCTGTCGCCGCTGCTTCTGAAAATCATGGGTGTTCCTGAAGATGTATGGGAACAGGCGCTGATCTATACCAGGATTGTTCTCTGCTCGGCCATGGGAAATATCGGGTATAACATGAATGCAGGTATTCTGAGAGGTGTCGGCGACAGCCGGGCATCCCTGTACTTTCTGGTTGTATCCTGCATTTCCAACATTGTGCTTGATGTCCTCCTGGTCGCGAAGTTTCATATGGGAGTCGCGGGAGTTGCATTTGCGACCGGTGCCGCCATGTATCTTGCCTGGATCACAAGTATCTTTTATACAAGAGCCCGTTATCCGGAACTTGGGTTTACGGTTTTTCCGAAGGGATTCAATTCGGATGAGCTCCGGTCCATTCTCTCGATCGGACTTCCGATCGGACTGAATAACTCGCTGTTCTCATTCGGACACATGGCGCTTCAGACCCTGATCAATGCGCAGGGATCCGTCTTCATGGCAGCCTGGTCCATCTCGGGAAGAGTGAACGGAATTGCCAATATGGCGATCACCGGCATTTCATCCGCCGCGACAACCTTTTCCGGTCAGAATTACGGAGCAGGAAAAATCGACCGGCTGCGGGAAGGGCAGTTCATGATTCCGACAGCCGCCGGTGTTCTGACCCTTTCCTGCGGGATCTTCTTCATCCTGATCAGAACTCCGATTCTGAGATTGTTCACCAGTGATCCGGAGGTTGTAAAGCAGGCGGGAGGCTTTGTCATCATCATGCTGCTGAGCCAGTGGATGTACGCGGTGTTCAATACGATATCCTGCCTGGTCAACGGAACCGGACGGGTCAGATATACCACCCTGATCAATCTGCTGATGCTCTGGGCGGTGCGGATTCCCGCCGCGTATATCCTGTCCCGGGTGCTTGGCGGAAACAGCATTCCATTCTGCTTTCCGGCTTCGTTCGGGTTCGGAATGCTGTGCATGATCGGTTATCAGCTGCTGTGTCCATCCTGGAAGCATCTGCTGTATGGCAGTCCCATTGGCTCGTCTGCTCATACCGCGGTAAGTGTCTGAAATATCTTCTGCACGCCTGACATCTGAAACACTTCCACTTGTCCTGCAGGGAAATCTGCAGTCACATATCCCTTCTCCGGGTGCGGCCTTCTTTCCGAAGGCCGTTTCTCTGTTTTCCGGGAGGAAACAATATTTCCGTATCGTTTCCTGACAAGCGTAAAAAAATGTCTGGTTGAATCAGAACACGGATGTTATAACCTTAGTGAAGAATAACCGCCAGGCAGTTTACGCCTGTTGCGATGGCCTGGCTGAGCGGAAAGAAGAGGAGAATAGGAAAATGGAATTGAGAACTGCCGCATCCCCCAAAGATGTCAAGCATTACACTACGGAACGTCTCAGAGAAGAATTTCTTGTGGAAGACGTATTTATTCCGGATGAAGTAAGACTGGTATACAGCCATATTGACCGTATTATCTTCGGCGGCATTACACCGGTCACACGGGAATTGAAACTGGAAGCCGGGGACGAACTGAGAGCACAGTATTTTCTGGAGCGCCGGGAAGCAGGATTCATCAATATCGGCGGAGCAGGAACCATTACGGTTGACGGTACGGACTACAGGATCGGCGCAAGAGATGGAATGTATGTGGGACGCGGATCAAAGGAACTCAGCTTCAGATCCGATGATGCGTCCAATCCTGCAAAGTTCTACATGTGCTCCGGACCTGCGCATATGACATATCCGACAAAGCGCATTCTGAAGGATGCCAAGGCGGAATATGACTATGATGTCGAAATCAAGCCGGAAAACAAAAAAGAACTCGGTACGCTGGAAGACAGCAACCACCGCACCATCAACAAATATATTCTTCCGGGTCAGGTAGAATCCTGCCAGCTGGAAATGGGGATGACCCATCTGGAGCCGGGAAGTGTCTGGAATACCATGCCGTGTCATACGCATGACCGCCGCATGGAAGTCTATCTGTATTTCGATCTTCCTGAGGATGCATTTGTCATGCATTATATGGGCGAACCGCAGGAAACCCGTCACATTGTCATGCGCAATGAACAGGCTGTCATTTCACCCAGCTGGTCCATCCATTCCGGAAGCGGTTCCCGCAACTACACCTTCATCTGGGGCATGGTCGGAGAGAATCAGGATTTCGACGATATGGACGATGTCCGGATGCAGGATCTCAAGTAATTCAGTCATTCAGATAATCAACGGTCAGGGCAGATGCTCTGACTTTTTTTAAATCTGAACGAATCATAAAACGCCCATGGTTTCATGGGCGTCATCAGCCGGGCTCAGGATATCCGGACCGCTTCCAGGAATCCGTTCATTTCCAGAAAGAGGGATTCCTCAATCTTGCGCATGTACACGGTGAGTTTGTTTCCGTCCCCATGGAACAGAAGACGGATGCTTCCAAGATATTCGTCATAGATCTCAATGTACTGATACAGACTGCCGTCACTGAGTCCGCTTGTTTCAATGAACAGTCTCTGATGATATCGGGGGTCAGTGATTTCCGCTGGTTCACTGAGTGAAACAGGAAAGCGGTAAATGCAGCTCTTATGGACCAGGCTCACTTCTTTAGCGGAAATAGAACAGCTGAGAAATCCCTGACGGTTTTCCAGAAACTGATAGGATCCTGAAAGCAGAGACAATGCGTTGGAAAGCTTTTCAGAGTCTCCGTATTCAACAGGTCTCTGCGGGAAAGAAACACTTTCGGCAATGGATCCGTTCTCCTTTTTCAGCAGGGTGTCAATCCGGTTCATTTCATCGAGAATGATCTGAGTGGCGCCCTGCAGGGACTGTGTATCCGCGGCAGTTACGATAATGAGATCCTCATCCGGATAGAAAGCCGCGTACTGTCCGCCCATTCCATACATCATGAAGCCATTGCGGATTCTCCAGAACTGGGATCCGTATCCCTGGCATTCATCCAGTGTTTTTCCTTCGTGAAGAGTCGGACTGCGCAATGACACACATGTTTTTATCAGTTCTGCGTAACGTTCGAAAAAAGACTCCGGATAGGATTCAGAGATGACACTTCCGTAACGGGATCGCCAGGTTCCCTGATAAAGAGACATCAGAAATTCCGCGGTAATCAGGATGTCATCGACCGTCGCGAGAAGTCCGGTTCCTCCCATCTCTTCCTGAAAGGGATCTTTCAGAATGCGGGCGCTTTCGGAAAAGCCAAGGGCATCAAGAAATACTCCGCGCAGGTAATCCAGAACTCCGAGCCCGCTGAGGCGTCTGACAAGAGAAGCCAGTGTATGAGCGGCACTGGTGTCATATTTGAAAATCTGTCCGCTCCTGTGATCCGGCGGAGTCACAAAGAAGGAACGGACCCAGTTTTCAGAAGGGTTGATCTTATAAGTGGTGGCGGAGTGGCAGGTCCGCATGTCAAGCAGATCCTGAATGGTCATTTCCGCAAGCCATGGATGCGGGTCTGCCGGTGTGTAATCCGGAAAATAGCGGATAATCGGATCACTCAGCTGGATCCTTTGATCTGCCGCAAGGGCGCAAACTGCCAGGGCGGTGAAGCTTTTGGTAATGGAAAACATCCGGTGCAGCTGATTCTTCTGGCAGGGAAAAATGAAATCCTCCTGAATCCTTTTCCCATGGTGGGAAATCAGAACGGCATGGAATGGGAAAGGGAACTGATCATATCTGAAGTTTATCGCTGGTGTCATAATGAGGATCCTCCTGAATTCTCTCTGTTCTGTTTCATCATACTATCGGGTGACAGAAGAAAGAAAGACTGTCTCAGAAGGCAGAAGACACACGGATTCAGGCCGGATCTGGAAATTTTGTAAAAATGACAAAAGGGGGAAAAATTTAACGGAAAACACCCGGCACATAGAAAGAACCCCGTACCGAAACCGTGTGGCAGTACCGTCGCTTTCTGAAGCAGGCCAAAGGCTCAAACAGAAGCGGACCGTCAGGAAGAAGAAATGCAGGACGTCAGGAAAAAACGGATAATATGAAGTTAATAATAATCAATTTGGAAAACCGGTTTATTCACAGGGAATAAAAACTGCCGCGATCCAATCGGAATAATGAATGAATTTTCTGATGGAAATGAATTCTCCGCATGATTAAAGGACTTGCGAAACTGCATGAATGAAAAGAGAAGAACGAAAGCAGCCGGATGGAGGGCAGCGATGCACGATTTCTTTCCGGAATATGCGCTCAGAATCTGACTTATTCATAATAAGGAAATCAGAAAGCGATGATCCCGTCAGGGAAACCCGTTTCCGCATCTTCTTTTCCGAAAACGTTTCCAAATTCTGTCGAAATATCAGTGGTTTTCCAGCGGAAAACCATCAGAACAAGAAAACTGTGTTTGTTCGAAAATGCACTAAATAAACGTTAGTAAATCGGTTAAATTGACTCTGTGCGTGACTTGATTTCTTGATTGGCAGGTAGTATATTTCAATCGTTGAAGACGAAAACGCTTTCAGATGCGTATCGTCACCATCACAATTACCCAGAAGGAGGGGGGAAAATGAAAAAGAAGTATCTTTCTTTGATCGCTTGTGCAACTTTACTTCTTACAGGTTGCGGAAGCGGAAGCGGCTCCACAGGAACTGCTTCATCCACGGGCGGTTCTACCGGCACTGTCAATGAGAATGGTGAATACGTTCTCGAAAATCTCAACATCATCGTCGATGGTACCGTCACTGCAACAGTTGATGCTGGACAGGCAGAATTCGTTAAACAGTGGGAAGACGCTGTTTCTGCGAAAATCGGCCATCCGATCAAGCTCAACATCACACAGCTTGATCACTCCGACTACTCCGGTACAGTTTCCAGAACTCTGACAACCGGTAAGCCGGGTGATGCAGGTTATCCTGACGCTCTGATCATGTCTGCTTCCATGCTGAGACAGTATCAGAATACAGGTCTGCTCTGGAACCTCGCAAACGCTTATGACCATGCGTCCTTCCAGTCCCGTATCACACTCCCGAGCATCAACCTGAATCTCCGTACAGCTGACGGAGCTCAGTATGGATTCGCTCCTACCTACGGAAACGGCTGCGTTACCTACATTAAGAAGGGCTGGCTCGAATCAGTAGGAAAGACAGTTGATGACATCAAGACATTCGATGACTACTATGCACTCCTCAAGGCATTCACTGAGAACGATCCGGATGGCGACGGCACCAACAAGACCTATGGCGTTATCGCTGCTGGCTTCGGTAAGATGGATGAAGCTCCTTACATCAACTACATGCCGGAATTCTGGCAGGGTGCTTATCCTTCCTTCTATCAGAAGGATGGCAAGTGGGTAGACGGCTTCACGGAGCAGGCTACAATCGATGCACTCACAAGACTCAACAAGGCTTACAAGGATGGCATCATCGATCCGGATACAGAAGAAGCCGGAACAAAGCAGGCTCGTGAGAAGTTCTTCTCCAACGACCAGACCACATCTGAAGGTGTCTTCACATACTGGGCAGGAAGCTGGCTGAGAACTCTGACTGACAACCTCAACAAGAACGAAGTCAAGGACAAGAACGGCAACCTCGAGTCCCTCGTTCAGCTCCCTCCGATCAAGGAGATCAAGGACACATGGGGCGGCTACCTCAACCGTGAGGCTCCGACATGGGTCATCACTGATGACGGCGACGGCAACGATGCCCGTGAGCAGGCAATCTTCGATGCACTGTTTGACACCATGCTCGATGGCGACAAGGTTCAGACTCTCTGGACATACGGTGCTGAAGATGTTCACTGGTCCACAAAGGCTGAAAAGTTCACAACCAATGCCGGCCAGGACAACGCTAAGGATTACGATTACAAGGATGGAGAATTCCATCTGAAGCAGGCACCGAATGATCCGAACTCCCTGTGGAAGAAGAATCATCTCGACCCGGTTCTTGTTATCGCTCCGCTGACAAACGGCTTCGTCAATGACGATCCGCTGATCACAGAAGGCAACAAGTTCTTCACAGAGAACTGTGTGGATGCTCCGACAGCTGCTTCCTCTGCTACTCTCTCTGAGCGTGAAGCAGACCTCGTTGAAGCACGCAAGGGCTACATGAACAAGGCTGTCGTCGGTGAAATCACACCGGAAGACGCTGTGAAGCAGTACATCGCTGACTTCGGTTCCGTATCTGATCAGATTCTGTCCGAACTCAACGCTGGTTAATCCAGTACGATTCATCGGGAATTGGATTTCCCGTAAAAATCAAAATCCAGATTAATTAACATACCCTGCTTTCTATAAAGTATGGAACGGAAGCAGGGTATGTTATCTCATTACATTCACATCTGAAAAGAAAACAGAAGGAAAACAGCGGACCGTATGGTCCGTGGGGGAGACAAGAATTATGAGCAATGAAAAGGGAACGCAGGAAACTACCTGGGTTGCTCCGAAGAAAACATTATGGCAGCGCATGCAGCCATATATGGGATTCTATCTGATGTTTCTTCCTGTATTCATCTTTGTGCTGATTGTTTACTACTGGCCGATGCTCGGTGTCAGATATGCATTCTACACCTATAAGCTGAGAGACATTCACTTCGTCGGTCTCGCAAACTTCACAAAGCTGTTTGCAGAAAAAGAATTCTGGATGTCATTCCAGAACACGCTGATCCTGTCAGTTGTCAAACTGCTCCTGAACACATTTGTAGCGGTTCTCATTTCGATCTTCCTGAACGAAATGGTCAACCTCTTCTGCAAGAAACTGGTTCAGACAGTCATCTACCTGCCGCACTTCATGTCATGGGCAGTCGTAGCCGCAATCTTCACACTCTTCCTGTCCACTTCTTCCACCGGTTTCGTCAACGAAACCCTGAAGAGCTGGGGCTGGATTAATCAGAGTATTGACTTCCTGCATACAAAGGCACTCTGGAGACCGATCTTCTACCTGATCGACCTCTGGAAGGAAACAGGATGGGGAACGGTCGTATTCTTCGCAACCCTGTCCGGTATTGATCCTGGACTTTATGAAGCAGCTGAAATCGATGGTGCTACAAGACTTCAGAAGATCTGGTACGTTACCGTTCCGGCTCTGTCCAACACCATCATCGTCGTTCTGATTCTGAACCTCGCCAAGGTTCTGAACATCTTCGAGCCGGT
>CAMNFS010000040.1 GCA_946537255.1 uncultured Erysipelotrichaceae bacterium
ATGGAGTGGCTGTTCCAGCAGAGTAAATAATAAGTAAAGGCTGAACCGCAAATTCTAATTTGTCGAGATTACGTAAAATTCGGATTTGAAAAACATAAATTCCAGTAAAGATTTTTTATAGCCGCTGTACATGGGAAACAGGAACCGCGGACAGAGGCGTTTCCTTGACAGGGATTGTAAGAATTTTCATGAAAAACGCTGAAAAGATTCGTTGACACATGAAAGAATAGACATTAAGATCAGTTTAAACTCACAGAACAGCCACCGGGTGTCATTCAGCAAAACGGCACCGCGCCAATGGCGATGAGACACAGTCAGTGAGCTGGGCTTGGAGAGGTTTCTTCAAAAACAGGCAGGAGAAAACGTATGCTGGCGTTAACAGCTATTGGGGCCGGACTGTTCGGCTGCCAGAGTGATACCATGGTTTCAGTCGTCTCTGGATGAGGTTCCGGAGGCGTTTTTTGTGAAATCCGCAGGAATGGAGGAAAGAAAGAAATGAAGTTCAACAGTGTATTCAAGGCAATTCTCGCCGCCGGCACAGCGCTGACGCTGGCCGCATGCGGAAACTCAGCATCAGCCGGAACGGCAGCCGGTTCCAGTGCCCCGGCACAGAAGATCGTGATCGGAATCTCACCGGATTATCCGCCGTTTGATGATCTGACCGCAGATGGTCAGGTGACCGGTTATGACTATGAAATGGGCGAATGGCTGTTCAAATGGATGAATGAGAATGGGTATCATTATGATCACGAGTGGAGACAGATGAGCTTTGACACAATTATCTCCGCGATTCAGGCAGATCAGGTGGATCTCGGTATTTCCGGCTTCTCCTATGACAGCGAGCGGAAGGTTCTGTTCTCCCTTCCGTATCATGAATCCGCGGATGTCGCGCTGGTGAAAAAGGAAAACAGCGCGATCAATACGCTGGATGATCTGAAAGGCAAGAATATCGGCGCTCAGCTTGGTACCACGTGTGAAAGCTGTGCCAATGATATCGAAGGCGCGAAGGTACAGGCAATTGAGGATATGGGCATCTGCGTGGAAAGCCTCAAGGGAGGCGCGCTTGACGCCGTCATTATGGAACGTCCGGTCGCTGAAAACTACGCGGCAACTGGAGAATACAAGATTCTGGACGGCACCCTCCTGGATGAACAGAACTTTGTCATCGCCAAGGAAGGAAACACCGAGCTCATGGATGCCGTCAATAAGGCAATTGAAGCCTTCCAGAAGAGTGATGACGCGAAAACGATCGCTGAAAAATACAAGCTTGGCTGATCTATGAAGGACATTTTTACTCAGGAAAATCTCCTGTTCATGCTGAAAGGGGCAGGCTGGTCGCTGCTTCTTGCGATCGGCGGCCTGGTCATCGGATGTGTGATCGGCATTGTGTTCGCGGCCGGAAAACTTTCGCGCTCACGGCTGCTGCGCTGGATCGCCACCGTCTATGTTGAAATCTTCCGCGGCACCCCGATGCTGCTGCAGGTTCTCTTCTTCTATCTTGGCGTTCCGGTTCTCTATCAGAGAATCACCGGAACCCGCATGGCCGCAAATCCCTATATCGTCGGTCTCATCGCACTTTCCTGCAACTCCGGTGCCTATCAGACCGAACTGATCCGCTCCGGGATTCAGTCCGTGGACCGCGGACAGTGGGAAGCCGGGGAAACACTCGGCATCAGCTACCGTACCATGATGCAGGAGATTATTCTTCCTCAGGCATTCAAGCTGATCATCCCGCCGCTTGTATCGGAATTCATTACGCTGATCAAGGACAGTTCCCTGATTTCCAATATCGGCGCTCTGGAACTGCTGTACAGCGCTCAGGTGCTCGGCAAGCGGTATTATGACTATCTTGATCCGCTGATCCTTGCGGGCATCATGTATCTGTGCATGACGGTATTCATCTCCTGGCTGTCCAGGAAAGTGGAACGGAGGATGGCAGTCAGTGATTAAGGTAGAACATCTGAACAAAAGCTTCGGTGCCCTGAAGGCACTGAAGGATATCAATCTTACAATCCACGACGGGGAGATTGTTTCTCTGATCGGCCCCTCGGGCTCTGGAAAGAGCACGCTCTGCCGGTGCATTCACGGACTTGAGAAACCGGAAAGCGGCACAATCTCTCTGGATGGAGAGGTCATGGATCCAAAGGACAAGGCGAATTTTGAGCGGCTCCGCAAAAGAATGGGATTTGTTTTTCAGCACTTCAATCTCTTTGCCAATAAGACGGTGATTGAAAACTGCAATCTTGCTCAGATTGCGGTCGCGGGAAAAACAAAGGAGGAGGCGGAAAAGACCTCCATGGATCTTCTGGCAAGGGTCGGTCTTGACGACAAGCGGGACGAATATCCCAGCAAGCTGTCCGGCGGCCAGAAACAGCGGGTCGCGATCGCGAGAGCGCTGTGCATGAATCCTGAAATCATGCTGTTTGATGAACCGACCTCAGCGCTTGATCCGGAAATGATCAAGGAAGTTCTCGATGTCATGAAGCGGCTGGGTGAGCAGGGAATGACCATGGTGGTTGTTACACATGAAATGGGCTTTGCCCGTAAGGTGGGCGACCGGGTTGTATTTCTGGATGGCGGTGAGATCGTCGAGGAAAACAATTCCGAGGAATTCTTCTCCAATCCAAAGAGTGACCGTGCCAGGGATTTTCTCTCCAAGGTTTTCTACGATTAGAAAAAAGCCGGCTTTCCTTCTTCTGTCACTTTTGCAGAAAAAGGATTCAGCGCTGCTGAAGTTTCCTGAAAGAGATGACCATCAAGGCCGTCTTTTTTGGTGCCTTCAGGATGAAACGGACTGCCGCTGAAAAAAAGAACCCTTTCGGGTTCGGATCATACCGTCATTTCCTTGCGTAGACAAAGAGTACATAGTAGTAATCGGAGCCTTCCTGATCGCTGTACCAGTCGACATGCAGGGCGTCTTCAGAGACAACATAGTTGAACTGTGTTTTCATGCCCTGCTCATCTTCATAGCTGTAGGAGAGGTCATCGGTCTTTTTCCAGGTTCCCTTGACATCCATGGCTCCGCCGCCGTCCTCGATATGATGAACCGCCGTGCCGTCTGAATTGAACTGGTAGTAGGACTGTTCGCTTTCATACAGGGAAGCGTTTTCCTCCCGGCTTCCGATAAGGGTGTCTCCGTCCTTTTCCTTCTGATAGACAGTCCGGGACATTTTCCAGGTGCCGATGATTTTCTCCTTCGGCTTGCATGCGGCAAGCGAAAAGACCGCAAGTACTGCCACGAAAAGAGAAAACAGACGTTTAACATTTCTCATTGTTTCTTACCTCCGTTTCCATTATAAATAAAGGCTTTGTGCGTGATTGAAAACCGTATTTCTTTTGCCGGATTCTGTTTCTTTTCGGAGGAAGTGCGGAAATGCCATGGTATAATTTCTCTGACTGAGAAACAGGAAATAAAGGAGACGCGTATGAAATGCGCAATTTTTCTTGCGAAAGGCTTTGAGGACTGCGAAGCCATGATCACCATTGATATGCTCAGAAGAGCCGGTGTGCCTGTGGATACGGTTTCCATCACCGATGATCTTCCGGTATGCGCTTCCCATGGCGTGACGGTTCTTGCGGACAGATGCTGGAAAGACATTCAGCCGGAATCGTATGATGTTCTGATTCTGCCGGGAGGAAAAGTCGGAACAGAGAATCTGGAGGCATTCACACCCCTGATGGATGCGCTGAAGAACCATTTTGATCAGGGAAAACTGACCTGTGCGATCTGTGCCGCTCCGTCCATTCTGGGGCATCTTGGAATGCTGAAAGGGAAACATTATACCTGCTTTCCTTCCTTTGCCAGCGATGCCTACAAAGGAGAGTATGAAATGGAGCTTGCGGTGGAAGATGGCAATGTGATCACCGGCCGCGGAATGGGCGCGACCATTGAATTTGCCCGGAAGATCATCCGCCGGCTGACCGATGAAACAACCATGCAGAAACTAGAATACGGCATGCAGTATGAACACAGTTTCCGGGATCTGAAAGCGCCGGAATAAAGAAGGAGAAGGGAGAACAACTACTATGCCAAATATGTTCAGCAATGAATCAAGACAGTTTAAATTCGATATTCTCGTGAATATCTGCCGTCAGGCCTTTGAGGGCGATGTTGTCGAGGATAAGGTTCAGGCTTACGCAAAGAATCTCGTATCTCTGGACGGTCCGCGCTACCGGTGCTGTGTGTACAAGGAAAGAGAAATCCTGAGACAGAGAGTCCGGCTTGCCATGGGCAAGATGCCCCGGGAAGAGATTGAACCGAATCCCCGTCAGATCATCCATGTCATTGATGCGGCATGCGACGGATGTACGATTAAGAAAATCCGGGTTACGGATAACTGCCGGAAATGCATGGCGAAATCCTGCCTTGCCGCGTGCCGGTTCGGAGCCATTCATATCGGAAGCGAGCGCAGTGAAATTGATTACAGCAAGTGCAAGGAATGCGGTGCCTGCTCCAGAGCCTGCCCGTACAGCGCGATTGTTGTGACGGAGCGTCCATGCTACGCGCACTGCCCGGTTCAGGCGATCAGCTGGAACGAGCAGAATATCGCGGTGATCGATGAAGCCAAGTGCATCAACTGCGGCCAGTGTCTCAGTGCCTGCCCGTTTGGAGCCATTGAGGATATTTCCTGGGTTGTTCCGGTAATCAAGGCAATCCGGATGGGAACCAGAATTGTCGCGGTAGTCGCGCCGTCCATTCAGGGACAGTTTGACGACACCAGTATTCCGCAGATTCTCAAGTGCGTGGAGATGCTTGGGTTTGAGCGGTGTGAAGAGGTCGCGGTCGGCGCGGATGCCGTAGCGGAATATGAGTATGAGGAGCTTGTGGAACACAAGAAGACCGGCAAGCCGATGACAACATCCTGCTGCCCGGGGTTTGTAAACATGCTCAGAATTCATTTCCCGAAGCTTTACAGGGAAAACAAGTCCACAACCGTAACACCGATGGAAGCGATTGCCCGCCGCATCAAGCGGGATGATCCGGACTGCGGTGTGGTATTCATCGGACCGTGCCTTGCCAAGAAGCAGGAGGCGATGGAGAACTACAGTGTTGTGGATTATGTCCTGACATATGAAGAACTGGCGGCGATGCTGATTGCGAAGGGAATCAACCCGCCTGAGGTTGAGGCGAGCGCTGAGGATTATCCGTCCGTCTATGGCCGTAACTTCGCGTTCAGCGGCGGTGTCGCGGCGGCGGTTGCCCAGGCGGCCAAGGAACACGAGGACGGACCGTATACCGCGTTCATGGCCAACGGCGCGTCGGAATGCAAGAAGCAGCTTCAGATTATCCAGGCCGGCCGGTTCAACTTCGATATTCTGGAAGGAATGTGCTGCCCGGGCGGATGCCTGAGCGGACCGGCAACCATTACGGATGCTGTTACTACCAAAGGCCGTATGGCGAAGGAGAATATGGCCACGGATAAGAAGACGATTCAGAAGTCGCTCGAAATCTTCTCGTTCGACAATGTGGACATGCATGTCGGCGAGCATGCGGAATAAACACTGGAAAAATCACAGGAGGAGAACATTATGGTGAACGTGGAGATCTGTATTGGAAGTGCCTGCTACGTGAAGGGCAGCAGCCAGGTAGTCAATGACCTGAACGCACTGATCAAGGAACATAACTGGGAAGACAAAGTCGCAGTCAAGGGAAGCTTCTGCATGAAGGCATGCCAGAATCATATCGGCCTCGGCATCCGGGTCAATGGCAGACAGCTGGAGCAGGTGACTGCTCAGAATGCGCGGGAGATTCTCGAAAAGGAGATTTCCGCCGCTCTTGCATGAGACCGAATCAGTATATCCGGCTGGAACAGGCCCACTGTCACAACTGTCTGAGATGCGTCCGGGCCTGTCCGACAAACGCGATGACCTATCTCAGAAACCAGCCGACCATCGTGGAAGAAGAATGCATTCTCTGCGGTCAGTGCTACAGCGTCTGTCCGCATGATGCCAAAGCGGTTTTCTCGGATCTGAATCAGGTGAAGCTCTGGATCGGAAACGGAGAGAAAGTCGTCATCAGCGCCGCTCCGAGTTTTACTGCGGTCTGGTCGCAGTTCAGTTCACTTGTCAGAATTCTGGAAGGACGCGGATTTACCGCGGTGCGGGAAACCGCCGAAGGCGCAAAGCTCGTAACCCGCGCGTTCAAGAATCTGATCGATGAAGGGAAGATGGAGAACATCATCACAACCTGCTGTCCGGCCGTGAACTCTCTGATTGAAAAGGAATACGGGGAACTGACCGGCTTTATGGCACCGGTGGTTTCGCCGATGATTGCCCATGGACGTCTGATTCATGAGGAATATCCTGACGCGAAGGTGGTATTTCTTTCTCCCTGCATCGCAAAGTTCCGGGAAATCCGGGATGAGCGGTTTGCCGGGGCTGTTGATGCATGTATCGGCATGGATGAACTCCTGCAGTGGATTTCCGCGGATCTGAAGGAAGAGGAAAAAGCGGACTGGAATGATTTTGAAGGCTCCATTGCCCGGCTGTATCCGACTCCCGGCGGCATTCTCAACTGCATCGAGCACGACAACCGGAATTACAAGTACGTGGATGTGGAAGGTGTGGACCGAATCAAACAGGTGCTGGAGGCGATGAAGGAAGGTACCCTGAAGGGATACTTTGTTGAAATGTCCGCCTGCATCGGTTCCTGCATGGGCGGACCGCTGCTTTCTCATTTCAAGCACAACGAATGGCTTGGCCAGAGCGTCATCCGTGAAAACGTGGATATGAACCAGAAGATTCAGGGCGGCGAGCTGCCTCTGGATCTCTCCTGCCAGTGGAAACCGGAGGATATTTTCCGGATCCGTCATACGGAAGAGGAAATCCAGGCGGAGATGGTGAAGCTTGGCAAGGTCAGTCCGGACAAGATTCATGACTGCGGTGCCTGCGGCTATGAGACCTGCCGTCTGAAGGCGATTGCGGTGCTCGACGGCAAGGCGGATCCGAGAATCTGTCTGCCGGAGGCTCTCGAAAGAGCGGAATCCCTTTCCAATGTCGTAATTGAAAATACTCCCAACGGCATCATTGTTCTGGATCATGATCTCAATATCCGGGAAATGAATCCCTCCGGAAGAAAGATGCTGAATCTCGAAATGGTCAATCCGACGGGCATGCCGATCGCGGCAGTTCTGCCGGATGATGCCCTGGAGCGTCTGATCCGTCTGACCGGAAGGAAGACGGAATATATCCGGATTCTGTACGAAACCTACGGAAAGCTTCTTGATCACGCGATTGTCCGGGTTGAAAGTCAGGATCTTTATGTGCTGATTCTGATGGACAGAACCGATGAGAATGCCAGGGAAGTCAAGCTGCGCAGAATGCGGGAAAGAACGCTGGACGTCACCGCCCAGGTCATTGATGAGCAGATGCGCACCGTTCAGGAAATCGCGAGTCTTCTGGGTGAGACAACCGCGAAATCCAAGGTTGCTCTGACAAAGCTGAAGCGGGCAATGGATGAGGATGAAGAATGAATGACAAGATTTACATCGACTCCTACTGGCGTTCTCTGAATCATTATGGGGAGGAGCTGTGCGGGGACCGCGTTCAGATCCGCCGTTCGGATGACTGTCTGGTCATGGTTCTGGCGGATGGGCTCGGCAGCGGCGTCAAGGCCAATATTCTTTCGACCCTGACCAGTACGATCCTTTCCGAAATGATCTTTTCAGGGATGCTGCTGTCAGATGCGGTGGAAACCATTGCGGACACTCTTCCGGTTTGCAGTGAGCGCGGAGTTGCCTACTCGACCTTTACGATTGTTCAGATTTATTATGACGGCGCCGCCTATATCGCAGAGTTTGACAATCCCGCCTGTATCGTCATGAGAAACGGGAAGATTTTTCCGCATGAACGGCAGTGTGAAGAAGTCAATGGCCGGAAAATCTATATTACCAACATGCTGGTAGAACCGGGTGACCGCTTTGTGACCTTCTCTGACGGCGTACTGCATGCCGGTGTGGGAATGTCACTGAATTTCGGCTGGGGTCATGATGAGGTGGAGAAGTTTCTGGTGGAATCCACTACGGAGTCGGACAATGCCCGTGAAATCACGAGAATCCTGCTGACAAATGTTGATTACCTGTATGACGGAAAGCCCGGAGATGATTCGACGGTATGCTGTCTCAGAGTAGTGGCCGCAAAGGAGACCAGAGTCATGGTCGGGCCTCCGGAACATCCGGAGGATGATGAGAAAGTCGTCAGAAAACTGCTTGCGGCGACTGGCAAGAAGGTCTGCTGCGGCGGTACGACCAGTACGATCGTGTCCCGCATCACCGGCAAGGAGATTATTACCGACAGTATTCTGAACATGCGTCCGGATGTGCCTCCGAAAGGATTCATTGACGGAATCGATCTTGTGACGGAAGGGGTGCTGACGCTTCAGAAGGTCTCCCGCTATCTGGATCACGCCGCGAAGGACCAGCAGTATCAGGAAGAGCTGGAACTCTCCCGGGAAGAGGATGGGGCGTCGTGTCTTGTCAGGACGCTTCTGACCTCGAGCTGGATCACCTTCATGGTCGGACTCAGTGACAATCCTGCCCATTCCGCGATTGATTATTCACCGATCAGTCTGAATGCCAAGATTGCCCTGATCAACGAAATGGCGGATAATCTCAGAAAAATCGGAAGAGTTGTGCGTGTGGAGATGTACTGATGTCTGACAACCTTGATCCTTCCACGCTGCACTGGATGCGCAGACCATCCATGTATACGATCAGTGATGAGAGACTGGTGCTGGAAACAGAGCCTTATACCAGCTTCCAGTCCCTTTCATATGACAGCACCGACGCGTTTGGCATGACACTGGATCCGATGGATCAGTTCTGCTTCAGTGTCCGGATGGATTATCATTTCCGGGGGCTGGAGGATGAATGCGGGATACTTCTCAAACAGAGCAATACCCGCTGGGCCAAGGCCGGCATGGAATGCCGCAGGGAAGGGCTTGACCTTGCCTGTACGGTATATGGGGACGGTTACGGAGACCGCAGCTGCCGGGAGATGGGTTCCGGGATCCGCTGGATGTATCTGCGGGTGATTTACTGGAACGGCAATGCCAGATTTCAGTACAGTTTCAATGGCGGCAAGTATACGGATATGCGCTGGCTGCACTTTGCCTCCGCAGCGGATCCGGTGATTGCCGGGATCTATGCATGCAGTCCCGGCAATTCCTACTTTGACTGCACGTTTTCATGCATGCAGGTGAAACGGTTTATTTAGAAAGAGGTTGATCATGAGTGCTACTGAGCGGCTAATGAGATATGCAGGGATAGATACCCAGTCGGATCCTGACTCCCAAAGTCATCCTTCAAGTGAAAAGCAGTTTGATCTTGCGCGGCTTCTGGTGAAGGAACTCAGGGAACTTGGAGTTGAGGATGCGATGGTGGACGAGCACTGCTATGTCTACGGGCATCTTCCTTCCAATATCAGTCAGAAGGTTCCTGCCATCGGCTTCATTGCCCATATGGATACATCGCCGGATTACTCCGGCGCCGGGGTCAGTCCGCGGATCATTGAAAACTATGATGGAAAGGATATTCCGCTTTCCGAAACGATGACAATGAAAATCAGCGATTTTCCCTGGATGAGGGATCTGGCCGGGAAAACACTGATGGTCACAGACGGAACCACGCTGCTTGGAGCGGATGACAAGGCGGGAATTGCGGCCATCATGGAGGCAGTGGAATACTTCCATGATCATTCAGAAGAAAAACACGGACCGGTTTCCATCGCATTTACACCGGATGAGGAAATCGGAAGGGGAACGGCATGTTTTGATCCGGAACGGTTTCAGGCGGAGTTTGCGTTTACGATGGACGGAGATTCCATTGCCGTCTATTCGGATGAGACCTTCAATGCCGAAACGGCACATGTTGAGATCCATGGGTTTTCCATTCATCCCGGGGCGGCGAAGAACCGGATGAAAAATGCCTCTTTGATCGCATGTGAATTCATCGGGCTTCTGCCCGACTGGCTGACGCCTGCCCATACGGAAAACAGGGAAGGATTTCTGCATCTGACCAGACTTACCGGAACGGAGGAGAAGGCGGAATTCTCCATTCTTCTGAGAGACTTTGACTCTGAGAATATGCGGAAGTATGAAGAACTGATCCTTGACGCGGCAGATTTCATCAACCGCAGATACGGAGAAAAGACCGCGGCTGTCACGTTTTCAAAGACGTATCAGAACATGCATGAAATTCTCGGCAGGAAGCCGGAGATTTCATCGCTCGGGGAAAAGGCGATCCGCTCACTTGGCTATGAACCGCAGAATGTTCCGATCCGCGGCGGAACCGACGGGGCAGCCCTGACCTTCATGGGGATTCCATGTCCGAATCTTGGCTGCGGCGGAAACAATTTTCACGGACCATATGAATACTGTGTGCTTGAGGAACTGGAAGATGCGGCGGTTCTGATCCGCAGAATCATCGCGGCAGTGAGGGAGGAAACGGAATGATCTGCACGTGTACACTTAATCCATCCCTGGATTACTTCATGGATTTTGAAAGACCCCTGCGTCCGGGTGCCTATAACCGCAGCCGGAACGAATACTACGAGGCCGGCGGAAAGGGAATCAATGTCTCGATTGTTCTGAGCAATCTTCAGATTCCTTCCCGGGCAACCGGCTTTGTGGGCGGGTTTTCCAAGGACTTCTTTATTTCCCTTCTGGAGAAATATCCTTTTATTCAGCCGAACTTCACCTATATTGAGGGAAATACCCGGATCAACATCAAAGCCTCTGATCCTTTTCATGAAACGACGATGAACGGCGCCGGTCCCGATATCAGGCCGGAGGATATGGAAAATCTGATGACGAAGACCAACCGGCTGGATGAAGGGGATTTCTTTGTTCTGGCCGGGAACTGCCCGGATTATCTGGAAGAGGATGTCATTATTCTTCTCGAACGGCTGATTCATGACGGTGTCCGGGTGGTACTGGATACCCGTTCCAGCATCTGCCGGAGACTTGCGCAGTCACACCCGTTTCTGATCAAGACATCTGCGGAGGAACTGGAGGAAGACCGTCAGAAAGAGCTTTCGCGGGAAGAAATCATCGAGATCATGAAGGATATTTCCCGAAGCGGCGTTGAGAATGTCATTGTGACCCTGCATGGAAATGTCTCTGCCCTGCTTGCATGTGAGGAAGGGCTGTATGAATGTGAAATCATCCGCAGTGAAAAGACCGTCAGTATGGTCGGCGCCGGAGACGCGCTGATCGGCGGCTTTCTGATGACCTCGATGCGGGCAGCCGAGCCGGTGGAGGCATTTCGCTTCGGGTGCTGCTGCAGCAGCGCGACCGTCTACACCCGCGGCTTTGCGAAACGGGAAATGATTGAGGGGATTTCGGAACAGACGAAAGTCAGGCTTCTGGAGGGTCCGGAAAAGAACGGATGAGTTGCCTCACGACTCAGTTTGGGAGTATGATTGCATTCATGAAATGGAAAAGAACAGCAGCGGCACTGTTGACTGCCGCAATGATGACAGCCTGCGCGTCTGCCGGAGCACCTGCGCAGCCTGCTGCCTCTGCCGCAGCTGCTGTGACAGAGGAAACAAAACCCGTACAGATTACGAATCAGGTGGAATTTGAAGTGCTTCAGGATCCGGCTGATATGACGGGATACAAATGGATGACCGCGAAGGATACATCCTTTAAGGAAATCTCCCTGAAGGAAAGCATCCGCTTCTTTACCGAAGGCGGAACCGGTATTCTGGTGTACAGCGCTCCGACCTGTCCTTTCTGCAACCGGGCGATGCCGGTTCTGGATGATGTGCTTGCGGAATATGGAATCAAAGCCTGCTATGTCGATACCAGTCAGCCGATCGCACCGGACCAGGAACAGTCCATGAAGCTGTATCTGGAACTGACAGGCTATATTTCCTCCATCTTTGAAAAGGATGAGGACGGCAATCCGATGTTTCAGATTCCCGAGGTGATTGCGGTCAAGGACGGGAAGATTGTCGGTCATCATCTGTCGCTTGTGGACAGCTTCACCATTCTTGATGAGGATACCCAGATGGATGACGCGCAGACCGAGGAACTGAAGCAGATTTACCGTGATCTTATTGAAGCGTGTGCAGATTGACTGTACACGTCTTTTTGCGGTTGGATTATGATGGAATTATGAAGTGGCTGGAGAATCTGTTTGGAAATAGACAGCAGCGGATCGCGGGACCTGTTGTTGACCTGAAAGTGGAACGCAGAGAGGCGGCGGAGGCCTGGAATCAGTATGTGCTGACGTATTATTACGGCATCTATCTGCACAATCGCCCTGCCCGTATCGGCAACTGCGATCTGCGGGTGGGTCATAATGATGAGCTTTATTATGCCGGAAACATCGGGTATCAGATTGATCCGGTGTGGCGCGGTCATCATTACGCTTTTGAGGCATCCCGCATGATGCTTCAGGAAGCGCAGAAAAATGAAATGGATTATGTCCTGATCACATGTTCGCCAGAGAATACCGCTTCGAAAAAAACCATTGAGGCGCTTGGGGCTGACTATCTGAAAACTGTCGATGTACCGAAGGAACACTGGCTGTACCGGCGCGGGGAAACCGTCAAGCGCATCTACGAATACAGGATCCGCGGGGATCGCTTATAATAGAAGAGATATGCGGCGTCTTTTGAAACTGCTGACCAGTCGGATCTGGATTGTTTCCCTGCTTGTGTTATTACAGCTGGCGCTGCTTTTTACATGGGTTTACCAGGCGGTGATCTATTACAGCATCATGCCGGTATTGAATATCATCGCGATCATTCTTGCGGTCTACGTCATAAACAAAGACGAGGATCCTTCCTATAAAATCGGATGGTGTGTTCTGATTCTTGCCCTCCCGGTCATCGGAGGAGTTCTTTTTCTGCTGTGCTCCGGAAGAAAGATGCCCAAGAAGCTGGCAAATGGAACCATTGAGGCCAATGCCCAGATGAAAGCGCTGCTGAGTCAGGATATTGATGTTCTCGAACAGCTGGAACAGACAGATCCGGAGGCGGCTCAGATGTTTGCCTGTGGCAGAACCCGGTCCGGGTTTCCGGTATATCATGATACGGCGGTTCAGTATTATGGCAGCGGGGAGGAATTCTTTCCGGAGTTTCTGAAGGTGCTTTCCGAAGCGAAGCAGTTTATTTTTCTGGAAATGTTTATTATCCGCCCTGGCAGGATGTGGAACAGTGTGCTGGAAATCCTCCGGAAGAAAGCGGCGGAGGGTGTGGATGTCCGCGTCATCTATGACGATTTCGGATGTGTCATGTCATTGCCGAGACACTATATTTCCGAGCTTCAGGAATACGGGATCCGGGCCTGCCGGTTCAACCGGCTGCGGCCGGTGCTTCTGATCAAGATGAACAACCGGGATCACCGCAAGATCTGTGTGATCGACAATCAGATCGGATTTACCGGGGGAGTGAATCTCGCGGATGAATATATCAATGAGGAAAAGCGGTTCGGTTACTGGCGGGATTCCGCCGTCATTCTGAAGGGGGATGCCGTGCGTTCGCTCACGGTCATGTTTCTGGGGATGTGGACCTGGCTCTCTTCGGATGATCCGGAGGATTACAGCCGGTTCATGATTCCTGCCTCACCCGTAAAATCAGCCTCCCAGACCTATTATCAGCCGTTCAGTGATACGCCGACGGATGAGGTGGATCTTGGCCTTATGGTGCATCTGAATCTTGTCAGTCACGCCAGGGAATATATCTATATCGATACCCCCTATCTGATCCTGAATAATGATATGCGCACGGCTCTGAGACTTGCGGCAATGAACGGGGTGAAGGTTGTGATTCTGACGCCGCATGTGCCGGATAAGAAGAATGTTTTTCAGATAACCCGTGCCAATTACCGGCCGCTTCTGGAAGCGGGAGTCAGAATCTTTGAATTCACACCGGGATTCAATCATTCCAAGAGCTTTGTTTCGGATGACAGGATGTGTCTTGCCGGAACAGTAAATACCGATTATCGGAGTTACTATCTGCACTTTGAGAATGGTATTCTTATGGAAGACCCTGTCACTGCGAAAAAGATGCGGGAGAGCTTTGAACAGAGTCTGAGGCAGTCACAGGAAATCACTCTGGAGGATTGCCTGCGTACCAATCCGGCAGTGCGGATCTACCGCGCAATTCTGCAGCTGATCGCACCGCTGTTCTAGGGAAAGAAACGAAATGAAGGCTGGAAAGACACAGAAAAAAATGATTGCCATTCTTGTGCTTCTGATGGTGCTGATCCTTCTTTTATGCGTGCTGATGGTTATCGGCTCCTCCCGCACGGAACAGACCGAACCGATCACGGCAGTGGTTCAGGAAACGGAACTTCCCAGCGGGCATGTGACGAATACTGAGATTTCCTCAGCCGGGGGAATCGAGATCCTGCACAGTCATGTCCCATGGGGCAGTCCGAGACGGCCGGGAGAAATCCGGGAAATCCGGTATATTACGATTCATGAGACGGATAACCGGCGGGCAGGGGCGGACGCGGAAGCACACAGCAGTCTTCTGAGCACGGACACGACGGATATCACCGGCTGGCATTATACCGTGGATGATTCCGTAATCTGTCATCATATTCCGGACAATGAGATTGCCTGGAACGCGGGCGACAACCGCAGTAAGGATGGGGGAAATATCAACGGCATCGGCATTGAGATGTGCGTGAATGTCACAAATGATTTTGAACAGACGCTCAGAAACACTGCCGCCCTTACCGCGGAGCTGATGATCGCGTATGACCTTTCCATGGACCGGGTGAAGTTCCATGAGGATTTCATGGTGAAGGAATGTCCGCACCGGCTGATTTCGGAAGGAAGAAAAGAAGAATTCCTGCAGATGATCAGGGATGCGTATACTGCGCGCAGGGAAATGGAACAGGCGCAGACAGAAAGTGAGGCACAGTAAAAGATGGAGAAATACGGACTGGTACTGGAAGGCGGCGGGGTCCGCGGTTCCTATACCGCGGGAGCACTGACCTGGCTGTATGATCATGGCATAACCTTTGACTACAGCGTCGGCATTTCCAGCGGAGCGATGTATCTGACCTGTTTTGAACTGGGACGTCTTGACGCGGCGAAGAAGATGGCGTGTGAATATGCGCCGGATCCCGAGAATGTCGGATTCCGGGCGATGCTTTCGGAAGGGAACTATGTCGCTTCCAAGCGGATTATCCGTCATGATCTGATTGAGGGATGCGGTCTGGATGTCACTCCCCTTGTGGAAAGGGACGCGCCGATGGAAATCGGTGCCTATGATCTGAAGCAGGGAAAAACCATTTACTTCAGAGCCCGTGATATTGACCCGCAGCTGGAGCTGATCCGGGCCGCCTGTTCTCTTCCGGTCGCTTCTTCGGTTGTGGATTTCAGAGAATACCGGCTTCTTGACGGAGGCATTACCAAGATGATTCCGATTGAGCGGGCTCTGGAACAGGGATGTACCAGAACGCTGGTGATTACCACCAAAGCCAGAGACTATGTCCGCAAACCGGCAAACTGGATTGTGAGAATTCTCATGAAGATGCTTTATCCGGAATGTCCGGAAATCGAAAAGGACTACGCGGTCCGGCATCTCAACTATTACCGGCAGATGGATCTGATCCATCAGAAGGAGGATGAAGGAAGCTGCATTCTGATCTGTCCTTCCGTCAATATCAAGGTCAGCCGCTGGAAGGGAGATCCGGAAAAGTGCCGGAAGCTCTTTGACCTTGGCTATCAGGATATGGAAGACAGAAAGGAAGAGATTCTTTCCTTTATGGGTTCCGCGCATCTGAATCTTCCGATTCAGGAAAAAAAGAAGGAGGCAGTATGATCCGGCTGATCGCAAGTGATCTAGATGGAACAATCATAGACAGTCACAACCACTGTGATGCCCGGATTCCCCGGGAAATTGAAAGGCTCCGTGGGCAGGGAGCGAAATTCGCGGTCTGTTCCGGCCGGCCGATTGACTCCGTGATCCCGCTTCTGAAAGGATGGGGGCTTGCGGACGCGGCGGATTATATCATTGGATCCAACGGCGGTGAGGTGCTGGAGGTTTCAAGCGGCAAATACCAGAAGGCCTATCTGCTTGAGGCAGAACTGATTCATGAGATCATTGATCTTTACGAACCGCTTCATCTGATTCCGACCCTGTATGACGGGATGTCCCTTTATGTGTCCCGGAAAAGTGAAGGCACGGAAACGGTTGCCGAACGGATCGGTGTCAGCACGAAAGTCGGTGATATCAAGGCGCTTACGACAGAACCGCAGCTGAAGCTCATGTTTGTCGTTCCAAGCGGACAGATGAGCGAAGTGGAACAGTTTGCGAAGGATCATCCGGACAGCAGATACAACGGCTTCAAGACGGCAGCGGATCTGTTTGAACTGACCCATCCGATGCTGGCGAAGGATGTCGGAATTCAGATTGTGGCATCGATGATGCGTATTACGACTGAGGAGATCATGGCCTTCGGTGATACGACAAATGATCTGGAGATGCTCAGAGCCGTGCGGTATGGCGTTGCCATGGAAAACGGTACGGACGATGCCAAAGCAGCTGCCTGGAAAACCGCCCCTTCGGTTGATGAGGCCGGGTTTGCGGTATTTTTAAGGAGTCATGTAACGGATACCCTGGATGTGATCTGATCCGGGGTTTTTCAAAAAACAGGAGGACGTATGGAACGGTTCGGGCGGTTTTATCTGGATAAGGAAAAAGACATGATTGTGGATCTCTATATGGAAGACAGAACGCTTTTCTATACGCTGAGAACGCCCAATCACAGCACCGGCAATCTGATCCGCAATTTTGCGAAGCTCTGCGGTCTGCCGCTGGAAAAAGATGAAAACGGACTTCTGATTATCCGTGATACCATTCCGAGCTATTACGACATCAACGGCCGGATGGTTTATGTGTTCCGTCTTGCCAACACGAAAGTGGCGAATATCTATCCGGATGGAACCATTGAGATCAAGGCAATGATTCCCTCGATCTCGAAGACGCTGATGTCGCAGACCAAGCATTATGCCGGAGAGGCATGGAATACAATCGTCAAGACCTACATCCGCACGGACTGCAAATTCCGTACGGATCTTCACACCCATATGAATGCCAATCTCTCACCGGATCTTCTGATTGCCCTCGGTATTTTTCATCAGATCCGCTATCCTCTCTATTACATCCGAAAACTCAGCCTGCGGCTGACCCGGGCGCAGATGAAGGCGATTGTAACCCAGCGCGCGCGAGTTGCGAAGAGCTTTCAGGACAGCAGTCTGACCGGTAAATATCTGACAAGAAAAATCGATGACAATACCTTTATCAATTTTGCCTCTCTGATCCTTCATAACCTGAAGGACAGCGAATATAATATTGCCCGCATCCGGGCAAGTCTTGCCGTGCTCAAGGATGGACAGGCAGTCTTTTCCAACCTGGAAAAAGTGTATCTGTACCGCTATGTGTTTACCAAAGGAATCTCCATGCCAAGACGCATATCTCTGGATCATTATGAGGATATCCCGGATCCGGATATCGTGCGCGCGATTCATCAGATGATGGAGGACAGAAACAATCCGGTTTATGCGGAAAATACACTGTTTCGTGACAAGCTGCTATGGATTGCCCGCAGCTGCCGTGTCAACCAGATTGACTACGTGGAGATCAGTGATACGACTCTGGTAAAACCATCCGAAGCCCCGCACATGCTGGAAGAGGTTCACGCGGTCATGCCGGAAATCTATCGGGAGACCGGCGTATCCATTCGGTTTCTTGCGGCATTCCGGCGGATCCCGCTGACGATCGTAAAGGATCAGGTCACTGCGGCAGACTATCTGCGGGCCAATCTCACCGCGATTCAGGCGGTCGCCTCTGACCCTTATGTCATGGGCAGCGATATTGTGGGGGAGGAGATCAATGATATCCGGGAGCTTCAGCCTCTGATCAAGGAACTGACCCGGATTGCCGAAACAGAACCCTCGTTTGTAATCCGGATTCATGCCGGAGAAAATGACAGCCTGCGCGATAATGTGGCCAATGCGATTGCCTGTGTCAGAAATTCTCTGAAAGAAGGACAGGCCATGCCGAGAGTGCGGATCGGACACGGACTGTATACGGCAAATCTCAGCAGCGCCAAGGGAAAGCGGCTGCTTCAGGAGATCCGGGAGAACAGGGTTATCGTGGAATTTCAGATCTCCTCCAATGTGCGTCTGAACAATCTGTCCAGCCTGAAGCATCATCCGCTGCGCAGATATCTTGCGGCCGGAATCATGTGCGTGCAGGGGACCGACGGAGGCGCACTGTACGGAACGGATTCCGTGGATGAGCAGCTTGCCCTGGAACGGCTGCTGAATCTGACCCGGGATGATTTCATGAAGATGCGCAGAGCCGAGGATCAGATCATCGATGCCTCGCTTGCGGCTTTTGAAGACAAGCTTCAGCGGTTTGAGAAGAACTGCGGAACAGGCCCGGTATCAGAGTTCTACAGAAAACGCATGGAAAAGACAGATGACCTGCCCGGACCGCTTCTGAGTCCGGCGGTCCGGTATGCCAGTGAGACCGAACTGAAAAAGCAGATTGAACCGCTTCCAAAGGATGGATATCCGATCATTATTGCGGGTGGTTCCTTCAACAGTGACACGCATTCGACCAAGGTCAGACAGAACTGTCTGGATCTTCTGGATCAGATGCTGGAACAGCTGGATCCGGAAAAGGTATTCTTTGTCATCGGTGACAGGATTTCCGGATATGAAAAAGCCCTCGTGGAAAAATGCGAAGGGCGATGGAGGATCTTTGCGATTGTGCCGACGCATATCAGCGGCTATGAGCGCAACAAGCTGACGGAAAGCCGGGTCCGCATCCGGGTTTCGATAGATCCGACGGGAATGGGACTGTACAAGAGCTTTGCCTATGAAGTGTTCAAGCGCAGGGAATCCGCCGTCATTCTGTTTGATGGAAATTCCGCTGCCGCCAATCTGATGCAGGAAGCGAAGAACGGAAAATACCGGGCGAAGATTTTTGCCAGTGATCAATCCCGCATGCTGAAAATGAAGGCTGCCAGTCTGCGCGGGTATGTGACGATGTTTCATTCTCCCGAGCAGGTGCTCTCCGCTTTTGATCCGGATCTTTTCCTGAAGAAATGATCAGCGATTGTAATCTTCCAGAAAGCTGTGGAGAATGCCGTCCTTCTTATAACCCGGAAAGGTACTGAGCTGCACCGCGTGAAGAGCGCGGAAGATATTATGCTCGATTTCCGGGTTTGTTTTCTTAAGTTCACGGATCAGTTCCTTGACTTCCTTCCGCCGGGAGCTGATATGCCCTTGTGAACTTTCTTCCGTAAAGCGGCAGGCACACTGGATGAAGTGCAGATCATTATAGTCACACCATGCCTGAATATCCGCTTCCCTGATGCAGTACATCGGCCGGATCAGCTCCATGCCTTCAAAGTGTTCACTTCTTGCCTTGGGAATCAGCGTATCGATTTTGGAAGCCCACATCATGGAGAGCAGGGCGGTTTCAATGGCGTCATTGAGATGATGACCGAGGGCAATCTTGTTGCAGCCAAGAAGCTTTGCCTGGTTGTAGAGATGCCCGCGCCGCATTCTGGCGCAGAGATAGCAGGGTGATTTTTCCTGGTGGTCCGCAACCTGAAAGATGTTCGTTTCAAACACGGTGATCGGCAGTTCCAGGATCCGGGCATTTTCTTCAATCCGTTTCCGGTTTGCTTCGTTGTATCCGGGATCCATTACAAGAAATACCGTTTCAAACGGAACCTCGGTCCTTCGCTGCAGTTCCTGAAACAGCTTGGCCATACACATGGAATCCTTTCCCCCGGAGATGCAGACAGCGATCCGGTCTTTCTCCTGAATCAGCTCATATTTGGATACGGCATTCAGAAAGGGTGCCCAGAGCTCCTTCCGGTATTTACGGATGAGACTTCGTTCGATTGTCTGTATACGGCTCAGTTCCCGCTTCATCAGATACCTCCCTGCGTGTTTTCCCGCTATAAAAGAATAGCACGTCATTCAGATGGCTCAACAGTTATTGAGGAAACTCTTATTCATAAAGTATGATAGAAACAGGAGGTGTCAGTATGATGCGAACCGTTTATTCTGAGGAAGAGGAATTTCATCTGAAAATAAAGTCAGGAGAGATCGGGGGATATGTTCTGATGTGCGGAGATCCCGGAAGAGTGGAGATGATCGCTTCCTGTCTGGATGAACCTGTTTTTGTCAGGTCCAACCGGGAATATACCATTTACAACGGCAAAATTGACGGAGAGACTGTCACTGTGTGCAGCCATGGAATCGGCGGTCCTTCCACTGCGATCGCGGCGGAAGAACTCTGGCACTGCGGCGCCCATACCATGATCCGGACCGGTACTTCCGGCGGAATGGCGGTGGAAGTCAAAGGCGGGGATGTTGTGATCAGTACCGGAGCCATCCGCATGGAGGGAACAACAAGAGAATACGCGCCGATTGAATTCCCGGCTGTCGCGGATCATGAGGTCGTACAGGCTCTGGTTGAGGCGGCTGAAAACTCTGATCGCAAGGACCGCTATCATGTTGGTGTGGTTCAGTGCAAGGACAGCTTCTATGGGCAGCACAATCCTGAAAGTATGCCGGTCGGCTCAGAGCTTAACAGCAAATGGGAGGCGTGGATAGAGTGCGGCGCACTTGCCTCGGAGATGGAATCCGCATGTCTTTTTATCGTCGGAAGCGTCAGAAAGATCCGTACCGGCAGTATCATGACGGTATTTGCGAATCAGACCCGTCGCAGTCTCGGGATGGATGATCCGAAGGATTATGATCCAATGCCTGCCATCCGTATTGCCGTGGAAGCATTGCGGATTCTGATACAGAAGGACAGAAAGAAAGGAATTCAGTGAAATCTGAACCCTGCTTTGATTGACATTTCCGGAAAAACCCATTCCTGCGCATGTTTGCTAGTATAATGCATGTATGAGTGTATGCATGAATGTGCAGCGGAAAGGGGACTTATGATTTCACTTGAACCGGTCAGGAAAAGATTCGGA
>CAMNFS010000041.1 GCA_946537255.1 uncultured Erysipelotrichaceae bacterium
TCATCCTCATCATCGTGGTGGTGATGTTCGTGCTCTTCTTCGTCTTCCTCTTCGCCAAGTTCCGGGAAGCCGCTGGTGCTGCCGCTCATCGCGTCATAGATCGCCTGTCCGTTCAGATCGTCCCAGGGCGTGGTGATGATTCTTGCGGAGCTGTTCAGCTCACGGATGATTGCGATATCCTCTGCCAGCTTTTCCTCACTCACATCCTGTGTGCGGGAAAGAATGACACAGGCCGCGGTTGCGATCTGATCATCAAAGAATTCCTTGAAGTTCCGGTGATAGACCTTGCAGCGGTTCGCGTCTACGACGGTGGAATAACTTGCCAGCTCCAGCCCGTCAACAGTAGCGATAGCCCGAAGGATATCCGAGAGCTTTCCGACACCGGACGGTTCAATGATGATCCGTTCCGGGGCATAGGTATCCAGTACCTGTTTCAGACTGGCCTCAAAATCCCCTTTCAGGGTACAGCAGATACAGCCGCTGTTGATTTCCCGGATTTCAATTCCGGCTTCCTTCAGAAATCCGCCGTCGATGCCGATTTCTCCGAATTCATTTTCTACCAGTACGACTTTCTGGCCTGCGAACACGTCCTTGATCAGTTTGGAGATCAGGGTTGTTTTGCCGGCTCCAAGAAAGCCTGATACAACATCTGCTTTTGTCATATTGATGCCTCCTTTTTATGTTGCTTCCTTATTATAGGCAAAAAGAAGAAAAATGAACGAAATATGCACATTCCTGACAGAAACATGTTCGGTTATCTGTTTCAAAGGAGGGTCCGTGAAAATTAATTTACACAAAAATCTTACAATTTTGCGCATTTTAAAAAATGAAATGATGCATCTTTATAATCAGAAATGGCAGTGATCCAGCCCCCTGGCCCATCACTGCCTTTTTCTTTCGGATTGGCAAATCAATGATAAACACCATGGTATTCGTGGTATGAAATATACAGAGAACCTTTGATCATGATCCGAATTGCCGTTGTCGATGACAGAGAGCAGTCCATGAAGACACTGCTGGAATATATCACCGGATATCAGGCGTATCACAGCAATTACGCGATATCCTGCTTTACTTTTTCAGGAGGGCTTCCGCTGATCAACTCGATCTTTGAATATGGAAAATATGATTTCTACTTCATTGAGATCGAGCTTTCAGGGGAAGACGGGATCCGCCTGGGCCGGCGTATAAGGGAAATGGATTCTCATGCCCGGATCATCTTTCAGGCAGATACCGCTTCCTATGCTCTGGAGACTTACAGCGTGCCGGCAAAGGATTATTTCCTGCGTCCGTATCATGCGCAGAAAGTCTGGGATATTCTGGATCGATATATTCCGGAGATCCGCAGACAGAGAGGAAAAATGCTGATGATACGGAATCATGAACGGGGTGAGGAACTGATTCCGTTTGATGAAATCCGGTATATTGAACGCTCTCTTCGCGGCATGGTATGTCATCTTACAAACGGCAGAAATGTTGACTCTGTGACGCTTCGCTCTTCGTTCCGTAATGCCATAAGCGGTCTTCTGGATGATCGAAGGTTCTATCTGGCGGGAGCTTCCATCCTGCTGAATCTCGATCATATCCGCGGTCTTCGTCAGGAGGTTGTTCTGCTTTCCGATGAAAGTACGGTCATTGTTCCAAGACGCTGTATCACGGATCTCCGACAGGTATGGATCCGGCACTGGCATCAGCTCACCGCGGATACGGATGATGAAAAAGTTTCAGATTATTGACCGGAATCGGAGCAAAGTTTTCGAAATGTTTCTGAAAACACTTGCATACCTGCAAGAGAACCTCGTATAATCCTTCTAAAGCGGAGAACGGAAGTAGTACTTCCTGACTTACTCTATAGCGAACCCGGTATGGTGAAAGCGGGCAGAGAAAAGCGGAGGGAACGTGTCCCGGAGCAGAACCTGCAAAACAGAAGTGAGCAGGTTACGTATACGCCGCGTTAAGGTGAAAAAGGGTCTGTGCGTCTGACGCATGGGAATCAAGGTGGCACCGCGGAATATCCGTCCTTTGAGCGTAACTGCTTGAAGGACGTTTTTCATACCTCCTGATCAGGCAGGAAGAAAGGTGAGAGGAAAAAATGAAAAAAGAAGACATCAAAAAGGTAGTACTGGCTTACAGCGGAGGTCTCGATACCTCAATTATCATTCCCTGGCTGAAGGAAAACTACAACAACTGTGAAGTGATTGCGGTATCCGGAAATGTCGGACAGGCTGATGAACTGGAAGGGCTTGAGGAAAAGGCGAAGAAAACCGGCGCGTCCAAGCTTTATATTCTGGATCTGACCGAAGAATATGTGGATCACTACATCATTCCGACCATGAAGGCCGGCGCGTATTATGAAGAGTATCTTCTCGGCACCAGCACCGCCCGTCCCTGCATCGCCAAGGGTCTTGCGGAAATCGCTGTGAAGGAACACGCGGACGCGGTCTGCCATGGCTGCACCGGCAAGGGAAATGACCAGGTGAGATTTGAACTGGCGCTGCGGCACTTCCTTCCGAATATGCCGATTATCGCGCCCTGGAGAGAATGGGATATCAAATCGAGAGATGAGGAGATTGATTACGCGGAAGCCCATAACATCCCTCTGAAAATCAACCGGGAAACCAACTATTCCAAGGATAAGAATATCTGGCATCTGAGCCATGAAGGACTTGACCTTGAAAATCCGAACAATGAGCCGCAGTATGAAAAGCCGGGCTTTCTGGAGATGGGCGTCTCTCCGATCGATGCTCCGGATACACCGGAATATGTGGAGCTGTCCTTTGAAAAAGGAACTCCGTGCGCTTTGAACGGTGTGAAAATGAGTGCGACAGAAATTCTGCTCAAACTGAATGAACTGGGCGGAAAGAACGGCATCGGTCTTCTGGATATCGTTGAAAACCGCCTTGTGGGCATGAAGTCAAGAGGGGTCTATGAAACTCCGGGCGGAACCATTCTCTATAAAGCCCATGAATATCTTGAAACAGTCACATTGGACAAGCTGACCGCGCATAAGAAGCAGGAACTGTCCATTACCTTCGGGGAACTCGTGTATAACGGGCTCTGGTTCTCACCTCTGCGGGAAGCGCTCAGTGCCTTTGTGGACAAGACCCAGGAAAAGGTGACCGGTACTGTCAGACTGAAGCTCTACAAGGGCAATATCATCAAGGCGGGTGTAGACAGTCCGTTTACCCTTTACAGCGAAGAACTCGCTTCCTTCGGAGAATCTGAATATGATCAGAAGGACGCGGCGGGATTCATTCATCTGTATGGACTGCCGACTGGTGTTCAGGCAGTTGTGGATGCGAAGAACAAAGCGGGAAAGGAATAACCATGAAAAAGATGTGGGCAGGCCGGACGGCCGGTGAAACAGATCACTTCGCGGATGATTTCAATTCGTCCATCCGGTTTGACCAGCGTCTGTATGAACAGGATATCCGCGGATCGATCGCGCACGCCGAGATGCTCAGCGCGCAGAAGATCATTCCGGAATCAGCGAAGAACCATATTGTTGCGGGACTTGAGGACATTCTTTCCGATCTTCAGGAAGGTGTTCTGGAAGTGGATCCGTCCGCGGAAGATATTCATATGTTTGTCGAACAGGTACTGACGGAGAGAATCGGAGAAGAAGGCAAGATGCTGCATACGGCAAGAAGCCGGAATGATCAGGTCGCGCTGGACCTTCGGCTGTATCTGAAAGCGGAAATTGATGAGATCCTGTTCCGTCTGCGCCGTCTTCTGCGGGTGATCGTTGATCAGGCAGAGAAGGAAAAGAATACCATTCTTCCCGGCTATACCCATCTTCAGCGGGCCCAGCCGGTTCTGTTCGGCCATCATCTCATGGCATATGCCATGATGCTGGACAGGGATATCAGCCGCCTGGAGGATACAAGGAAGCGTACGGATGTATCCGTGATCGGCAGCTGCGCGCTTGCCGGAACTACCTATGACACGGACCGGGGCCTGGAGGCCTCCCTGCTTGGTCTTTCAAGAGTCGGTGAAAACAGCATGGACGGAGTCAGCGACCGGGATTTCGCGGCGGAATTTCTGTTTGACTGTTCCGTTCTGATGATGCATCTGTCCCGGTTTTCGGAAGAAATCCTTCTCTGGACGAGCTGGGAATTCGGGTTTGTGGAACTGGATGACAGGTATACCACCGGTTCCTCCATCATGCCTCAGAAGAAGAATTCCGACATGGCAGAGCTTGTAAGGGGTAAAACCGGCCGTGTTTACGGCGACCTCATGACCCTGCTCACAGTGCTGAAGGGACTGCCGCTTGCCTATAACAAGGATATGCAGGAAGACAAGGAACCGGTCTTTGACGCAGTGGATACGATCACCATGTGTCTGGATGTTTTCACACCGATGATTGCGACCATGAAGGTGCGTCGGGAAAATATGAAGAAGGCAGCGCAGAAGGGATTCATCAACGCGACTGACCTTGCGGATTATCTGACCCGAAAAGGGATGCCGTTTCGGGACGCGTACAAGATCTCCGGAAAGATGGTCAGCTGGTGCATGGAACACGGAACGGTGCTGGAAGAGGTCAGCCTGGACCGGTATCGGGAATTCAGCGCGCTGTTCGATGAGGATGTATACGATGCGATCGATCTTGAGAACTGTGTGAACCGCCGTATTTCCGAAGGCGGTACCAGTGCCTCGTCGGTAGAGCGCCAGATCGCGTTGATCCGGAAAAAATATGAAGGGGATGTATGATCAGAGTATTTATAGACGGAAGTTCGGGAACGACCGGACTGAAGATCAAGGAACGGCTGTCGGGACGGAGTGATATTGAACTGCACAGCGTGCCGTATGAAATGCGCCATGATATCGAAGTGCGCAGGAAAGCAGCGGAATCATGTGACTGTGTATTTCTGTGTCTTCCGGATGATGCGGCGAAGGAAATTGCGGCGGTTCTGGATCCGAAGGGACCGGTAGTGATTGATACAAGCACTGCCCACCGGACGGATGATGCGTGGGTATATGGAATGGCGGAACTGGAGGGACAGCGTGAAAAAATCGCCGCTTCCCATCGGATCGCCAATCCAGGATGTCACGCCAGCGGGTTCATAGCTCTGACGGCTCCGCTTGTAAAGCACGGGCTGATCCGCCCGGACACCATGCTGGAATGTCTGTCTCTGACCGGGTATTCCGGCGGCGGGAAAAAGATGATCGCTCAGTATGAGGACGCGGCGCGGGATCCGCTGCTGAAAGCACCGCGTCTTTACGGATTGACGCAGAATCACAAGCATCTTCCTGAAATGATCAGACTCAGCGGTCTGACTGTGGCGCCGGTTTTTCTGCCGGTGGTGGCGGATTACTACAGTGGAATGGAAACGGTCATCCCTCTGTTTTCCCATCAGGTAAACGGAACGGCCGCGGATATCATTGACTGCTATGAATCCGTTTATTCCGATGGTCTGATCCGGGTGAAAAGAGAGAACGGCGAAGGCGGATTTCTGAGCGCCTGCTCCATGAGCGGCCGGGATGATATGGAACTGCATGTCAGCGGAAATGCGGAGCGGATTCTTCTGACGGCCCGTTTTGACAATCTTGGAAAAGGAGCCAGCGGAGCCGCGATTCAGAATATGAATATTGCGATGGGAATCAGGGAAGACACGGGACTTGTGATCGGAAAGGATATTCAGGAATGAAACAGTTGGAAAGCGGCGTGACAGCCGCGAAGGGATTCCGGGCGGCCGGCGTACAGGCCGGTGTCAAACCGGGGCGGAACAGGCTTGATGTAGGTCTGATCGCAAGTGATGTGCCATGCACGGCGGCGGGACTGTTCACCAGAAACCTGGTTAAGGCAAGCCCGGTACTTCTTGACATGGAGACCGTTTCAGACGGCAGGGCACAGGCGATTATTGCCAATTCCGGAATTGCCAATGCATGTGCGCCGAACGGAATGCTTCACGCACAGGAGATGCAGAAACTGGCGGCGGATGCACTGGGGATTTCTCAGGATCTGGTACTGGTCGGTTCAACCGGCGTGATTGGAATGGAGCTGTTTACGGAATGCATCCGGGATCACATGCAGGAGCTTGTCGGACAGCTTACGGATGATCCGGCGGGTTCGGATCTCTGCGCGCGGGCGATCATGACTACTGATACCGTAAAGAAAGAGTTCGCGTTTGAAGAAAAGATCGGCGGGAAGATGGTGCGTCTTGGCGGTATTTCAAAAGGTTCCGGCATGATTCATCCCAACATGGGTACCATGCTTGCATATCTTACGACCGACTGCGCGATTTCTTCGGATCTTCTGAAAAAAGCCCTGAAGCAGGTATGTGACAGAAGCTTCAACCGCATTTCCGTGGATGGTGATACCTCAACGAATGACACCCTGATCATTCTGGCAAACGGCATGGCTGGAAACCCCTGCATCTGTGAGGAAAACGAAGACTATGATGCGTTTGTTTCGATGCTGGAAACCCTGTGTGTCTGTCTTGCGAGACGGATGGCCAGGGATGGCGAAGGCGCAAGGCATCTGATCACCTGCACCGTCCGCCATGCGGAAAATGAGGCGGAAGCGGAACAGCTCGCAAAATCCGTGATCAGTTCTTCTCTTACCAAAGCGGCGATTTTCGGATGTGACGCCAACTGGGGCAGGGTGCTGTGTGCCATGGGCTATTCCGGCGTTTCCTTCGATCCGCAGAAGGTGGATATCCGCTTTGTTTCAAAGGCCGGTTCGATTGATGTATGCAGAAACGGAGCCGGGCTTCCCTTTGATGAGGAACTCGCGAAGAAGATCCTGGAGGAAGAGGAAGTCATCATCGAAGCGGATATGAAGATGAAGGACGCGGAAGTGACCTGCTGGGGCTGCGATCTGACCTATGATTATGTAAAGATCAACGGAGATTATCGGACATGAGTGAAGAAAACTATTCCAACGCGATGCGGGCGGAAGTGCTCGCGCAGGCGCTGCCATATATCAAGGAATACCATGGCAAGACCATCGTAGTGAAATACGGCGGAAATGCCATGATTTCAGAAACCCTGCGGGAACAGGTCATGGAGGACATCGTTCTTCTGAGCAAGGTCGGCGTCCGCGTGATTCTGGTTCATGGGGGCGGACCGGAAATCACCGAAATGATGACCAGACTGAATAAGGAAGCGGTATTCCGGGACGGTCTGCGGGTGACGGATCAGGAAACCATTGACATCGTTCAGATGGTTCTGGCCGGGAAAATCAATAAATCCCTGGTCAAGCTGATTGAACTCAAGGGCGGAAAGGCGATCGGTCTGTCCGGTATGGACGGAAGTCTGATTCAGGCAAAGATCCGGGATGAGAAATACGGGTTTGTCGGCGATGTGACAAAGATCAATCCGGATCCGATTCTTGATCTTCTTGACCGCGGCTATATCCCGGTGATTTCCACCCTTGGCTGTGATGAGAAGGGGAATACCTATAATATCAACGGGGATACGGCAGCCGGCGCGATTGCCGGGGCTCTGAATGCTTCGAGAATGATCATGATGACAGATATTACCGGTGTCATGTATGACAAGGACGATCCCAATTCTCTGATCCGTGAGCTTTCCGTCAGTGAAGCCATCCGGATGAAGGAAGAGGGAAGAATCAAAGGCGGGATGATTCCGAAGATTCTCTGCTGCATTGAGGCACTGAATCAGGGGGTCGACGCGGTAGTCATCATCGATGGCCGGGTTCCTCACGCGGTACTCATGGAAATCCTTACCAATGAGGGTGCCGGCACAATCATCAGAAAGGACAGCTGAGATGCATACAATCAGAGAACTGGATGATACCTATGTAGCACACACCTATGCCCGGTTTCCGGTTTCCATTACGGAAGGCCATGGCTCAATCGCCATCGCGGAGGATGGGAAGGAATATATTGATCTGGGTTCGGGCATCGGTGTCAATCTCTTCGGCTATTGCGACAGGGTGTGGATGGAAGCGGTGACATCCCAGCTCGCCCGCGTGCAGCATACTTCCAATCTGTATTACACCGGACCGTGCGCGCAGCTTGCGGAAGCGCTCTGCACAAGAACCGGCATGAAAAAAGTATTCTTCTGCAACTCCGGCGCTGAGGCAAATGAATGCGCGATCAAGGCCGCGAGAAGATATGGTCAGCTTCATCATGGAAATGACTGCAGCACGATGATTACCCTGAAGGACAGTTTTCATGGCCGTACGCTTACCACGCTTGCGGCGACCGGTCAGGATCATTTTCATGAACTGTTTCAGCCGTTGACAGCAGGGTTTGTACATGCCGAGGCGAATGATCTTGAAAGCGTGAAGCGTCTTGTGAATGATCAGGTCTGCGGCATTCTGATGGAATGCGTGCAGGGGGAAGGCGGCGTCAATGTTCTGAGTGAAGCGTTTGTAAAAGGCGTCCGGGATCTCTGTGATGAGAAAGATCTGATTCTGATCATCGATGAGGTTCAGACCGGAAACGGACGGACCGGGGCGCTGTACTCCTTCATGAATTACGGGATTCTTCCGGATGCCGCGACAACCGCCAAAGGCATCGGCGGCGGTCTGCCGATCGGCGCGGCCATGCTTGGCGAAAAACTGCAGGATATTTTTACGCCGGGAGACAATGGCTCCACATTCGGCGGAAATCCGGCTGTGGCAGCCGGGGCGCTGTCAAACCTGAACCGTCTCGATGACGCGCTGTTTGCGGATGTAAGACGTAAATCCGAACTGATATTCTCTGCCCTGAATGGTGCAGAGGGTGTGAAATCGATCAGCGGGATGGGACTTATGATCGGGATTGAACCGGAGTTCACAACTGCCCGGGAAATTGCCCGGGCGTGTCTTGACGAAGGGGTTCTTGTACTGACTGCGGGTCATAACAAAGTGCGGCTTCTTCCGGCGCTGAATATCCCGGATGAACTGCTGATCAGGGCGCTGGATGTGCTGAAGCGCGCATTCGCCGCCGGAAGGGAATAAAAGCATATGAATCTGAAAGGACATGATTTTCTGAAGCTGCTGGATTATACACCGGCAGAAATTGAAGGGCTTCTGGATCTTGCGGCGGATCTGAAGCGGAAAAAGAAAGAAGGAATTCCGCATCGTCTCTGTGAAGGGAAGAATATTGCGCTGATTTTTGAAAAGACCAGCACCCGGACGCGCTGCGCGTTTGAGGTTGCCGCGAGCGATCTTGGCATGGGGTCTACCTATCTTGGTCCGACCGGTTCACAGATCGGAGTGAAGGAATCCATCGCGGATACCGCCCGTGTTCTTTCAGGCATGTATGACGCAATTGAATACAGGGGATTCGGTCAGGAGATTGTTCAGGAACTCGCGGATTATGCGGAAATACCGGTTATCAACGGACTGACAAACGAGTACCATCCGACTCAGATTCTTGCGGATCTGCTTACAATCCGGGAACATTTCAAAACCCTGAAAGGCATTAAACTTGTTTATATGGGGGACGCGAGATACAACATGGGCCGTTCCCTGCTGATTGGCTGCGCCAAGATGGGAATGCAGTTTACGGCCTGTGCGCCGGAGGGATATATGCCGCCGCAGGATCTGATCGAAACGGCTGAGAAGATCGCGGAAGAAACCGGAGCGGTTCTTTCCTTTGACCCAAGCCCTGAAAGTGCTCTCAGGGACGCGGATGTTGTCTATACGGACATCTGGGTATCCATGGGGGAACCGGAAGCGGAATGGGAAAAGCGAATTCCGCTGATGAAGCCTTACCAGGTGAATGCCGCAAATATGGCTTTCGCGAAGAAAACAGCGGTATTCATGCACTGTCTGCCTTCCTACCATGATGAAAAAACCGAGATCGGCAGAAAGGTTTCAGAGAAATTCGGTCTTCAGAATGGCATTGAGGTTACAGACGAAGTGTTTGAAAGCCCGGCCAGTATTGTATTTGAGGAAGCGGAGAACCGCATGCATACCATCAAGGCGGTGCTCGCTGCGACGGTATGAACGGCAGGAAAAAAGGCTGTCTTGTGTTGGCTGACGGAACGGTACTGGAAGGGTACCGTTTTGGCAGTGAAAGGGACAGCTTCGGAGAACTTGTTTTTACCACCGGCATGAATGGGTATATTGAAACTCTGACGGATCCAAGCTATGCCGGTCAGATTGTCATTCAGACTTTTCCTCTGATCGGCAACTATGGCATGATTCCGCAGGATTATGAGGGAAAGCCGCAGCTGGTCGGATATGTTGTGCGGGAATTCTGTGAGACGCCCTCGAATTTCCGGTGTGAAGAAACCCTGGAATCCTTCCTGAAGGAACACGATATACCCGGAATCTGCGGGCTGGATACCCGGGCTCTGACCCGCAAACTCAGAGAATTCGGGGTTATGAACGCGGCGATCGTTTCGGAAGTTCCGGATGATTTCATGAGCCTTTTCAACTGGCAGAGCGGCGGGGAAGTGAGCCGCTGCAGTGTGAAGGAGCGGGTGATCTATCCTGTGGAAAAGGAACGGTATCGTGTGACCATGATCGACTGCGGTGCAAAAGGCAATATTATCCGGGAGCTGAATCAGCGCGGATGCACGGTTGCTCTGGTTCCTTTCAACACTCCGGCCGAGGTTATTCTTGCGGACGCGCCGGATGGAATCATGCTTTCCAACGGGCCTGGCGATCCTGCGGAAAATACGGAAACCATTGCCGCAGTCAGAAATCTCATCGGCAGGGTTCCGGTATTCGGAATCTGCCTTGGTCATCAGCTGACAGCGCTGGCGATGGGGGCGAAGACCTACAAAATGAAATACGGACACCGCGGCGCCAATCAGCCCGTAACGGACATCGAAGCGGGCAGAACGTTTATCACGACACAGAATCATGGGTACGCGGTGGATTCAAAAAGCCTTCCCGAAAGCGCGAAGCTGCGGTATGTCAATGCCAATGACGGTACCTGCGAAGGAATTGATTATCCGGAATTCTCGTGTTTTACGGTGCAGTTTCACCCGGAGGCATGTGCCGGGCCGAAAGATACGGAATTCCTTTTTGACCGGTTTCTTCAGATGATGGAGGAGTTCAGAAATGCCAAGAGATAACACGATCAGAAAAGTGCTTGTCATCGGCTCCGGTCCGATCGTCATCGGCCAGGCAGCTGAATTTGACTATGCCGGCGCCCAGGCATGCCGGGTGCTGAGACAGGAAGGCATCAATGTTGTTCTGGTTAATTCCAATCCGGCAACCATCATGACGGATAAGGACATGGCGGATGAGATCTATCTCGAACCTCTGAATGAAAAAACCCTGAAGAAAATCATCCGGATTGAAAAGCCGGATGGACTGCTGGCTGGGCTTGGCGGCCAGACCGGCCTGACGCTGGCTCTGCTTCTGAGTCAGGATGGCTGGCTGGAAAGACACGGCGTAAGACTTCTAGGAACAGATATTCAATCCATTCAGAAGGCGGAGGACAGAGAACTGTTCCGGGAACTGATGGAAGAGATTCATCAGCCGTGCGTACCAAGTGAAATCGCGACGGATCTTGACGGTGCCCTCAAAGCGGCAGAAGAAATCGGCTATCCGATTATTGTCCGGCCTGCGTATACCCTCGGGGGCAGCGGCGGAGGAATCGCGGAAAACGCGGAGCAGCTGAAGGAAATCGCGGCGGTCGGTCTGGGGCTTTCTCCGATTACCCAGGTCCTGATTGAAAAATGTATTTCCGGGTGGAAAGAAATTGAATTTGAAACCATGCGGGACAGTCTCGGCAATACGATTGCGGTCTGTTCCATGGAGAATTTTGATCCGGTCGGCGTTCATACCGGGGACTCTGTCGTTGTCTCGCCGGCTCTTACGCTGGCGGACAGGGAATATCAGATGCTGAGGAAAGCGTCACTGGATATCATCAGCGCAATCGGGATTATCGGCGGCTGCAACGTGCAGCTGGCACTGAATCCGGAAAGTTTTGAATATGCGGTGATTGAGGTGAATCCACGTGTATCCCGCTCTTCCGCCCTGGCATCCAAGGCGACCGGTTATCCGATTGCCAAGGTGACTACCCGGATCGCGCTTGGCTATACCCTGCCGGAAATTACGAATGAGATCACCGGAAAGACCTGTTCCTGCTTTGAGCCCGCTCTGGATTATGTGGTCGTGAAATTCCCGAAGTGGCCGTTTGAAAAGTTTGCCGGATCCAGCCGGACACTCGGCACGCAGATGAAGGCGACCGGTGAGGTGATGGCCATAGCTCCTTCCTTTGAAGCGGCGCTTCTCAAAGCGGTAAGAGGCGCGGAGATCGGGCTTGACACATTGAACGCGGCCCCGCTGGATGAGCGGGATGTACTGGAAAGACTGCATGATGTCAATGACCGCCGACTCTTTACGGTATTTGAGGCTCTGAAAAAGGGCATTTCCGTTGAAACAATTCATGAGATCACCATGATCGATGAATGGTTCCTCAACCGCATCCTGGCTTTGGTGCGCTATGAAAGATCCATTCAGGACGGACTTGATGAAGAAAGCTATGAAGAGGGCAAGCGGCTTGGTTATACCGACGCGGCCCTTGTCAGAATCTCTGACAGTCCGATTCCCTACCCGCGGGCAATGTCCTACAAGATGGTGGATACCTGTGCCGCGGAGTTTTCCGCTGAGACACCGTACTTCTATTCCACTTCCGATTCCTTCTGTGAAGCCAGGGAGTTTCAAAGGAGCGGTAAGCCGGTCATCATTGTTCTTGGGTCCGGACCGATCCGGATCGGACAGGGGATTGAGTTTGATTATTCCTCCGTACACTGTGTCTGGACTCTGCGGCGGCTTGGCTATGATGTTGTGATCATCAACAATAATCCGGAGACGGTTTCAACGGATTATGATACCGCTGACCGGCTGTATTTTGAGCCGCTGTGTCCGGAAGATGTCATGCATATTATCGACGTGGAACAGCCGATCGGGGTCGTCGTCGCCTTTGGCGGACAGACCGCCATCCGGCTGACGGACTATCTTTCAAGACACGGCATCCGGATCCTCGGAACAACTGCGGATTCCATTGACCTTGCGGAAGACAGAAGCCGGTTCGATGCCCTTCTGGAAAGCTTCCATATCCGCAGGCCGCAGGGATGCGCGGTGGAAAGCATGGAGGAAGCGTTTCAGGCGGTGGAGAAACTTGGCTTTCCGGTGCTTCTGAGACCATCCTATGTCATCGGCGGACAGAACATGACCATTGCAAGAAGCAATGAGGATGTGCGTACCTACATGACGCGGATCCTTGCGCAGGGAATTGACAACCCGGTTCTGATTGACCAGTATCTTCCCGGTATCGAACTGGAGGTTGATGTCATATCAGACGGGAAAGATGTGCTGATCCCCGGCGTCATGGAACATATTGAACGGGCGGGCGTGCACAGCGGAGATTCCATAGCGGTCTATCCGCCGTACAATCTTTCGGACAGTGATCTTGAAACAGTGACAGAGGTATCCACGCAGCTCGCTCTGGCGATGAAGACCCAGGGTCTGGTCAATATTCAGTATCTTCTGTTCCAGGGAGAGCTCTATGTGATTGAAGTCAATCCAAGAGCCAGCCGTACGGTTCCCTATATCTCCAAAGTGACCGGTGTGCCGATGGTCGATCTTGCAAGTGAGGTCATGACCGGAGCGGCGCTCAGGGATCTTGGCTATGGGACCGGACTGTACCGGCAGCCGCCGTATTACTGTGTCAAGGTTCCGGTGTTCTCTTTTGAAAAACTGCTGGATGCCAATTCCATCCTCGGTCCGGAGATGAAATCAACCGGCGAGGTGCTTGGGATCGGAAGGACTCTGCCGGAAGCGCTGTACAAGGGACTGACGGCCGCGGGATTTTATGTCCCGGACTGTCATGACCGCAGCAACGGCGTTCTGATCTCGGTGGAAACTCACGATTATCAGGAAATCCTTTCGGTTGCCAAGAAGTTTCACGATATCGGGCTCAGGATCTATGCCACATCCGGAACCGCGAAAGCAATTGCGTCTCTTGGCATCGATGTGACAGCGGTTGCCAACGCGGCAGACAGCAGTGAAATCCCGGATCTTGTGGATCAGGGGAAGCTTTCCTATATCATCTATACCGGCGCGGTAAAGGATGAGACAATGGGGGACTATACGCTTCTGCATAAGAAAGCGATGCAGGCAAGAATTCCGTGTCTGACCAGTGCCGATACTGCCTCCGCGCTGGCTGATATGATTATCAGCCGCTATAACGGTGATACGACGGAACTGGTGGATATCAACCACATGCGCAGAGAACATGAAACGGTTGCCTTTACCAAGATGCAGGATTCCGGCAACGATTATATCTTCATTGAAGATTTTTCCGGCCGCATCACGGCTCCCGAATCCCTGTGCATTACGCTGTGTGACCGTCATACCGGAATCGGCGGCGACGGGATCGTTCTGATCGGTCATTCCGATCAGGCGGATGCGCTGATGCGTACCTATAACTCGGATGGAAGCTTTGGAAAGATGGCGGGGAATAATATCCGCTGTGTCGCGAAGTATCTGTATGACCGGGGAATTGTGAAAAAACGGGAGATTAGGATCGAAAGTGCCGGGACCGTGCATCAGACCCGCTGCTTCTTCCGGAACGGAAAGGTATCCTCAGTGGAAGTGGATATGGGCCGGGCGGATTTTGAGCCGGCTGCTGTTCCGGTGCTTTCTGATCACGGACCGGTGATCAATGAGCCGGAGGAAATCGCCGGAATGAAAGTGAATATCACCTGTCTTTCCGTCGGAAACCCGCACTGTGTTGTTTTTACAGATGAGATCGATGCGCTGGATCTTTCAAGGATCGGTCCGGATTTCGAACATTTCAGGAGGTTTCCGGACCGGATTAATACGGAGTTTGTAAGAGTGGTGGATCCTTCGACTCTGAGAATCCGGGTATATGAGCGCGGCAATGGCGAGACGCTGTCCTGCGGCACCGGTGCCTGCGCGGCCGCGGCCGCCGCGGTCATTAACGGCTATTGCCGTGAGAATACCGTGATCACTGTCAAAACACAGGGTGGGGAACTTCAGGTGCGCTATGACCATGGAATGATTTCTCTTACCGGCGGCGCATCGGAAGTGTTCAGCGGCACCTTTCAGTACTGACTGCAATTAAGAAAAAGAACAAAACGGAATCCAGGCAGGATTCCGTTTTCATAAAGGAACGGTCAGAGATAGATGTAGCCCAGCACCGTCTGGCCGGTGTAGTTTGTACCGCTTGCCGGAACCCAGCGTTCGTTGTAGCGGCCAAGGTAGTTTCCTTCCTTGATATAGATCTGATCACCGTTTACCTGAGTGACAAATCCGACATGATAATTAAAGACAACAATGGAGTTGGCTCTGGGAGCGCTGCCGGTTGCGTAGCCGCTGGCGGCGGCGTCACTCAGCCAGTTGCCGGCCATTCCCCATCCCGGAAGTGAGATCCCGAGAGAATCATGTACCAGCTGCCAGCATCCCCAGGTACAGTTCGTCCAGCCGCCCCAGTATGGGTTTTCGCCGGATCCGGAGCTGATGGGAGAACTGGGGGAGGAAGGAGCCTCAGAGGAAGATTCCTTTTCTTCCGAAACCGGATCTTCAGGCTCCGGATCCGATGTCTCCTCTTCTGAGGAAGCGGAAGAGCTGCCTGGCTTCGGAGTGGCCTTGAGCGATTCGGAAATACTGCTCATGGCCTCCTTGTTTGCCTCAATGGTTCCAAGGGCCGATGAAAGCTCGCTGTCCGCGCTTGCCAGCTGCCGGTTATAGTCCGCCCGCACAGCCTCAAGCTCGTATCTTGCAGACAATAGGGCGGCCTGCTGGGCATCGAGAACTGCTTTTCCTTCTTCCAGCTCCGCTTCCATCTTTTTGACATTGTCCTGATCTTCCAGCAGCTGTTCTCTGATTCTGTCCAGTTCGACGATACTGTCATTGAGCTGGGTCAGAGAATAATTGTCCCGCGCATAGATATCGTTCAGTCCGTTGGCAAGGCGGATAAAGGAGTCAAAGGATTTCGCTCCGAAGAGGATATCTATGATCTGGTTCAGACGCATGGTTTTCTGCTGTTCTTCCATACGGCTTCCGACCTTGGCTTTGAGCTGTTCGATCTGTTCCTCTTTTTCTCTGGAGGCTTTCTCATTTTCCTCAATCCGGTGATTGATATCCGCGATCTGTTCCTCAATCGCCTTGATCTGCATGTTCAGGTCTTCAATAATGCCGTTGATTCCGGCAATCTGAACATTGAAGCCTTCAATCTGCTGGGCATAATTTGCGATACTTGCGGAAATCTGTTCCTTCCGGGAATCAATCTCCTGAATCTGGGATTCCAGCTTCTGATTCTGTTTTTTCATATACTGCATATATGCCTGACAGGATGCCTGCTGTTCTTCAGTCAGTTCGTTCTCGCCGGTACACAGGCTGTTCCAGTAAGCGGTATCTGAGAAATCCTCGTCCTCCGCCGAAACCTGCGCCGGTGTCAGAATACACAGGGAGAGGATGCCTGCGGCAAATACTGAAAGTTTTTTTCTGAATGTTTTCATAACCTCATAGATTATAGACCAACATGTCTGCCTTAACAATTGACAAACATCTGACGCATCCGGAAACGCAGTTTCCTGAGTGAAACGTTTTTTAAGGAAAGAAGATTTCCGAAGGACCGCCGCATCTGTAAAGCATGTACATGCAGGAGGCAGAACTGCCCGCTTTCCATAGAACAGAAAGCCCGGCGTATGAAATGAGCGAAAACGGGGAAGGGCAAAAAGAAAAGCCGCTTCTGCGGCATCTGTCAACGACATGAAAAAACAGAAAACAGGAAAAAGAAGAAACGCTTGGATCTTCTGACTGGCCGGGAAGATCAGTCTTTGGTTTCCTTTTTTTCTTTTGTGTCTTTGGCATAGATATCTGCGGCAATTGCGTGAGTCACTGCAACATAGCCAAGGGCAGCGAGGACTGCCAATGCCGCGATAATGCGTTTTCCAACTGAAAGATTGAACATACCTCTATTATAGAGAAAAAGAACCGAATAAAAAAGCCCGGAATCCAGCGGAATCCGGGCGCTTTCAGAAAAATCAGAACTGAGTGAAGGCAGGGGTATCTGCCGGTGCGTCGAGAAGCGGCTTGAGATCCGCATCCAGTTTCAGAAGGGTAATGGAGAAGCCTTCCATATCAAGACTGGTCATGTAGTTTCCGACGAGTGTCTTGTAGACCTTGATTCCCTTGTCAGCCAGCACTTCGGCAATATGCTTGTTGGCAACAAACAGTTCCATCAGCGGAGTTCCGCCCATGCCATTGACCATGACTGCGACTTCATCGCCCGCATTGTAGATTCCCTCGGCAAGAATCTTGCCAAGCAGCTTGTCAGAGATTTCGTTGACGGAGCTGATCTTTTCGCGGTTGACACCCGGTTCACCATGAATGCCGATACCGATTTCAATTTCATCTTCCGCAAGATCGAAACTCGGTTTTCCAGCCGCAGGTACGGTGCAGGCGTCTACTGCCATGCCCATGGAACGTACATTTGCGATGACCTTTTCCGCGACTGCCTTGACATCAGCGAGGCTTCCGCCTGCCTCTGCGCAGGCACCTGCCAGCTTGTGAACGAAAATCGTTCCGGCAATACCGCGGCGTCCGGTAGTCCATGTGCTGTTTTCAACCGCGACATCATCGGCCACAACAACCTTGTCCACTTCAATTCCTTCATCCGCAGCCATATCTGCCGCCATTTCAAAGTTCATGACATCGCCGGTGTAGTTTTTGATGACCAGCAGAACGCCCTTGCCGCCATTGGCAGCCTTGATTGCCTCATAAACCTGGTCCGGTGTAGGAGATGTAAATACAGCTCCCGCAACCGCGGCGTCCAGCATGCCTTTTCCGACGAAGCCGCCATGAGCAGGCTCGTGTCCGCTTCCGCCGCCGGAAACCAGCGCAACCTTGCCGTCAGAGCCGCCGGCACGGACCAGTACTTCCAGTCCTTCCAGGCGCTTTACATACTTAGGGTATGCGGCAACCATCCCATCCAGCATTTCGTTTACAACGTTGTCGACATCATTAATCAGCTTCTTCATACTTTCCTCCTTTTAAATTATTGAATGAAGAATCGGCATTCCGCCGAAAGCCATAACCTGTATGGCTATAAAACCCCTCTTTTATGCGAAGGAATCAGGACACCTTTCTGAAATCACGGGTCTTTTCCGTTTCGGCAATCACACGGTCAAAATCACTTCCGATCGAAGCTTCCACCACTGCGACAACGGCGCCTTCGACAATCGGCGCATCCGCAATTTTTGCCTTCACGGAGCCTTCCAGCATATCAATTGCCATGTCAGCGCTGATGACACCGCTGCCAAGATCCGCAAGGACGACAACACCATCGCCTTCATCCGCGTCCTGAATGGCGTTCATGATGCGGACGGAATCCGTACCGATCGTTCCGTCTTCCAGACCCGCTGCCGTGCGCAGACCCTTATAATCCTTTGCCATCTGCAGAGCAAGATCAGAAATACCTTCGGCAATCTTGGGACTGTGGGATACTATGACAACTCCAACCATAGCTGTACTCTCTGTTATTCCTTCAGGAAATCACGGATTGTTTCAAGCGTAAGAGTCGCAGACGTCGCGCCGGGATCCTGGTGTCCGATACTGCGTTCCCCAAGATAGCTGGCACGGCCTTTGGTAGCGCGGATTGTCTTTGTGAATTCAACGCCCTCATTGGCGGCCGCGCATGCCGCGTCCAGCGCTGTCACAAGATCCGCACCTGCGTTTGCTTTTTCCATGAATGCATCATGGGCAGGAATCAGCGCATCCAGCATGGTTTTTTCTCCCTTTACAGCCTTGCCGCGTTTCTGGATGCCGGCGATCGCCGCTTCCAGCATGGCGCCGAAATCCGCTGCCGTGATCTCTGTTTTGCCGGCTGCGATTTTACCGGCTTCCATATAGGCTGTACCGTAAAGGGGACCGGATGCACCGCCGACGGTTGAAAGCAGTGTCATGCCGGTTTTTTTCAGCATGGCGCCGATGTCTGTTTCATCTGCGGGAAGCTTGTCTTCGACCGCAGTGAAGCCTCTTGCCATGTTTACGCCATGATCGGCATCACCGATTTCACGGTCGAGATCTGTGAGAAAATCCTTGTTATCCTTGATGGTTTCCCCGATTCGTACGATACATTCATGAATTCTGCTGGACATTGTTATACCTCCCTGGCTTGCAGCAAAGCACAGAACAGCGCCGGTCATGATGAGAGAACCACGGCATGCATGAATGGAGTGTGCCGGCTGCTACATTAAAAATGTGATAACGCAAGCTCTGCCATGGCAGATTCCGATTTTCACATCCGGGTATCCTATGATTCAAATAGCCGATATCCTCCGACGCTCTTCTGACTGCTTTGTTGAATGTTTCTATAATTAAATATACTCCAAAATTGAACGCTGTCACTATGCTGAAGAAGAAAGATTCAAGATTTTTCTTCGCTCTTCCAGCCGGGTGAAAACCGAAGCCGGAAAAGCGCGGGAATAATAAAAGCCTTTAATTAATGCCTCATCGCGGAAGGCTGTTTCTCCCTGCTTTCATGGTGGATGAAAAAGAAATAAATTAAAAGGATAAATTAATTCAATGATTTAATTAAAGCGTGAAATTGACGGATCAGATCTTCCTGGAAGACATGAAAAGCCGGTAAATAAAGGGTTTCTGCGGGTTTGGACCCAATCGGGACGAATGATTTCCCCGTACCATGAAATTTGTGAAAAATGAAAAAATTGACAAAAACCTGATTGTGTATAAAAAAACTGCTGTTTCTTTCTTGAATAAGATATTTTTTGGTGTTAGATTTGAATTATCGAGAAACAGGTACAGTATTGCGATGAAGAAATGAACGTGATTGGTGAGAAGATGATTGATTCAGATTAGGAATTACTTCAGATTGGGACGTTCGTTTTTATTTAAGCAAAGGCTCGGCTTGCCATCCGGGCAGTATCTGCGAGATCGTTGCGCGCATTTCAAAAAACTTCCGGAATATAAAATCGTTACGAACAAATTCAAACGATTGTTTTGTGTGTACCCACTTGGATGTTTCAGGTTTTTCGTCACAGGTTCTATCACACCTGGAAGACGAAATGACTGAACCACCGGGTGGATCATTCGGGACTTAAAAGCATTACTGCTTTCACATGATGCCAATTTATAAGGAGGATATCAATTATGGCAAAGTATGTAATGGCGCTTGATGCAGGCACAACCAGCAACAGATGTATTCTGTTCAACACCAAGGGTGAGATGTGCTCTGTAGCGCAGAAGGAATTCACACAGTACTTCCCGCAGCCGGGCTGGGTAGAGCATGATGCGAATGAAATCTGGCAGACACAGCTGTCTGTAGCGCGTGAAGCAATGCAGAAGATCGGAGCTACCTATGAGGATATCGCTGCGATCGGTATCACCAACCAGCGTGAAACAACAATTGTCTGGGACAAGAAGACCGGCCAGCCTGTATATCATGCAATCGTATGGCAGTGCCGCAGAACCGCAGACATGAAGGAAGAGCTGATCAGCAAGTATCCTGACATCGCTGACGCTGCTTATCATAAGACAGGTCTCGTATTCGACCCGTACTTCTCCGGAACCAAGCTGAGATGGATCCTTAATAATGTAGAAGGTGTCCGTGCCCGTGCGGAAGCCGGCGAACTCGCGTTCGGTACTGTTGACAGCTGGCTGATCTACAAGCTGACAAAGGGCGCTGTTCACGCAACAGACTATTCCAACGCTTCCAGAACCCTGATGTTCAACATCAACACCTGCCAGTGGGATGAAGAGCTCTGCAAGCAGCTCGAAGTTCCGATGAACATGCTGCCCGAGGCGAAGCCCTCCAGCTGCATCTACGGCGAGTCCGATCCGGAATTCTTCGGCGGCCCGATCAAGATCGCAGGCGTGGCAGGCGACCA
>CAMNFS010000042.1 GCA_946537255.1 uncultured Erysipelotrichaceae bacterium
TCACTCTCTGTTCCTTCAAACGGCACATGGGTCGGAGACACCAGAATCAGATTTTCCATTCCGCCGATATACTGTGCCGCAAGACACGCGAAGATGGACCCCATGGACTGTCCATACACGCTGAGATGGGAAATGTGCTTCTTTTCCCTCAGATAGTTCACTGCCGGAACCATCATGTCCAATGGAACGCGATCCGGGCTCTCCTTAAGACCGGGTGCTCCGAACAGGGATACCGCCAGTCCGGCAATGCCGTAATCCGCAAATCGCTCCGCGATCATGACACCGGGCAGAAGACTCTGCTCGCCGCCCATGATCACAATCACCGCCCGGTCAGTGCCGGAATCCGGTTCAGCCAGATGTCCGCAGAACCCATGTTCCCCGTAACTGAAATCTTCCCGACGCATGGTTCTTCTCACTTTCTGGTTCCGATGATATGAAAGTCACAGATGTCATCCCCGTTTCCGATCGTCTTCGTACGGATCAGGGTATTGCCCATCAGCTCCTGCTGGGCAAAGTCGGTCGTGCATAAATACTTCATCAGATGGAAACAGTTTTCTCTGCGGGCCATCTCACAGATCGCGCACTTTGTATAGGTAATGGTGCATTCCGGAACGCTCATGTCATAGCTGAACGTATACTTCCAGTTTTCCGGATAGGAGTTGAATTCCGGATCATTCTGAAGACGGTTCCGGGTACTGATATTCTTCTCTGTAAAAAACTCCCTTCCTTTATTCAGCCTGATGAATATATCGGACGCGCAGAGTGCCTTTACCAGGCCGTCAAACACTTCCTCACTGATGCGGGATTGATCCGTCTTATATACCCCGATCAGATAGGCAGCGGTATAGAGACCCATGATCAGATTGTTCTTACTGCCGCCGATTTCCGGCTGTCTGGCAATGATTGCCTTGTATTCTTTCTTCGCATCTGACAGTGAGATTCCCGGAACCGCACGGTCAAGATATGCGGCCACCGGTTTCTTTACCAGAAGCGGAATCATTGCGCCCATTACTCCATATTTCATCTTTTCTCCTCATTTCTTTCCATATTCTTCCCGGATGGTCTTCCATGCGGGCATGGAATGACGAAGCCGGTCATAATCAGGCATCGGAAAATCCGGCCTGCGGGCACGGATCTTCTCAAACGCCGTATCAAGATCCTCCATCTCCCCGCACGCGCTGCGGCAGTGCTCAACCGTACAGAGGGCACCGATTTCCGTTTTCGCCGCAAGCGCAAGGATCAATGAAGCCAAAGCGCGAAGCAGTCCTGGCTCGAGAGTCTTCTCATCCCCTTTCGGACGCACCGGATACCCCAGTTCCATCAGCAGGTGATACGCGTCCTTTGCGGCATCCAGCACCAGGCTTCGCTCTGCCCGGGATGCTTTCTTCAGATCACAGCCGGTCTTATACGAAAGGTGCACAACCGGAAGGATGAACGCCGCGTGGTATTTCAGCCATGCGTCCATGTTGTCACAGAAGGACACGGACATCCGGCTTCCGGAAAACAGCTGTCTGATCCGCATCTTCAGATTTTCCGGCATGTCTTCATGTGCTTTTCCGATTGTCAGTTTCCCATCTCCGGTATGAACCGCCGTAAGGATTCCGTTCCTTCGTACGCCGGCAGTCGATCCGAACCCGAACAGCACTGTTTTCGAGCCATTCGAATCCCTGAGAATCGTTTTCTCCATTTCATCCACGGAAAGATTATTGCCAGTCAGCACAACCACCGGGCTGTTCACCTTCGCAAGATCCGGAAGAATTCTTTCCATCTGCCGGTACTGCATGACGGCAAATACCGCATCATATGCCTGATCATTCAGCTGAGTAATGACATGCGGATGGTCGGTGGTATCCGTTTTCTGAATGAAATGATGAATCCGCAGTCCTTTTCTGCGGAGGGTTTCCGCCCATTCCCCGCGGGCAAGGACCGTGACTTCATTGCCGCTTTTGGATAATGCATGGGCGATCTGTCCGCCGATCACACCGGCTCCGTATACCAGCACTTTCATCTGCCTGCACCTCCCTCCGGACATTCGATTAGACATTACTAACTATACACTTCTTTCGCTCACCGTCACAACAATCAGAAACCGCATAGGAAAGGCTGTCAGAAGACAGCCTGGTCAGAATGGATTTACTGGCTTATATTCAGTTACATTTCGGAAGCGAACAGACGCATTACGGCAATGAAGAAATCCAGAATCGGTCCCTTACGGATTTTCTCCGCTGTCATCTCCCGGCTCTTCAGAAGGGTTTCCCGGAAATCGAGCGCCACCTTTTCCACTGCCCTGGCCTTATACAGGAAAATACCGTTTTCAAAGTGAAGATACAGACTGCGGTAATCGAGGTTGACCGTGCCGACTGTGCAGCAGATATCATCCGATACAAATACCTTGGAATGTACAAAGCCAGGTTCATACTCAAAGATCCGTACGCCGTTTTTAAGCAGCGGCCGGTAGTAGGACTGCGTGATATACCAGATGATGAGCTTGTCCGGAACACCCGGTGTGATCAGCTTCACATCCACTCCGCGCTTGGCCGCAAGCGACAGTGCGTTGATCATATCTGTGTCGATGATGAGATACGGCGTCATGACATAGAGATAGTTTCTCGCGGAATTGATGATGTTCATATATACATTCTGAGAAGTCAGCTCCGTATCGAGCGGTGTTTCACCATACGGCGCAATGAATCCGTCTTCTGTCTCGGTATCTTCCGGAATGACATGGAATTTCTCAAAATCGTCATCCGTATTTCTTAACGAATTCCAGTGTGTCAGAAACATCACGGTAAGTGACCATACCGCCTCTCCCCTGATCCGGATGACATTATCTTTCCAGTGGCCGCATTTATCTTTCTCATTGATATATTCATCCGCGAGATTAATACCGCCTGAAAAACCAGTCAGTCCGTCAATGACCATGATCTTGCGGTGATCCCGGTGATTCGCAATAATCCCTACAATCGGATTGATGCGGTTGAACGGAATGCATCTGACTCCTGATTTTTCAAGCATTGAGGCATAGGATAACGGCAGCGTCATCAATGAGCCAAGATCATCGTACAATACCCGCACATCCAGTCCTTCCTTTGCCTTGGCTTTGAGGATTTCCGCCATCGGATCCCACATCTTTCCTTCTTCTATGATGAAATATTCGAGGAAGATGAACTTCTTTGCCTTCTTCATTTCCTCGATCATCACCGGATAACCGATATCGCCAAGAGGATAATAATCCGCACTGCGGTTGAAATAAAACGGGAAACCGGAAGTCTCTGACAGATAGTGATACTGATTCTGCGCAACCGGATCCGCATGCGTCAGCCTTTCCTTTACAGCAGGATCCTGTTTGAAATACTTTCTGGATTCCCTGGTTTTCCTGCGGATTGTTCGAAAGGTCCGGGATATCATAAGGTCAGCTCCGAGAAAAAGGTATGCAAAGGTTCCTCCTACCGGAAACAGAATGATCAGAATGATCCACATGAGATCTGACGAAAGATGTTCGGAGCGGTTGATGATCAGGACAACCAGAATCAGACTCAGAACGCGAAGAACAATTTCAATCCATCCCGCCTGCTTTGAAAACCACAGAAAAATTGATGCAATCACCGTAATTTCCAGAATGATGCCAATAATCATCAGGACAGTTCTGCTGAATATCGATCTCAATATTCCCATAAATGTATCTTATCATGAACAGCAGGCGGAATCGACTTCCTGAAAAGGCAACAGAATCGTTCTCATCTGAGGAGATGATCTTTCATTCAGCTCTTATTTACAGCTCTGAACGAGTGTACAGATTCCTGTCACTTGTCCCATTACGGAAACGTCAGTGGCTGTTGACCGGGGCCGCCTGATGGTCTGATAACGCAGGGAACAGGATCTGCGGGGATACTTGCCGGTTGTAATATACCGCATGCATGACAGGGCATCGTCATCGATTTCCTTCAGATGCGCATCATCTGTAAGAAACGGAAAGCCGGAAAAACCGGCCATCTCACCGGGTTATTGAAATTCTTCCGGATCGATCCATGGAATGGCGTCAGGCCTTATACAGCTGCCTGGCATGGATGAAGGATTCAACATTCGTAAAAAAGATCAGAGAGATCGCAGGAGGAAACGAATATGGATGCAGAAAAAATCAATAAGGATAACCTGAACGAAGTAACGGGCGGAAACGGACCCATGACCCCGGAAGAAGAACGTACCATGCGGATCTGGAACCGTGCTGTTTATTTCAAAAATGTTCTGGGACTCTCACTGGATGAAGTTCTTGAAAAGTTCAGCAATGATCCCGAGGCACAGGAGTATATCAGAAACAACTGGAAGTGGATGTGATTTCCAGGTCTGTCTGAGCAGAAACAGAAAACAGAACATGGGACTGTCAGTCCCACCCTCTCTGTAATGTACGTACAGATCCTGCATGCAGAGCCGGATCCGCATTTCCATTACAGCAATCAGGCGAGGAGTCCCGTCACTTCAGTGATCGGGAGGAATCGCCTTTTATTGTTTATCGAATGCAGAATCGCTTTAGATGAATATTGTATATCCAATGTTCATCATTTTCCCACAGGATCTTCCGCATAGATCCGGTCTTTGAAGACGCCGGTTTCGTCATAGAAATCCGTATAGATCCACTGATCCTTTGCCCCGTCATCGAAGCTCTTTCGAATGCATGGAAAGGCCCGGTAGAAGAAAGCATTTCCGTAATCATAGTACGATTCCTCATAGTAAAGGATGAAGCTGGATGTGGTGCGGATCTTCTTTTCTCCTTCCAGCATCACAACGGATTCGCTGTCTGTTTCACTGAGACCCAGCATCCCCGCTGAGAAAACCGCAAGAACAGCCGTGAAAAGACAGGAGAGGACGCGGAGCCCTCGTCTGTTCTCGGGAATTTTCTGAATCATTTGTATCAGAAAAACAAGGAACCCGGCTGTAAAGGTCAGCTTCAGAAGGATCCGGATGTACTTTCTGAAAATCAGATGATACAGCTGCGCGGATCCAGAAAGAATCAGAATGAAACCGCATACCGCAAGGGGAATCCAGATCGGAAGCCGGTTTCCTTTTTTCGGATTGTTCTCTTCCATCCTTTATTTCCTGTCGCAGAGAAGCACCGTAAAGCCAAGATCATATGCCATGATCTTCTGACCATGGAATTCTTCCTCTGTTCCTTCCATTTCGTTTTTCTCAATGCGCTCTGCGCCATGAAGCAGTTTTCCGATTATATCCGGGGAAACCGGAAGATCTCCGTGTGAAGGCCAGACTGCATCAAACTGATCCTTCATTCCATCGAGTTTTTCCAGACTGCGGATATACTCATGAAAATTCCGATGGGCCCCGAACATGAAGATGCGTCCGTTCTGCTGTACCGGATCCCCGCTGATCAATACCCGGTTTCTGACATCGAGCACCGCGATACTTCCAGCCGTATGTCCTGGCAGATGAATGATCCGCAGTTCTCTTGCCCCAATATCAATCACATCTCCATCCGCCACCGGAATCATTTTCCCGCCGATTCCGGATCTTCTCCAGTTTTCCGTTTCCCCTGCATGCATATAAAATGACGCAAACTGACCATTACTGCCGATATGATCCATGTCCGCATGAGTATTCAGCAGCTCTGTCGGAAGATCGGTAAGAGAAGCGGCGATATCCCGCGCGTGATGAATCCGCATGCCGGAATCGATCAGGAGTGCCTTTTCACTTCCGGCAAGCAGAAAAAACCGCACGCCGGTGTCCTCAATCCGCCATGTCTTCTCATCCATCCGGATGATCTGTTCCTTTTCCTTCTGTTCCAGATTCCAGTCTGTTTTCATGATCTGATTCTATCAGGGAATACGGTCAGAAACGAAGAAACCTCATGCACAGGTCAGAAGACTGTGCCTGTTTTCATAAGACTGAAAACGCCGCGGAATACGGCGTCTTCTTTCCTCATGCTTCATTGACTGAATCAGGCATGGATCATTTTCTGATATTCCCGCAGGATCCGCACCGCATATGGAAGCGCGGACACCGTACCGTTATGAATGAAGGCTCTTACCGAAAGCTTCAGGATGGTTTCCATGTTCACCGTCATTCCTGACAGGACAGTCACTTCATGGATCCTTGCGGCCCGAAGGTTCTGAGGCTGCAGATCATTGTCAAGCGTTCCGGCACAGTAACAGTTCCTGCCATTCCTTTCAAAGCAGTACATTTCCGCTGCCTCACTCATCATCTCCGCCTGACACTCCCTCAGCCGCATGGCCGCGTCTCCCTTTTCCAGACGCTCATAAATACCGGAAAGATCCGGAAGGCCGTATATGCCGCTGTCCATGATCACCCCGGCATTTCCATCCGGATCCATGAATCCGCACTGAACCCGGTCCCATCCGAGATCATGCATGAATGTCATCAGAGAATCCAGCTTCGCATCTTCATTCTTCCTGAGGTTTCGAATCAGGATGGATCCATCGGCGTGACACTCTGCCAAAGATAACTGGGTTCCTTCCGCTTCGAAACAATCCGGAAGAAAGAATGTCCATCCATCGGAAAGCTCCAGCATCTGCCTGGATACATGAATTCCCTTTCCTTCAATCAGATCCTGTCTGATCTGCAGATCACAGAGATACGCCAGAAGGGCAGCGGAAGAAATCATGAGAGAATTCTTCTTCCCTGAGAATTCCTCAATCGTAATATTCTGTACCGCGCAGTCCGTGCGGACGCGGTATGGATCCGGTCTGTGATTCTTCTCATACCACTGAGCGCTGTGAATGATGACGAGGTTCATTTCCTGTTTTGATTCTTCGCGGCGGAAGACAACCTCCATGCCGTATTTCCGAAGAATATTGGCAATCTGTTCCGCCAGCCGCTTGGTATCATAGGTCTTTGCCTTATCAATCAAAGCCAGCTTCTTTCCCTTCAGAAGCGAAAGAAACCAATCCCTCTCCTGTTCAGCGTGCGGCAGGACTTCCGTCCTTACCTCCGTATCCTTAAAACCGGTAATGACCGCGGCTCCTTCATAGACCGGATTGAAGACCTGCATCGTGCCGGAGAGAATCCCCGCGATGGAATTCATGAAGGCCGGGTCATCCCGCAGTTTTCCTGTCTTTCTGCTGAAGTCCGTAAAGGGAATCCCGGAAGCGCTCGCTTCTGATCCCTCCGCCATGTAAAACACCTTATCCTCTTTTCCGCTCTCATCGGTTCTTCTGATCACGGAAAACGGATCAAGATAATATTCCGGGCAGGAATTATCTTCCTGCGAGTCTTTGTGACTGATGGATACAAACGGCACCACGCGGAAACAGATCAGATTGCCTGGTCTTATCTGAAGCTCCAGGGCATCGAACCCATGGATCGTTCCCCGCATCCGGCAGAAACATCTTCCGGACACATTGGAAAAGGAGCTCTCCCTCTCAAAGCCGGGAATGCTGTTGAAGAGAAGCTGAAGCAGATCCTCTTCCGATAGCTCTTTTGACGGAATTCTGTGAACGGAAACGTCTTCCGACCGGGCTGCCCGCTCTACCGGCTCTGCTTCATCCGCAAGCAGATACAGTATATCTTCCGACTTCTTCCAGACACCCCGGATTCCTTTTTCAAAGGTATTGGCGTCAATGATCCGCGAATTTCTCAGATCCTTGTTTCCTTCTTTCCGTACTTCATAGATTTCATATCGCTCATCCAGTACAGAACCATTGAGATCTGCCTGGATCTGATTCAGGAACAGTCTGGTCATATGATGTTCTCCTTCATCGCGCATGGACAGACGCGTCCTCCTGCCCATCGTCTTGGATTCCTGAATTCAGTATAAAACGGATTCCATGACTCCTTTGACAAAACATCTGCATCTCCGGAACCTGGATGCTTACAGAAAAATACAGCTGATTCTTCAGAAAGAAACAGCTGTGCTTCATGGAAGAGGATCAGACGGAATGATCCTCTCTTTTTTCCTTTCTGCGGTAACGCTCAGAAATACGGGAATAAACAACCGGCAGAAGAAGCCCGCCGACAATACAGCCGGCAATCAGAACCAGCCCTGCCGCTTTCCTGTTTTTCAGTCCCATGAACAAGGAAATCCAGAACACCGCGGAGAAGCCGAGCCACATGATGCCGTTGGCCCGGTTGTATGCCGGTATGTCTGTAATCTCTTCGTCTTTCACTTCCGTCCCGGACCAGAACCACATGGGTTTCTTACGACCCATTGCATAGATTCCCAGTCCGCTGAACAGAAGACACACCGGAATCATGATAAAGAGCCAGACAATCTTTTCTCCCATCGTTTTCTCCTTCTCGTTTGGAAACGGTACCTGCACGGTCAGTTCGATCTGATTTCCTTCAATCACAGCCACACAGCTCTCATAGTAACCGTCTCCGGTGGTCCTCGGTCCGCTGATCACGGCAAAGCCGGCCTGACGGAGTTCTTCGGTTTTCGCGTCCGCCGCTTCCTTACTGCCAAGCGAAAAGGCAATGTGCGCGTAACCCGTCCGGTTCCGGCCCTTTTCCGGATCATGCACATCCGGCTCATTCATTACCTCAAGACGCGCTCCGCCGTCAAAGGAAATGTAATACGAACGGAAATCCGTTTTCGGATTATGATAGCCGTCATCGGAACGGCCGCCGAGATATCTTACAAAAAAGTCTCCTGCGCCTTCCGGATCATTGACGTACATGGCAGAATGTTCAATCATCATGGCTTTCCCTTACCACGTCCTGTGGTACAGTCAAGTGTTTTCATTGTGTCATATACCTTCTGCATCTCAGACAGGATCTCTTCTCTGTTCAGACCTCGCTCCTCGATCACGGATTCCAGAGCCCTGTCATATTTCCGTTTATATTTCCTGTTCAGCGCATTCCAGTTCACATTTCTGAACTGATCGGCAATGTCCTCCGCGTACGGCAGAATTCCCTGCTTCATCCATACCGCAAGCACCGGGTAGCCAGGATACCCGGCCCAGTAGGTCGCGCTGTCATTGGAAGTATAGTGTCGGTCTTTCCAGCATACGGTATAGTTCTTTGTGCCGTCAGATGAATTTATCCTTGCCTGCGTGCCGTCACTGGAGATCGTGAGGCGTCCATCCGCAAGGGCGCTGTATGCCTCTGCTATTTTTTCGATCGGGGGAAGTTTTTCCATATTCACCGTTTCTCCTTTTCTCTGATCCGGGAAAAGACCTGGCTGAACGCTTTCAGACAGTTCCTCTGTTTCCGGAAGGGAAAACCTGCCCTCCCTCATCAGGGAATCAGCAGATCCTCCAGTTTCTTTTCCCTGTTCAGAACATTCAGATCAATGTATTTTTCACCGCCCGTATATCCTTCCAGAACCCCTCTGCTGAGATACTGCCAGATATACCAGTCATCCTTATAGTTCCAGTCCAACGGGGTATAGATAAAGGCAATCTTCTGCTCCTTCAGCCGGTCCATGTCGATCTCTGCCTGATAGGAAGAGACATCCACACCGATCGTGCTGTTTTTCTCATCCACAAACCACCGGTTGATAAAGATCTTCTTCTGCTTTGCCAGAATAAAAACCGTAAGATATACCGCCGCCAGAAGGATCAGAATACTGATGACTGAGGCTGCGGCTCTTTTTCACTCCCTTTTTCATTTGCAGATTGCTCCTTACCCATTCCTGTTAAAAGATCATCCAGTCTTCATTATATCCAAACCCTTTTCCTTCTTTCTGCATTCTTCATCAGCATCCTGTATAATGAGGAAAACACAGGAGAGAATAACAATGGGACTTTTTGACAAGAAAACCTGCGCGATCTGCGGCTCGCAGACCGGAGCGATTCTGGGACTTTTTGGAAGCGAACTTGCCGGAGGGGAATATCTCTGCCCGGATTGCCGGAAGAAATGCACTCCCAATCCGAATCTGAAATTCAGTAAGATGACGCTTGATGAAGTAAAGGCGGACATGGCCGTCGCCGCAGCGAACCGGCAGAAAGGAACTTCCGAATTTCATTCCACTCTGAAGATCAAAAACGGCGCCTACCGCGACCGCAGCTTCCTTGATCTGGATGAAAACCATGGCTGGTTCATGAACACAGCGTTAAATGACGGCTGGGTATACAGTCTGGATGACATCTACTTCTACACCATTGAGCTGACAACGGAAAAACTGGCGGAAGGACAGACCTTTTACGCGGATACCAGCAGATATCCGGAACTGCCCAAATGTCCGGATGGATGCAGGATTACCGGTGCCAGCCTGAAGATCCTTCTTCTGGAAAACGAACTCGGGATCGACAGTCTGAATCTGAATCTGCTTACCCAGTCAGGAGATGAAAATGAAGTGCGCGGGGCTTATGCATGCGTGCATGATTTCGTGGAAGCCATGAAAGAATACCGGACCGCCCACAGAAAATAAGGTTTAATCCAACTCATTCTGAAGTTCAATCTGAGTTTGAAGATCCGCTGTGATTTCAAACTCACTTTTAATTTAACCGCCCCTTTGATGTACGCTGTTGATATCATCGCGTACAGATTTACAATATGAATTCACATAATCAGATAGGTGAGAATATGACTGAAGTAAATGTGACAGACTTCCGCAAGGATCTGAAGAAATATGCAGAGATGGTAAAAACTCAGGATTTTATAATTGTCAGTAACGGGCACCCGATCATGATAGTTACAAACCCGGCGAAAAACAGAATCCTGAATATGAAAAGTTTACGAGGAACTGCGAAGACTTGACAAAGATCCGGATGAAATACTGAAGGGAAGACTGTTGGAATTATGATTGCGGTTTTCGATACCTGTATTATATTGGATACCCTTTCAGGATATTAAGCGGTGTAATGTCCGGCAATGGAAAAAACTGCACCGGATCCGATACAACCTGCGATAATGGAGGATGTCCGGAAAGGAGAGGATTCCTGAAAAAAGAGAACTGCCCAAGCCTTCAGGGATCCGGAAACACATATGAACTTTTATCTGATCAAGGAAACGCTCTGTCCCTGCGGAAGAGAGGATATCTTAACCGGCGGCTGTCAGTTTGCCGCGGTCGCAACCTGGAAAGAATGGGAGGCAGACCAGGAGTCCTTTGATATGGGGATTGATATGGATATGGAAAGCGGCCTGCCAAGAGAAACCAAGGCCATGGTGAATTTTGATTCTCTGACCGGCTCCGTGCGCCGCCCCGCCCTTCTGTTTTCTCATTCCAAAGCAAGAGGCTTTTCCTTCGCTCTGGATGAAAAAGGGATCGTTCTGGTGGATGACACCGGGTATGTCATGAATCTTCTTGACAGGATCAAGGCCTCCAAAAGATGGCGGATTCCCAGTATGGAACGGTTTCTCTATGACCTGCTGGAATGTGCCATTTCCAAAGACCTGGCCATGCTGGAGGAGATGGAACAGCATCTGAACGCAATGGAGGAAGTCATTCTGACCGGAGAGACCACTTCCTTCCCGGCCGAACTGAATGATATCCGCGGGGATCTTCTGGATCTCAGAATTCATTATGAACAGCTGATTGACCTCTCTCAGGAGCTTGAGGAAAACGAGAACGGCTTCTTCCGGGAGGATACGCTTCGCTACTTTCACATGTTTACCGAACGGGTACTCCGGCTTCAGACCGTCGTAAGCGGTCAGAGGGAGTATGTGATGCAGCTGAGGGATCTGATGCAGTCAAGCATTGATATCCGTCAGAACCGCATCATGGCACTTCTGACGGTCGTCACTTCGATTTTTCTGCCGCTGACACTGATTGCCGGATGGTACGGCATGAACTTCAGATACATGCCGGAGCTGACTTGGGAATGGGGATACCCCGTTGTGATTCTTGTCAGTATTCTGATTGTCGCGGTCTCCCTGCTCTATTTCCGGAAAAAGAAATGGCTGTAGGTTTCTCTTCCATCCCTTCTTCCATACCTCAGTAACCGCTGAGGTTTTTTATTCTCCTCCATCCAGCAGAAAGAGATCCTCCTTTCCAACCGCGGCGCGTATCGCGGCGCACAGTGTCCGGATGCTTTCTTCCTGTCCAAACAGGAAGGATCCGGACTTGGTCTTTTCCATACCGGTTTCATTTCTGACAGACAGATTCCATCTTCCGGCATCCATCGCCTCAAAATCCTTTTCACTGTCTGCCAGCACTTCCGCAAGATTCAGTATTTCTTCCGCTTCCTTCTCTGAAATCCGCAGCACTTCCTTTTCAGCCAGAGGATGCTTTTCTGTCTTTTCTCCATACCGGTATCTGCTGATCCAGACCTGTCCTTTTTCATTCATGGACAGACGCTGTTCGACCTCCGTATCCGCTTCCGGTACCGGCCAGTAACGGATCCAGTCTGTAATCACTCTCAAAAATCTCTCTGCCATTTCTGATTCCCTCCATCTGTCTTTATTATGATCACCCCTGCCGCAAAAAAAGTGCCTGAGTCTCATGGGTCACATGGAGCCAACAGGCAGGCACATGTCCGCGGGTCAGAATCCGAGTATGCAAAGAAGAAGAGGAAGAGGACACTCAGACAGAAAAAGTCTCCTCCTGATTGTTTACAAAAAGGAGAAGACTTTATTTGTACGGGTATCGGACCCTTTCTGCTTTTCTGTATTCAGCGAACCCGGATATCGCCGCTGACCGTACGGATCCGTACGGATCTTCCTTCCGCTTCTTCGGTTCGGAAGGAGTCAATCGTTCCGGAAATGGTGCTGAGCTGCGCATTTACCGCAAGAGCCGGCGCTGTTTTCAGAGAAATGTCGCCGCTGACGGTCTTGAACAGAATGGTCGAAAAGTCCTCTGTAATCTGCGCATCGATATCTCCGCTCTGACAGGTACATAACAGGCTTCCGCACTGATCACAGCGAAGATTCACATCGCCGCTGCTCAGTTCCCCATAGAAGCGCCCCAGTTCCCGCAGACGCATGGATACATCTCCGCTCGCTGTTTTTACGGCAATGTCGCCTGCCCGTCCGGACCGGATTTCGAGATCCCCGCTCGCACTTTCAAAGCGAAGGGAGTCCATACTGATTCCGCCCATGGTAAGATCGCCGGATACGACCTGCGCATCCATGGATCGTACCGTTTCCGGAAGTTCCAGATAAAGATCCAGCGCGCTCTGAAACAGAGCCGATCCGGAACCGGATTCCTCAACGGAAAGCGTACTGTCTTCCACTTCAAAGGAAATCTGATCCAGATTGCCCTCTGCCATGGCATGAACCTTTCCATCAGTGGACGCGCACACATGGATATCCATACTGATGCCGGTGATCTCAATCGCCTCGATATCCGCAAACTCCTGCTTCAGCGTTCCGTTTTCTCCCTGTTCCTGACAGAGATCACTGAACAGACTGCTTACGGAATCATTCATTTCCCGGAAGACACCGCTGCCAAACGGATCAAACCTCTTTCGTGCCGGCCGTTTCTTTTCTGCCCCAAGCTCCCCCAGAAGCGCCGGAATATCCCCAAGGGAAGCCCGCACTTCCGCCTGTGCTTCCTCCGGATCCATTCCCTGGGAAATCATATCCGCGTAGTGATCCGTCACATTCGCGAATATTTCCTGCTTGAGATTCAGCAGTTCCTCACTCATCACATATTCATCAAAGCATCGGTTCAGATAGTCTTTAATCCTGTCCATGTGTGATCAGCCTTTCCAGCAATTCTCTTGCACTCTGCCATTCCCGGCAGTTCTCCTCATAGGCAGCTCGGCCTGTCTCTGTCACGGTATAATAGCGCCTTCGCGCGCCGCTGTTCTCATCTCCCCAGTAAGAGGTGATATAGCCGTTTTTCTCCAGCCGCTTGAAAGCAGTATAAAGGGTAGCTTCATTCAGACCGTACTGACCATCCGTAAGCCGTACAATCTGCCTGTTGATCTCATATCCGTAGCTGTCCCCTTCACAAAGAAACCGCAGTAATATCGTATCGGTATTACCGCGGATCATGTCTGATGCAATTCCAGCCATCTGGTTTAACGGGTGCTCCGTTCCGGATAGTAGAAGGATATGCCGCTGTAGCAGCAGGAGAAGGACGTCTTGTTTGCGAGAAACTCGCTGAGATTGAATGTCAGTCCTTTCTTCGGTTCTCTATTCGAAACGTTCTGCGTTTTGTTGTAATTTTTCGTCATGGTCTGTCACCTCCACAACCATATAGTAATTTTAGATACCTTACCTGTCAAGGTATCTAATGAAAAATTTTCATTTATTTTTTATTCTCCCGATCCGGTGCCTGTTTCCCGGGGTTTCACTGCCGGATGAATGTCATGACGTATGAAAAACGAGCGGACCCGCCCGTTCTTCGCATGGATTTTTGAACTTCAGCAGAGACGATGATACACGGATTCAGTCTCTGTAATATGCCGCAATTTCAAGCATCAGATCCGGTACATGAAGACGCTGAGGGCATACCGTTTCGCACTGCCCGCAGCGGACGCAGTCCAGAGGACTTCCGAACTTTGCCTGGAGTCCGGCATAGGCATCCCTGCTCACAACGCGCATCACCTGATCCTGACTTTTTGCCGTATCTTCATTGTACAGTCTGATATATTTTGGAATCGCGATGCTGCCCGGACATCCTACCGTACAGTAGGAACATCCGGTACATGGAACCCGCACGCCTTTCCGAATCATCTCAGCCGCCTGCAGGCAGAGGGCCTTTTCCTTTTCACTCAGCGGCTTCAGATTCTTCATATACCCGGTATTATCCCGGATCTGATCCATTGAGCTCATGCCGGAAAGCACCACCATGACATTGGGAAGGCTCGCCGCAAAGCGCACCGCCCAGCTGGCCGGAGAACAATTCCTGTCATGACTGCGGAAGAGCGTCTCAACCGATTCCGGAACCCTGGCAAGGGTGCCTCCCTTTACCGGCTCCATGACGATCACAGGTTTGCCATGTCTGACGGCGGTTTCATAGTTGGCACGGGACTGAATGCGCTGACTTTCCCAGTCCAGATAATTGATCTGAAGCTGTACAAATTCCATTTCCGGATGGGCACTCAGCACCCTGTCCAGAACCTCAGGTGAATCATGGAAGGAAAATCCGACATGCCTTACCAGTCCCTGCTTCTTTTTTTCAATGGCCCAGTCAAACACATGCAGTCCTTCGTATTTATCCAGAAATACATCTTCCACATCATGAATCAGATAATAGTCAAAATACCCTGCCCCGGTTTTTTCCAGCTGTGCGTAAAAGATCCGGTCACGATCCTCTTCCGTTTCAATATAATCCGCGTGAAGCTTGGTCGCCAGGGTAAAGCTGTCTCTTGGATGCCGTTTCACAAGGGCTTCCTTCACCGCATTCTCACTGGCGAAGCCATGGTACATCCAGGCCGTATCAAAATAGGTAAAGCCCTGTTCCAGAAACAGATCCACCATCTGCTTCACCGTCTCAATATCGATGTCCGTGTCATCCCCGGCATTTCGCAGCGGAAGCCGCATCAGTCCGAATCCCAGTTTCTTCTCAGGTCTGAATTCCATGTCTGTTCTCCTTTTTTCTTTACTCCCTTTAATAATGATCCACGGTCCTTCCGCCGCATGCAAGCAGATAAATGTCCGATCCGGTTTTCTGATTGAAGTAATCAATCAGATCCAGGGTCAGCTGTCTTTTTTCTTCCGGATAATTCGGATAGCGGGACATGATATCCGCAATCCGATCCTCCATGCGCATGATACCCGAGGCGCCGGAAATGTTGTCGCAGAGCTGAATCAGCCGGTCATAGTCATCATATTCCATGGCTTCCAGCGCTTCCTTCAGCTCTTCCAGCTGTTCTTCTGAAAGATCAAACGCCCCTCCGTATCCGCGCAGCTGCTTCAGGGCAAAGGAATGACTGAGACAGACTCTGGCCGCCATGGGATATCCCTTCTCCATCATATATTTCCAGCCATAATACACATGTGCCAGCTGAAGATTGCCGAACTGTCTTCCGATATCATGAAGCAGGCCCAGAACATAGCAGGTGTCTCCATCCAGCCCGGCCGCGCTTCCGATCGCTTCCGCTGCCCGGGCCGCATTGCGGCAGTGTTCTCCCCACCGCCCTGGATTCTTCTTCAGGCCTTCTTCCAGAATCCGTTCCGCTTCGCCTCTCTCCGGCAGTTCCTTTATTTCTTTCATCGATCTTATTGTCTCATGAATTCCCGCTGTTTCATGCATGGTTTCACTGTTCCATCAGCTTCAGCAGAAAATCCTTCCAGAGCGGTGCCATCAGACTGTGCCCGGCACTGCTGGGATGCACGCCCGGGTCCTGCCTGCCGTTCTCATTGAAATAGGCAGCCCGGTCCACATCGGAATTCGGGTCAAACAGCCCCGCGTGATACAGATCGAGAACCTTGACGCCCTGCTTATTCGCGACTTCCATGAGAAGAGTGACATAATGATCACAGTCCTCTTTTGAAACACCCCAGTACATCACCGAATCCTCCGCGCTGCTGTATCCCTGCCCCAGATTCCATGGGGTTGGCGTGGCAATGCCGATCCGGATTTCCGGTGCCCTTGCGCGGATATTCCTGATGGTCTGATTCATACAGCCGCCCAGCGTATCCGTTCCTTCATCTTCAGCGCTGCCGAAGGCAAATCCTCTCCCCAGATCATTAAAACTGCCGAAAATGGTAATGACATCCGCATCCGTAAAGTCAATCTGATCAATCCGCTCATAGAAGGTTTCATAACTCCCCCGGACCATATACCCGGTCGCGCTGCGTCCGTAATTGACGACTTCACACTGAAAATCCTTCTGAACAAAGTCATAGTAGCTGATTTCCGCTGCCATATTCTTTTCGGTAATACTGTCGCCGACCACAATCCATTTCATTTCCGACGGATCAAACGCTTCCGGCTCGGCGGAGGGCGCTTCGGTTTCCGATACCGGCGGCTCGGTTTCCTTTACGGAAGCTTCAATGACTTCAGATTCCTGTTCCGTCTTTCTTCCGCATCCGCAGAAAAGAAAGACCATGACAAAGAACAGGAAGCTTCTGAATACGGTATGTTTCATACATTCCTCCTGACAGAAAATGCTGTCCCGATCCGCTCTGTCACAGGACAGGACGGCTCACTTACCGGAATCCTCCCCTTTCAGAAACGGAGGGTTCCCTGCGTTTTACCATATCATTTATGTTTCTCTCTTTCAGAAGAAAGTCCTGCGGTTTCAGATGATCGACAGTACCTGCGCATGGAGAATTCACAGGAATCACAGCGTGGATTCTGCAGGGCACAGGGAAATTGTTTATAATAATGAAAAACCAAAGGGGTATCTCATAATGAGCGAAAAAAAAGTCAGGTCACATCCGTTCTGTGAAAAACATCCGGTTCTCGCCATGATTCTGTTTTCAGTCGGCGGATCCATTCTCATCAGTCTGATCGGAGGTCTGTTTGCCGGAATCCTCGGTTTTTTCATGGACAGCGGTCCGGCGGATTATTTCGGAACATCCATTGCGGCAGTCGCTGTGCTGGGGATATACACACTGTGGTTTTCCCCTCAGTTCAAGGGTGAAATCAGATCCGGACTCAGCAGGAAATGGACGCTGATCCTGATGATTCCGGGAATCATGTATACGATCTACGTTCTGGTTTCCCAGTTGATTCAGTACAAGTTCTTCTTCAAGCCTTCCTTTCTCTATTTTGCCATGGCATGCGCAGCCGGATTCGGAGAAGAAATCATGTTCCGCGGCCTTGCCATTCCGATCGGCATGGGGTTTATCAAAAGCGAAAAAAGAGTCTGGTTGGTTCCCATCTGTACCGCCGCCCTGTTCGGCCTGTTTCATCTTGGAAATATCTTTGCCGGTGCTTCGGTATCCAACTCCATCGTGCAGGCAATCGGCGCCGGTCTGCATGGGTTCTATTACGGAATCATCCTTTCCGCTACCGGAAGTATTCTTCCTTCCATTCTGATTCATATGGTCTATGACTTTGTCTGCTTTGCCGGAGATCCGACCCTGGACAATGGAATCATGGCCGGACAGCTTTCGACCTTCGCGGTTGTGGAAAGCATTGTGACTTCGATTATCGTGGCAGGTGTCGCGGTCATCCTGATGCGGAAGCTGGGAGACAGGAAGATCCTTGATGTCTGGAAGCGCAAGTGGAGTCAGATCAGCAGTGCAAAAGGAAGCGCGGTTTCCGATAAGGCAGAAAAGCCGGAAGAAAAAACAGACGCTTCGGCTTCAACCGCAGCCTGACAGATTTATGAATCTGTGATTCTCAGCAGTCACAGATTTTTTCATGCGGTTCTGAGAATGCGTATCCGCAGGATCTTTCCTGATCAGGGCACCGCATCATTTTTCGGATGGCTGCTCCTGCGGTATAGTTATTTCAAAGAAACAGTCTTTGTCAGTGCCTGGCCTGCATTCGCAAATCAAAACAGGGCACCCGCAAGAGACGACAGAATAAAGAGCAGGAATTCCTGCTTCATCAACCACATGGAACATTCAAAAGGAGGAAAAGGCATGAGTGTATTTACAGGAAAAGAAAAACTGAAGCTTGGCTTTGGAATGATGCGGCTTCCGAAGCTGGAAGACGGTTCCATTGACATCCCTCAGGTATCGGAGATGGTGGACCTTTTCATCGAAGCCGGAGGAACGTACTTCGATACCGCCTTTGCCTATCCTGGAAGTGAGGAGGCAATCCGAAGCGCTCTTGTGGAGCGGTATCCCCGGGAAAGCTATACGCTTGCGTCAAAGCTGTTTATTCAGCCAGGCAGTTCCATTACGGAAGCGGAAGCCAAGCAGGAATTTGATACCTCCCTTTCCCGCAGCGGCACGGACTATCTGGATTATTATCTCGTTCATGCGATTCAGCGCAGCAATTACCGGAAATATGAGGAATACGGCATCTGGGACTATGTCCGTAAGCTCAGGGATGAGGGACGGATCCGCCATTACGGCTTCTCCTTTCATTCCGATCCTGAACTTCTGATTCAGCTTCTTGAAGCCCATCCGGACAGTGAATTCGTTCAGCTTCAGATCAACTACGCCGACTGGGACAACCCCGGAGTCGCCGCGAGGGAAAACTTTGAAATCTGCAGAAAATACGGCAAGCCGGTTGTCGTCATGGAGCCGGTAAAGGGCGGTATTCTCGCCGATCCGATCGATACGGTCAAGGCAGTATTTGACAGAGAAAACAACGGGATGTCCTACGCGTCATGGGCTCTTCGCTATGTGGCGGAAAAAGACAATCTTCTTGCCGTGCTCAGCGGAATGAGTTCCGTTGAACAGATGAAGGACAACCTTTCCTTCATGAAGGAGTTTCAGCCCCTGTCCGAACATGAACATGACGTGATCCGTCAGGCCCAGAAGGCACTGGATGAAGATCAGTCCATTCCCTGCACAGCCTGTCATTACTGTACAAAGGGATGTCCGATGAACATTCCGATTCCGGAAATCTTCAATGTGGAAAACCGGAAGAAAGGAAGCCCGGAATTCCGCGTCAAGCGGGAATACTCCATTGTCACCCAGGACAGAGGAAAGGCATCCGACTGCATTCAGTGCGGACAGTGTGAAAATGCCTGTCCCCAGCATCTTCCCATTATTTCCCTTCTTGAACAGATGCGGGCAATGGAGTAGTCCGATCCGGATTTCCGGCACGCTTTGAAACAGTATGGAACCTGAAAACCGATCCGCCGGAAAAAAGGTCATCCTGTTCTCTGAGATTTTCGCAAAGGGGCATGTACCGTGTTTATTTCATGAACACCATCCTGCCCCTTTTTATCTGTCCAGGTCCAGGGTATCGACAAAAAATGCAATATCAATGCGGGTTCCTGTGGAAAATAAAACTGTCGGAAAACAATGATTCATTAAAAAACTGAGGTACATGAGACAACAATTACCTTAGGAGATTAAAGAGTCATGTGTCAAAGGAAAAGTCAGCTGATGAACTGTGCTGACTGACCATGGCTCTTTAATTGGATTGAACTAACACGCGGTCTGAACTCTTATGGAAAAAAGTAAGACCATATGCATTCACTCTCGATACCCATAGTGTTTCGTATGATAGAAAGATCGTCTCTTCGATAATGCATGCATGATAAGCCCGGTTGACTCCACGCACTGACTGAAACAAAGCGCAGGAGATGCGCGCAGAGCGCTGTCAGAACATATGGATTTCATAAAGCTTCATGAAACTAACGCCAGGCCTTGGAACAGGATTTCATGCCGGTATAGACCACAGCGAACATATAGCACGCGTCATTTGAATCACACCAGCTTCCATCCTCAACGGTACAGGCACAGTTCGGGAAGGGGAATGTGATGGGATAAATACCATTCGGGTTTGGATAAATAGACCGGGAACTGGAATGAGAACAGTTGAAAACGCTGAGTGAACCACAGTCATCTCCTCCGGAAACAGAAGCCAGTTCACTGTCAGAAACATTTTCTTCAAATACGCTCGCTTCTTTTTCCTTTGCTTTTTCTTTTCCGACTGCCTTCAGGAAGCCGCTCAGCTTTTCTTCCTCCACATGGAGTCTGTTCATGAGATCTTTTTCAGAGACAGAAACCTTTTCGACAGCTTCTCTGACCAGTTTCTTCTCTTCTTCGCC
>CAMNFS010000043.1 GCA_946537255.1 uncultured Erysipelotrichaceae bacterium
GTGCAGAGACTATGTATTCTCTTAAAGCCGCTCCCGAATTGTTCAATATACTTACTCAAATACAGGATTTTGGCAATCGTGGCATTACGTATTTCAGATTCAATGTTTCCCTTTATGTACTCTTCCGGCATGTGGACGCTGGCGTATTCCCCAGGACTATATACGGTTATCATTCCGGGATGAATGCATATCTCGTGGCTCGTCCGTCCATTATATATTGCATGTGCAAAACTATTGGCAAGAACCTCTCTGATAACTGCAACAGGTATCTCCGGAATTTCCTCACGCTCAACCCCGGTGATTTCATTCCGCCAACGTATATTTTTCAGGATGTATTCCTCTGCGATTCTAAGCAGGTTAACAATATTATCCTCATAAATCTTCATATCTAAAAATGTCAATTTCTCGTTCGTAGCAAAGATACCCACTTTCAGAGGAACCGGTTTTGTATTTCCGAATAAGGTCTCCCCCGCATTCGTCAGATAATCGTCTTTTATCAGCCCAAACCTCTTAAGAATAATCGGGCTGGTGTATCTTCCCTCAGGGAGTCTTCCAGCTGCAACTGCCTTTTGCCAGAATACCTTTATTGCAGCTTTATCAATTTGCTTTACTGTTGCCTCGGATTTTCCCTTCTCCCATTTCTCCCGATATTTATTTGTTCCGAAAAACACTTTCAGTTCTTCCGGTGAAACCTCTCTGTCTTCATCCGCTGTCCTTAGATAATATCTTCCCGCTGCGGAGTATGGGGCATTTTCACCGCTGAACTCCACCTTGATCAGATGTCTGTTATCCATGATCACTTCTTCGATAGCAGGATAGATTTGTGGCTTTATATTTTCAAAGACTGCTCTGGAAACATCTCTTAAAGATGATTCTGATACATCCTGCCCGATAACCTCGCCACTGGGCTTAACGCCAAAATACAATGTTCCAATACCATGTTTATTTAATATAGACGAAATAGAAACCATAGCTTCCTTCATTTCGCCTGTTGTTTTCTTGAACTCAAGAGTTTCTGTTTCTTTTCCGAGATTCATTTTTCCACCTCTTTTCAAAGTGACAATAGTATAATTTGAAGTGACATTTTTGTCACTATGAAAATTCAATATCGTAACCACACCCCTGCCTCCACCGAGGGTCTGGATATGTTTCCGCAGAGAATAAAAAAAGGGCTCCTATCATCCGGAGCGCATCGGCTCCGGTGACGGAAACCCCTTGATTTAAGGCTTTTCCCGGACCTTTTCAGTCTTTATGTGTTAGTAGACACACGGTCTCGACGTGTACAGTCATTGGAAACATATCCACGGGCTGCACTTTTTCAACCGCATATGAATTCTCATTCAGATATCTGCAGTCTCTCGCAAGAGTTGCGGGGTCACAGGAGACATAGACGATCCGATCAGGCGCAATTTTCAGAATCGCATCCAGCGTTTCTTTTGAGCATCCTTTTCTGGGCGGATCCACAATCACCGCATCCGCATGTATTTTATTATCAATCAGACGCTGTGCTCCCTGACGGGCATCCGCGGCGAAAAACCGGATATTTGAAACGCCGTTGCGTTCGGCGTTTTTCCAGGCGTCCTTCACCGCGTCTTCCACAATTTCAATTCCATAAACCTGCCTGGCATGACGTGCCGCAAGAATGCCTATGGTTCCGGTTCCGCAGTAAAGATCAATGAGCGTCTCCCTGCCGGTCAGACCTGCATATTCAATCGCCTTGGAGTACAGAAGTTCTGTCGCATACGGGTTGATCTGAAAGAAAGACCTGGCACTGATCCGAAAGGTACATCCCAGCAGATTTTCTTCAATATAAGAGTCACCGAACAGCACCGTTTCCTTTCCGTCCAGTATGACATTGTCTTCACGGCGGTTCTCAATTGCAGAGATACATCTGATATCCGGATAACGGGACACCAGTTTCTTTACAAGCGTATCCTGATGGGGAAAAGGCTGCTTTCTGACTACCATGCATACCATGATCTGACCGCTTTGATGCGCACACTTAATCAGAACATGCCGGAATACCGAAGCGCAGCCAAGCTCATCAATCCAGCGTTTCATATCCTTTACTATCGCGTTGGACACATCTGTCTGGACACAGCAGGTGTCATATTCCACAATCGTATTGGAATGGTTCTGATAGAAACCCATCTCCGTTTTTCCGTGATTGAACTGAACCGGAATCTGAACCTTATTCCGATATGCAAGCAGGTGAGAGGACGTCAGAATCGGAAGCGGCTTGATATCCATCCCTGCATTCTGAAGAAAAAGACCTCTGACCTTTTCCTCCTTGAACCGCTTCTGTTCTTCATAATCCATATGCATCAGCTGACAGCCGCCGCATTTTTTATAAACAGGGCATTTTGCCGGAACCCGGTGTGGCGAAGGAGTCAGCAGCTTTGCGATTCTTGCGTATCCGTAATTCTTTTTCATTCTGGTTACACCAAGCTGTGCCTCTTCCCCGTCGATCAGTCCCGGCACAAAAAACACCAGTCCGTCCGCGTGTACAACACCGGCTCCGTCATAGGTGTATCCATTGGCTGTTCCCTGCCAGAGATCATTTTTCTTCATATCTCTCCTCCGCGTAGTAAGAGAAAGGCATGCCGCGCATGCCTTATCCATTGTTCTCTTCTGTCGTCTCCGCCGGTTTTTCTTCCGGTGCCGCAGACGGTTTCGGATTATTCCGGTTTTCCACTGCCTGCCTCAGACTTTCCGCCAGCTCCGCGTCGATCGGTTCACTCACCAGCTGAACAATCGGCGTATCCATGGAACTCGTCTTGGTCTCAATCACATACACAAAGTTACTGTCGGTATTCTTATCCTGATTGTAGACATGAACCTCCAGATCATACATTTTCTTGCCGTTGTTCTGGGTGAAATAGGTACCTTCATTCAGAACCGAAGTAACTGCACTGTAGACATCAGAAGCCGTGCTCTTTGCGGCGTCCGCACCGGCACTGTCACTGATATCCGCGTAAACCCGCAGTGTCCCCGTCGCAAGATTCAGCGACACTTTTTCCACTCCGCTGACAGACTTCACATGCGATTCCACACTGCTCAGATCACTCTTGGAAATCTGCGGATCATGATCCCCGTCATACCGGGTACCGACGATCGGCTTTCCGGTATCCATCGCAGCTGAAAGAATAATATATCCAAGCACTAAAAACGGAGAGAGAAACAGAATCAGGGCAATCCAGAAAATCACCGCAGTACGGCTGCTTCCCTTTGCCTTTTTCGTGCTCTTTACCGGTTTTGTCTTCCTTGTCGTTGTCTTCTTTTTCGTTGTCGTCATACCTGACTCATTTTATCCTTTAATGAGTTATTTTTCTACTGATTCCCAAACTGTTCCACAAACATTTCCTCGGAAATCACAGGAATGCCGAGTTCGGCAGCTTTTCTGTTTTTTCCGGAAGTACTGGCAATATCATTATTGATCAGATAATCGGTTTTCCTGGAAACAGAACCGGTCACTTTGCCTCCCTGAGATTCAATGTATGCTTTCAGCTCATTCCGGTTGCGGAAAAGGAAGACATCGCCGGTCACCACAAATGTCATGCCTGCGCATTTTTCACCCGACGGCTTTTTGAAGGAGGCGGTCACTTCCACCTCTTCAAGAAGATTCCTTAATATTGCCTGATTCTCTTTATCCTTTGCCCATGTGACAAAAGCAGCGCTTTTTTCCGGCCCGATCCCGTCGATTTCCGAAAAGATTTCCGGATCTTCCGCCGCTGCGGCGGTTTCAAACAGCTCCGCAAAGGAGTATCCGGAAAGCAGACGTCTTGCGACATCCGGGCCTACAAGAGGAATGCACAGCGCAAAAATCACGCGGCTGTCCGGAACGGAACGCGCCTTCTGAATTGAGGCAGCGATATTGTCCGCGCTCTTTACACCGAATCCATCCATCTCCGCGATTTCATCGTGATGGCTGTTCAGGCGGTAGATATCCGCGTATTCATGAATCCATCCCTGATTGATGAAACGGTCCAGCGTCATTTCGGAAATCCCGTCAATATCCATACCGGCCTTGGAAACAAAGCGGGTGAATTTCCGCAGCTGCTTCGCGGCACAGGAAGAATTTGTGCAGCGCAGGGTCTTTGTTCCGCTGATGGAACTCTCTTTGACTTCTGCCGGGCTTCCGCAGACCGGACAGACTTTCGGAATCTCAAAATCTCCTTCCTTTTTCAGAACGGAAATCACCTTCGGAATGATTTTATTTGCCTTGATCACGGAAATCTCCGTGCCTTTTCCGCCGATTCCAAGCCGCTCGCACTCACTGATATTGCAGAGACTGGCACGGCGGACTGTTGTTCCTTCGATTTCAACCGGTTCAAATACAGCAACCGGAGTGATCGAAGAAGCCGCGCAGCTCCATTCCACATGATCAAGAACAGAAGAACTTGCCTCATCCTGCCACTTGAACGCATATCCTGCCCGGGTCGCATGGTGTCCGGTCACACTGCCGCCAGAAGCATAGTCCGTATCGTCATAACTGATGACAAGACCGTCCACCGGATATGGATTGACAGAACCCGTCACCTTTTCAGTCCATGCATGGATCGCTGCTGTGACATGTTCATAATCCGGCTCATCGATCCGTTCCCGCTCCACCGTTGAAAACCCAAGGGCATCCAGCCAGTCCATCCGTTCTCCCCACGACACGATCGTTTCTTCGGTATATACCAGGGTAAACGGGATCCAGTGAATCTTTCTTTTCTTCACTTCCTCAGGATTCTTGAGAGTAAGCGAGCCAGACGCAAGATTCCTGGGATTTGCATAATCTTCCTCTGCTTCCAGCCGGAACGCCTCAAAATCCGCATAGGAAATGACAGCTTCTCCCCGTATCACGATATGACCTGACGCCTTGATTTTCCGGGGTATTCCAATGATCGCATCCGCAAGATGTGTGATATTGGTACCGATATGACCATCTCCGCGGGTGACCACCCGGGAAAGCGAGCCATTGTCATACGTCGCGACCAGGGTCAGGCCATCGAGCTTCCATGACAGCCAGATCGGTTTTCCATCCGCCCATCGGACCAGTTCCTCAGGATTTTTTGTCTTGGCAAGAGAGAGTGCCGCGAATTCATGGGCTTCCTTCTGCCCCTGAATCTCATCCGCGCTGACTCTGGCTGTCGGACTGTCAGGAAGTACCATTCCGGTTTCTTCTTCTAGAGCCTTCAGCCTGTCAAAACCGGCATCCCATTCAAAGTCCGTCATTTTCTCCGGCAGACCGTTATAATACGCCTGTGACGCGTCATTCAGCGCCCTGATCAGCGTTTCCATTTCCTGTATTTTTTCAGTATTCATATTTGACCTCAGCTCTTATTATAAGTCAGCTTATCCTGTACCGATAATTCCGGAAATCAGCCAGTCATCTTCAGACGGACGCTTTTTCTTCCCGAACGGTATTTCTGACGCCGCCATCGGAAGCCGCCTGATAGAACCGATCCATTTCCTTTTCGCTGAACCGAGCGAGCGTATCCATGAGCGGATAGGTTTTTCCCGTCATAGGATATTTCGCCGGGGCAAGCGTATTGTAGTTAAGAAGTTCATATTTCACTTCAGGATACAGAGAGGAAATCATATGAGCGATCTTCTGAATATTGTCATAATCCGCGGTAATACCCGGTATCAGAGGAGTCCGAACCGTAACCGCGTCCCGGTGATCGGATTCAAGAAGAAACCGGATGTTTTCTGTGATCTGCGTATTGTCCATCCCGGTATGCTTTCGGTGCTGATCACCGTCGAACAGCTTGAAATCCGCAAAGATCTGATCCAGATACGGAACCGTGTTCCGCACTGCTTCGGAAGAAACGGACAGACTCGTTTCCACCGCCGTATGAATCCCTTCCTTCCTGCACTGCTTCAGAACAGCAGTCAGAAACGCATTCTGAAGCAGAGGCTCTCCCCCGGAAAAGGTCACTCCTCCGTTTTCCCGGAAGAACACCCTGTCTTCCCGGATCTTTTCCATCAGTTCGCTTACGGTATAGCGTCTGCTGTCCATGGCAAGCGCTCCGGTCGGACATGCATGAACGGCACGGTTCCAGTCTCCTCTCCATTTGAAATTCCAGACCGGGCCGTTGTTTTCCCATTTCTCCTGTTCCGGATCAGCCACTTTCAGGCAGCTTCCGCAGTGAATGCACCGGGACTGAAAAAATACCGGACGCTGTGATTCCTCCAGACCCTCCGGATTCTGACACCACCGGCACCGCAGCGGGCAGCCCTTGAAGAAAACGGTGGTCCGGATCCCGGCACCGTCATGAACCGCAAACCGTTTGATATCAAAGACCAGGGCGGTCTCAGATCCGGTCATAGCTTGTCCTTTCTATGATCTCATCCTGGATTTTCCCATCCAGTTCAACAAAATAAGCAGTATAGCCGGCCACCCGTACCGTGAGTGAACGATACTGATCCGGATGTGCCTTGGCGTTCAGAAGATCCTCTTTCCGGACAACATTGAACTGTATATGCGGAATTCTGAGATCCGTGAACGCTCTCAGAAATGACTCAAACTTTTCTCTGCCTTCCTCCGTATCAAAAAATTCCGGAAGAAACTTCATATTCAGAAGTCCGCCATTGGTCGTCAGACTGTCCGGAAGCCGGGAAACGGATTTCAGCACCGCGGTCGGTCCGTTCATGTCTCTTCCAAACGAGGGGGACATCCCGCCGTCCGCCAGCGGCATGCCCGCATTTCTGCCATCCGCGGAAGCACCGACATTTTCGCCCATCGGCACATGGGCACTGACGGTATACATGCCTGTATGGACCAGACCGCCCCGGTAATTGGTATATTCCTTCATCCGTTTTCGGAAGTATTCCGCGTACTTCGCGCCAAGCTCATCCACCTCACGGATATCATTTCCGTATTTCGGAGCCTTGTTCAAAAGACGTGCCTGCAGAACCTCATATCCCCGGAAATCCTTTCGAAGCGCATCCAGAAGCTGTCCTGCATCGATTTCCTTTTCCTCAAAAACCAGCTTCCGGACCGCCTCAAGACTGTCCGCGAGGTTCGCAATCTGAATCATCTGGATACCGGAGAAATTGTAATGCGCTCCTCCTTTTGTCACATCCAGTCCCTTCTCCATGCAATCATGTACCACCGCGGAAAGAAACGCGCTTGGAAGGCACTCCTGATGAGCCTTTTCCACTTTCTCTTCTGCTTTCATCATTTCATCGATATAGAAATCCACGATCTTCAGAAACACTTTCTCCAGCTCTTCAAACGACGCACAGGTATCCAGTCCGCCATAATCTTCGCAAAGGCGCTCACCGGTGATCTCATCCACCCCGTGATTCAGCGCCAGTTCCAGAGCTTTGCAGAGATTGAACATCGCCGCATCACTCCAGCCAAGACAGTTCCCGCTGGATGTAAGTTCCACACATCCGACAATCGCATAATTCCTGGCATCCCTTTCACTCACCCCGAGATCTTCCATCATCGAGTGGATAATCGCTTCATCATTGAAGAACTGAGGCATCCCGCTGCCTTTTGCGACGACCGCGATCGCCTTCTGCATCAGCTCGTGGCTGGTATTGCGGTTCAGACGCACAGAAAGATTCGGCTGAGGAAGCCCAAGTTCCTCCTGCGCCTTGAGACAGAGAAAGGAAATCTCATTACAGGTATCATTTCCTTCACTGTCCACACCGCCCACAGCGATATTGAACCCGATCGGAAATCCAGCGAAATATTTCGCGCTGCCGCGGTTGCGCAGATAAACAATCTGGTTGAACTTCAGCCAGAGGCATTCCATGAGCTCAAGTGCTTCCTCTTCATCAAGCGCGCCGCTGCGTATATCATTCCGGTAATACGAAATCAGATACTGATCCATACGGCCGGGAGAAAAAGAACTGGCGTTGCTTTCCATATGCAGAATCACAAACAGGAACCACAGAGACTGAAGCGCTTCGCGGAAACTCTGTGCAGGCCGATGAGCCAGTCCTCTGCAGCAGTGAGCGATTTCCTTCAGATTCTCACTGCACTCCGGATGATCCGCGCTCATGCGGTCCGCAAGATTCGCATACCGATGCATGAAGGTGATTGCCCCATCCAGCGTCAGAACCATGCATTCATAGAATTCCCGTTCACTTCCCTCAGAAAGATAGATCCGGCTCTTGGCTTCCTGTCTGATCAGAGCGGGTCCCTTCTTCAGCCACAGCTCGACATCCGGGCAGATATGTCCCTGGGCGTGATCGGTCTGATTGATTTTCACAACCCGGCTGATTGCCTGAATCTCTTTTCCGTATTCTCTGCGGATTTTTTCCTCCATGGATCGATTCTGCCAGTATGGATAAATGGATTCCCTGAATTCCCGAATGTCTTCCTGCCGCACCTGAAACCTGTCCTGCGGGCGGGTTGGCAGATCCTCGAATTCCCGGTTCACCCACGAACATCCGCTTTCGGGAAACACTACGCCGGCCCGCACTCCCTTTGTCCGGTTTCCGACGATCCTTTCCATGGGATCAATCACAATTTCCATTTCCTCCAGGGCTGCCTTGAGGGAAAGCGCTCGTTTTCTGGCCGTACTGCGGTCTTCATTTTCCTGATAAACCCGGGTGATGATACGGGCCTGCTCAATGCTTGCGTACCGTTCTTCCCCGAGCATTTTTTCCTTCAGATATTCAATTCTCTCATTCATATGTTCCTTACCTGATCTCTGTCCGTTATTTCAAAGACACTGGCTTTCCTTCTTCCATCCCTGTGAGATTTGAAAAACACCCTTCATGCGGCACCATTCCTGCCGCTTTCATCACCGAATGCCGATCCCATGCATCATGCACGGCATGCATTTAATCTTACTAATTATATTTTGTTTTCCATGCCATGCAATCTTCCTGTCCGATTCCTCTCATAAAAAAGCGGATCACTCCATCTCCAGAAGTTTCACCGCTTCCTTTCCTTTTTCAGATTCCAAGATGATTCCGGCAACCGGATCCTTCAGTTCCTTCAGATATTTCAAGAGCCCGCTGTTTTGAACGCGGATTCCGGCCGCGTAGGGTTCACCGTTTCCTTCCGCGTCTGCCTCCAGCAGTCCGCTTTCCGTCATCGCAAGACCCTTGCAGACGACAATGGAATCCTGCCATTTCCCATAGCTGTCAGGCTCAAGACTTTTGGAAAGGTCCTTGAAATACCCATATCCCGCAAGCCATTCGAACACTTCGCGGTCGGCGATGATCAGATCGAGCTTTCCGGCTGTACTGAATGTAGCGATCCTGAGCAGATCATCATTGGAGAGAGAGGAATACGCGTCATCCACTGATACCGGCTGAGCGGTGTTCAGGGTTTTCTGAACCCGGTACACCAGATCTTTCTTCTCCTCATCGGAAAGAGACACGTCATAGATTCCAATCTGCAGCGCATAATCCGGTTTCGGCTTCAGCACATCCCTGATGCATACAACAGCAAACAGAATCAACGCGGCCCCGATCAGTGTTCTGACCAGATAATAATCAAGAAAATACTGTTTCTTCTGTTCCGGTGTCATGTCCTTCCATGACGTCCGCCGCTCGGAGCCCATCAGTTTACAATCTCCGATTTACGCTTCAGAGTCGGATGTCCTGCCGCGATCTTCTTGATCCCATAGGGATACGGGAAGGCGATTTCCGCTATTCCATCCTTGCAGGAAAGAACCACTCCTTCTCCGAATTTCGTATGTACAACCTGCTCTCCTTTTTTAAACTGCGGAACAGGGGAATTCCGGACTCTTTCGCTGAAGCTTCCCTCACTCAGAATAAACGAAGTAATCACCGGACTCTGTTTCTTCTGTTCAACCGCTCCCTGATGCTCAATATACGCATCATCGATTTCTTCAATAAACCGGCTCGGCGTACGCACCTTCTGAAGGATATAGCTGTAGCCGCCGGCTTCCGTAATGAAGAGCTTGTTTTTCGCTCTCGTAAAGGCAACATAGGCAAGCCTTCGCTCTTCCTCCACACCCTTGGGCCCGTCATTCATCGCCCGTTCGTTCGGAAAGATGCCGTCGTTCATATCTGTCACAAACACGGTATCAAACTCCAGCCCCTTGGCTGCGTGTACTGTCATCAGCTGAACAAAATCCGAACTCATTGTTTCGTCGCGGTCACCATACAGACTGACCAGCTGAAGATATTCGTCCAGAGTGGATTCCGGATAATCATTGCTGAAATCCCTCGCGTCATCAATCAGTTCCTTCAGGTTTTCCACCCGGTCCAGCTCCTGCGCATCCTCATAGGATTTCTTCAGTCCCGACTGATTGATGATTTTTTCAAACAGTCTGAACATCTCCGTATCCGGATCTTCCGCTTCCTTCCGCCAGCCTTCCACCATCGTGACAAAGTCCCGGATGGTCCGCTGGGTTTTCCCGCTGAAAAGCTCATCCTGACGGACCGTCTCAAACATGGAAATGCCAAGCTCTCTGGCGCGCTGTTCAATCGCATCGATCGTCTTGTTTCCGATACCGCGCCGCGGCTTGTTGATAATGCGGCGGAAAGCGAGATCATCCGCCGAGGTCACCATTCTGAGATAGGAAAGCGCGTCCTTGACTTCCTGCCGCTCATAAAAGCGGACGCCGCCATAGATCACATAGGGAATTCTCTGATCCAGCAATGCTTTTTCCAGTGTCCGGGAAAGGTAGTTGGAACGGTACAGAATCGCAATATCCCGGTAATTCTTTCCTTCCGCATGCAGTTCACGGATCTTGTCTGCCACCCATGCCGCTTCATATTCATCTCCGGCACTGGAATAGTGGGTGATTTTATCATCGGTATCCCGTTCTGAAAACAGTTCTTTGTCAAGCCGGTTGCGGTTGTTTCGAATCACGGAGTTTGCGCCGTTCAGGATCACGGAGGTGCTCCGGTAATTCTGATTCAGCATAATGGTTCTGGCATCCGGATAATCCTTTGTAAAACTCAGGATGATGTTCACATCCGCCCCTCGCCACGTATAGATTGTCTGGTCCGGATCCCCGACCACATACAGACTGTTCATTGCCCCACTCAGCTGTTTGATCAGCTCATACTGCACCTTGTCAATATCCTGAAACTCATCCACGTGGATATAGCTGAACCGCTTCTGCCATTTGGCGAGAATTTCAGAGAACTGTCGGAACATCCGTACCGTCCAGAGAATCAGATCATCAAAATCAAGCGCATAGAGATCCTTCTGGCGTTTGACGTAATAGTCATAGACTTTCGCCTTAATCTTTTCGCCATGATATTCTCCCGCAAGTATATAGGCGCGCTCCACGCTGATTTCAGCGGTCTTGTTATTGGAGATATAGTCAAGCATGGACGCGTAGGAAATGGTCTGGGCATCCACCTGAAACGCCTTGTAAGCCTCCCGGACGATGCTTTTCTGATCTTCCGCATCGAGTACCGTGAAATTTCTCGGCCAGCCCATCGCCAGAATATCTTCCCGCAGAATACGCACACAGAGCGAATGAATGGTCGAGATCCATGGCGTCCCGGTTTCACTCGCGAGCATTCTCCGGATCCGCTCCTTCATTTCATTTGCGGCTTTGTTGGTAAAAGTAATTGCCAGAATTCTGGAAGGGAATACATCAAGATCCTGGATCAGATGCGCAATCCGCATGGTCAGCACACGGGTTTTCCCCGATCCCGCGCCAGCCACAACGCGAACGTATTTTTCCTTCGCCAGTACGGCTTCCTTCTGTTCTTTATTCAAAAGACTGGTATCAATCATAAGTATCTTCCTCAGTCACAGCGTAAACATCATTATAGCACGCGTTTTCAGGCACCCCGGCATGATATAATTACCCGGTAAAAGGAAGCGGAATATATGCCAGAAATTGCAGACCAGTGGAAGGATTATGCCTGCCTTGACGCGGGCGGCGGAGAAAAGCTCGAACAATGGAACAGCATCATTCTTCGAAGACCCGACCCGCAGGCAATCTGGCCGGCTGATACCGGCAGTGCCCTCTGGAACAGGGCGGATGCGGTATATCATCGCTCCAGCCGGGGCGGCGGTGAATGGGAATTCCGAAAACAGCTTCCGGAATACTGGACCGTAAAATACCGGGATCTCACCTTCAAGGTAAGTCCTACCGGTTTCAAGCATACCGGCCTGTTTCCGGAGCAGGCTGTCAACTGGGACTGGATGAGCGGACTCATCGCTTCCCACCGCGATGAAAACCTTCGGATTCTGAATCTGTTTGCCTATACCGGAGCCGCCACAATGGCCTGTTCCGCAGCCGGAGCTTCTGAAGTAGTTCATGTGGACGCAGCCAGGGGCATGGTTGCATGGGCAAAGGAAAACCGGGATCTTTCAGGACTCAGCGATCACACCATCCGCTTTATTGTGGATGACTGTCTGAAGTTTGTTGAAAGAGAAAAGCGGCGCGGCCGTACCTACCACGGAATTCTGATGGATCCGCCTTCCTACGGCAGAGGTCCTAATGGCGAACTCTGGAAATTTGAAAAGGAGCTGACACGGCTGATTGAAGCGTGTCTTGATATTTTTGACAGAAACGGATTGTTTTTCCTGATCAACAGCTATACCACCGGGTTTTCACCGATTGTTCTGGAAGATGTCATGAAAACCATGATCGACAGAAAAAACGGAATCATTTCCGCCGGTGAAGTGGCAATTCCCATCCGCAGCCGGAGCCTTCTGCTTCCATGCGGTATTTACGGCAGGTGGCAGAGGAATGATTAAGGTTCTCTATGAAGATAATCACCTGCTTGGGGTAGAAAAGCCCTCCAACATGCCGGTGAATGAAGACAGCAGCCGCGATCCGGATCTTCTGAGCGCATGCCGTGAGTATCTGAAGGAAAAATACCGGAAACCAGGCAATGTCTATGTCGGCCTTGTCCATCGGCTGGACCGCCCGGTCGGCGGGGCGATGGTTTTCGCACGTACCAGCAAGGCCGCGTCCCGGCTCTCCGACTGTATCCGCCGCCAGCAGATGCACAAAACCTATCTGGCAGTACTGGATGGCGTTCCATCCGAGCAAAGCAGTACACTGATTGATTATCTGATCAAGGATCATACTGCCAATATGGTAACTGTAACAGACAGCAGTCATGGCAAACGCTCAGAGCTGCATTATGAAATCCTGTCTGTAAGAGATGGCAAAGCACTTGTTCTGATTCACCTGAAAACCGGAAGAAGCCACCAGATCCGGGTGCAGTTCTCTTCCCGCGGATATCCGCTGATGTATGATCAGCGATACCATCCAAGTCCCGGAAACGGTCAGATTGCCCTGTGGGCACACCGTCTGGAATTCCCTCACCCTGTCCGAAAAGAGCCTGTTGTTCTGGTCAGTGATCCGCCGATGACGGATCCGTGGAACTTATTCAAGGAGGAATATGACAGATACAAAGAAGAAGAAAAAAAAGAGAAGACGGAAGCTTCGGCTGAACCTTCCTGGAATTAATACCTCCGCCTTCACCGGCAGCGCATCCGGAAGCAGAAAAAGAAAAAAGAAGAAACCCTTTTTTCTGCGGCTTCGCAAGGAAGTATGGTTTGTTATCGCGGGAGTGATCGCACTGCTGTGTCTGATTTTCATTCCCCGGGCCATCGAGACCAACAAGCTGAAAAAGCTTGGATATGACAAGGAAGCAATCGCGGCGATCCGGGATCTGAAAATCCAGAAGAAACTGATCGATAATCAGTGGTACAGCGACTATCTTGCCTCCTGCATCAAATCGAAGACGGTCAATCTTGATTATCTTCAGCTGTATACCGTGATCGAAGGCGACAAATACCTGGATGACAATGACTTCCTCATGGTGGGAAGACTGCGGGACAAGGGATATGAAGAAGATCAGGTTCTGAATCTCTATAAAAACCTCCGCTTCGTTGAACTGACCCCGCTGCTTGTCTATGACTATCAGCTGATTGAAGACAATTACATTGAAGACTGTCACAACCATCCGGAAAACAACCGCAGCGCATTTGTTCTTTCCGGCAGTTACTATACACCGTATAAAAACACGGCTCCTGCGGATTCCACTTCCGTGGATATGCTCGTCAACAAGACTTACTATCTTGACAGCAGTTATGTCCCTTCCCAGCTTACCGATCTCTCCAACAAGGCCGGAGCGCCGGGAACCCAGCTTGGCAAGGAAGCCGCAGAAGCGATGGAAGCGTGGGCTACAGGCGGAATGGAAAAAGGTGTGGCCTTCTATACCACCAGTTCCTACCGTTCCTATGAGGCACAGGAAAAACTGTATGACGCCTATGTGCTGAACCATGGTCAGGAACAGGCAGACCGCGAAAGCGCGCGACCCGGTCATTCCGAACATCAGACCGGACTGACTGTTGACGTATGCGCAACCGGTGACGAAAGCAAGGAATTCGGCGATACAACCGCGTTCATGTGGGCCAGCACCAACTGCATGGATTACGGATGGATCCTGCGGTATCCCAAGGACAAAGAAGATATCACCGGATATGAGTATGAATCATGGCATTTCCGCTACGTTGGAAAAGATCTTGCCAAGGCTGTCTATGAAACCGGCATGACCTATGATGAGTTCTGGGCGCTGTATCTCAAGCCATGGTCAGATGAGGCAAACAAGCCAAGTGAAGCAATTCTGGCCTCCACTGACTGGCATAAGATCGGCAAGGAACCGGAGGAAGCTGCCGCGGAGACTGCAGAAGCTTCTCCGGATGCGTCCGCGGAACCATCCGCTTCCCCGAAAACCGAATAACCCTTGAAAACAGCGGACAATCCGCTGTTTTCAATATCCAAGATAAGCGAGAAGGCCTCTGCACCCTTCTGTCACATCCTCCCAGGTCGTCTGGAAATCTCCCGTATACCAGGGATCCGCAACATTGCCTTGACGAGAGGTATAATCCATCATCAATGACAGTTTTCCATCCGGGTCACCGTGAAAAAAACGCTTCATATTTGTGAGATTTGCCTGGTCCATGCCGATCAGGTAATCAAATTGTCCATAATCCTCCTGACGGATCTGACGGGCTCTTTTCCCCTCGCACTGTATGCCGTGTGCCGCAAGAATCCTTTTTGCGGGAGGATAGACCGGATTACCGATTTCTTCGGCCGAAGTCGCGGCGGACTCAATCCGGAACCTGTCTTCCGCGTTTCTTTCCATGACCATCTTTTTCATGATAAATTCCGCCATCGGACTGCGGCAGATGTTTCCATGGCAGACGAATAAAATCCTTATCATTTAACAGTTACCTCCTTGTTTACGGTTTACTGGCTGATGCCCTTCTGTGCCGGCTTATATTATGAATAGTGCAAAAAGATCTGTTCCACTTTCATGCGGTACATACAGTCGGGAAGAAAGGAAAAGATCTGCTGAGAGCAGACCTCAGAATCAGTTATCCGTTTTTCTGACAGGAAACAATCTCATATCCGGAAAACCGCAGTTCCTTTTCTCCGGTTTACACGGGAAATCAGACAGAACCTTCTTTCTTCCCGGGGTGTATGGATTCCTGTGAATCATGAGTTGAATTTATTGATGACCCAATCGTCACAAATGGAAGCCTGATGGCATTCCCGGCAATACAGCAGATCATCTTCTGCGTACTTCAGTTCCTGTTCCGAGTATTCGCCAGGATGGCCAAGTTTTGGAAGCAGGGCTCCGCACTTGGGACAGGTTGCCTTCCGGTATCCGTGATTCATGCAGGCACCTGTGACCTTCATCCAGAGTTTTGAATAGGTTCTGTAGTAGTTGACCGGACTGCCTCCCGCAACTGACTTCAGTTCTTCTTCGGATACTTTCAGCATTCTGCTGACGTACTCACTGATTTTCTCTTCGCTGTCCAGGACATCGTCCTTCGTCTCTTACATACTGCTGATACTCCTCTTTTTCTGACAAATCTGATACCTTCCATGTATTATCATGCACATTCTGCAGGTTCAATGAAACAGGGGGTTTCATTCAGTACTGATGGATATTCCCGTATCCTTCGGCGCTGACTCCGTTCTCCGTCACGAAGATCCACCGAAACACGGATCCATTCATGCATATATGGGAAACGCTGTAAGTGATCGGATCTTCTGACACACTTCCGCCTGTGCATAAGGGATCTGAATTCAGATTCCTTACTGTTTTTCGGTCATCATGCGGATAATCTCCTGATCCGTCTCCTTCATCCCTACCCGGCCAAGACGGGCAAAATTATCGATGGATTTTTCAACCCCTTCCACAACCAGACCTTCGCCGTTATAGAACTGCTGGCCGTTCTGATACATTTCATATCCGAAGATGCCGGTACCGACAGCCGTGGAAATCTTGGCTGCGCAGGAAGACTTCGCGCCATCGCAGACAATGCCGGAAGTAATGGCCAGACAGTTTACTATGGTATGGGATATGACCTCTTCCCTTCCGCCATACAGATACGCGATTCCGCTTCCGGCGCCCGCTCCGGCACTCACTGCCCCGCAGTATGCGGAAAGTCTTCCGATACCGTTTTTGGCGTGAAGGGTTACCAGAACAGAAATCAGCAGAGCTCTGTAAAGAACCTCCTGACTCACCTTCAGTTCCTTTGCATAGGTGATGACCGGAAGAGATACCGTCAGTCCCTGATTTCCGCTTCCGGAACAGATGACAACCGGCAGTTCGCATCCATTCATCCGCGCGTCTGATCCCGCGGCCGCCATTGCCTTCGCGCGGGTGCGAAGATCGCTTCCGGTCTTCAGAAGAACTTTTCCGATATTTGCGCCATAGTCGTTTCTGAGACCTTCTTCGGCGATTGCCGTATTCTTCTCAATCAGCTGATCCAGCACTTCCTTCACATCCTCAATTCTGCAGGTATCCGCAAAGTCAATGATGTCATGGACATTCAGAAGGGTATAATCCGGCATCTCCTCTTCCGGTTCTGTTTTTTCCGACAGGTCCTTTTCCAGAAGAACCGTACCGTTTTTCTCAATCCATACAACATTGGTGTGCTCGTTTGCGATTCTTACCTTCGCGCTGTCATTTTCATGAAATACCGTCACGATCATATCGAGAATACAGTCTGACACAAGCGGGGTTACTGTAATCGGGGTTTTCTCAATATACGAGCCGATCTGATCTTTTATCTCTTCCTTTACATCGGCAATGACTTCCAGTTTCCTGGAAGCGTCCCCGCCCAGTATTCCGACTGCGACCGCGGCCGGAATGCCGTGCCGTTTCCCGGTGTTGGGAACCACAACACTCTTCACATTCTTGATGATGTTTCCGCTGGCTTCTACCTCGACGCGATCGGGCAGAGCACCAAGCGTTTCTCTGGCAAGAGCGGAACAGTAAGCCAGGGCGATCGGTTCCGTACATCCCATGGCCGGGATGAGTTCCCTTCTGAGAATCTTCAGATAGGTCTGATAAACATTGCTTTTTCGTCTCATTGCTGAATCCTCCATTCTGCTGTTTCCGGATATTTCTCAGCAGGCTGTCTTTTCATACCAAAGCCGCGCCATTATCCTTCTCTTTATCATACCCGCAGACGGATCCGGATTCACAGAAAACCCGGAATTCTTTTTTACATTCAGAGGGCACGCCAGATCATCGGAAATATAATAAGATAATTCATTTCTGACCATCACGAAAGGAGGCTGCCATGTTTAAGAAGAAAACAAAACCGGAACAGGATGTCTATCAATTCGGCAAGAGTACCATGCCTGACCAACTGGATCAGACATGGGTGAATTGCCTTAATCCTTTTGATGCTGAATATAGTGTTTTACGACTGAAGCAGTTTTGTCGCTGACTGTACCAATAAAGTACGACAGGCTCCAAAAATAAGGTTTCCAATAAAAAGACTTTAACTGTTCCGAAAAGCGTTGACGGATTTTTCCTGTTTCCTTTTCCATCATAAAACCGGGAGATCCCCGGTTTTTCTTCTTTTCTTTCAGCTGTGTTTTTACTCCGCGCCATAGGCATAATTGAATATCATTCCGTCTGCGGCATGTTCCATATCATCCACCCAGGTCAGAGTATTGGGATTTCCTTCCGCAAAGACAAACTTTCCCTTTCCCCCGGAGTAAATCTGATCGCCTGACTCCGGATAGTTTTCACTTCCGATGGATACTTCTGTCTTGACGCAGTTGCTGTATTCCGCGGTAAGGGTATCCGGATCAAATGTTCCGGACATGGTCCAGTCCGTATGCTCTGTACCGGAAATGCCCCAGTGCACCAGAAACTTCGCCTGTCCGTTTTTCAGGGGCGTTACATCAATCGTGCACTTGCCGTTTTCATACGATCCGGCAAACTTCTTCACCGGGTTTTCCACAGTGACCTCCGCTGTCGTTTCAGGTTCGGTACTGATATCCGGTGCAGAGGGCTGCGGCTTGCTCATGCAGGCGCATAAAGCAAGAACCATCACTGCCGAGAAAAATACATGCAATGTCCGCTTCATCCTGTATTCCTTCCGTTCCTTTATCTTGAAACCCGATGATACGTTACCCCGTTCTCCGCATAAAGAGAATCATTGATCGAGGTGATATGGGTGCTTCCGTTGTAGTTTCCATTCAGCACAAGTCCGTTGCCGATATAGGTCGCGACATGCGTAAAGTTTCCATAGGAATCGTAATACTTCACAAGATCCCCTGGCTCCGGCGCTTCCACCGCGTAGAGATTGCGGCTGGCGTTTCCGATATCCACTCCATACAGTTCCTGAATGAACGCTCTTGCAACAGCGGTGCAGGCACCGCCCATGCCAAGGAATCTCTGAGCCAGCGAATTGATTTCCGGATCGCTTCCATTTGCCGCTTCATTGCCGAATTCATCATACGCAGGTGCCGCATTCAGAAGTCCCTGTTCAATCATCCTTGTAAATTCCGAAGCCCTGTTCAAAGGGGGAACCTCACTGCCGGTGAACACATGTTCAAGGCTTTCCGCTTTCTTTCCTTCCTTCAGAAGGGTCTTTTCGCTGACCTTTGCCCGGACATGGACCGCATCATCTGACTCGGAAACAATTTCATAACTGACTCCATCAGCCGCCGGCTTTTCAACCGCGACTTCATGGATCATTTTTCCGCTGTCCTGATCCGAAGCGGTTTCCAGACTCACACCCTGAAACAGATCCACCGTCTCGGGCTCACGCAGCCCCTCTACCGTTACATCAATGGATGTTTCGGCTGGAATGAGGCTGGCTTTCTTCAGGAGTTCTTCGTCAAAGGTACATGCGTATGTCAGCTGATCTCCATTATGAAGGGAATCCTTTTCCGTAACCGATCCATCCCTGTCAACCAGCTGACAGCTGGCGGAACGCAGGATCTCATTGACGGCCGGAACGCTGGAATCGGAATAGAGAACAGCCGCTGACCCGGCGCCATCGAAGCCGGTGAATACCGCATGCGCGTTGGCAAGCAGGGATACCTGCTCCGGTTTGCGCATCCAGGTAAACCCCGCCAGCGCCCCGATCACACCTGCAGCGGTGATTCCGCCTATGACATACCGCAATGGACCGGGTGCTTTCTCTGCTTTGCGTGCTGTTTCCGCATCCGGCATATCACCGCTTGCCTCAGACGGACCTGCTGTTTTCTCTTCTGAAAGCAGAACTTCTTCCGCAGGCTCCTGATGGGTGCTGTCGGCCTCATTCAGAATCAGATGCTTGTTTGCTTCGGCAAGATCAATGATTCCAAACAGCGTCGGAATGGAACGATGACTGAGGACGCTCAGCCGGTTCTTCGCAAGCTGTGCCCGCCGCTTCAGTGTATCCTCCGGAACTCGGATCATCGCCGCAATCTTCTGAAAAGGGAGCCGGTCAAGATAATGCATGACAAAAACCATCCGCTGATCATCCGGAAGCTGCTTCAGAAGATGCGTCATCAGATTCATGCATTCCTTTTCCGTAAACTCCGTTACCGGTTCTCTTCTTTCATCGGCCGCGGTATAAACCACGGTATTTTCAGCAGGATCGCTGCCAACTGCTGAAAACGCGCTCCGGGCTGTGTCCTCCCGCAGGGCCGCATTCAGAAAATTACGTATGGAAAGACTCATGGCGCGTTCTTCAAACGAGGAAAGATCCTCAGTATCCGCAAGCATTCCGAGAAGATCACGGAGCGTCTTCCGGACCGCCTGGGATATCATCTCCGGTGTTCTCAGATGACAGTCTGCCATATAGAAAAGCACCGGCTGGAAGGTATGCACCATTTCCTCCTTTGCGCTTCGGTCTTCGTTTTTCGCATCCCGTATGACAGAGATGCTGATGGTATCTTCAATCACGACAGTATTTAACCATGATCTGCGGGCAACTTCAATCAGATGCGCGTCCGTAAGGGCTTTCACAGCCGGTTTTCTCTTTTTTCCGCATAGTGGAGCACAGAAAAGAAAGCATATCCGTCCT
>CAMNFS010000044.1 GCA_946537255.1 uncultured Erysipelotrichaceae bacterium
GAATATCTCATTCTGGTCTTTCCGGTATTCCATGACCACATCAAATGATATCCGATGTTCCTTTTCATTGAGATAGAATCCGTGCATCTGCAGAACCCCTTCATGTGTCATGACAATCCGGGTGATTTCAGAGCGGATCTGTGCCGCGCTGTCATTTCCGGTATTGCGGGAATAGACGGAAATACCGGTCAGAATAATCCCGTGCTTCTCCATGACATCAGCGGTGATTCTGCGCTCCAGCTCATCCAGTTCCTTGGCAGTCATGACATCCGGCACTTCAATGTGAACGCTTCCGATCAGAACATCCGGACCGTAGCTGTGTACGATCAGGTCATACGCGCCGAATACATTCTCATGCCCGGTGATTGTCTGTTTGACGGATCTGGATATCTCCGGATCAAGACGTTTGCCGAGGATTTCATCGAGTGTATCCCGGATCAGCTCAATGCCTGACTTGATGATCATGATGGAAATGACGGCACCGACAAAGGGTTCCAGCTGAACACCTGTGAATATATAGAGCAGTGCGGAGGCGATGACGGAGGATGAAATGATGGCGTCATTCAGCGCGTCAGCTCCGCTTGCCTCCAGGGATCCGGAATGCACTTCCGCGCCGGTCTTTTTCATATACAGACCCAGCAGAATCTTGGCGGCGACAGCCGCTGCGAGAAGAAGCAGGGAAACCGTGCTGTAGGAAGCAGGCTCCGGGTGAAGGATCTTCTTCACAGATTCCACAAAGGAAGTAATACCGGCATACAGAACAATCGCCGAGATAATCAGGGCACTGAGATATTCGATTCTGCCGTACCCAAGCGGGTGTTCCTTGTCCGGATGTTTCCCGGCCAGCCGGGTTCCGATGATTGTGATCAGGGAGGAAAGGGCATCCGACAGATTGTTTACCGCATCGAGAACGATGGCGATTGAATTGGTGATGATGCCGATTACTGCCTTCATCCCTGCAAGCAGTACATTTACCGCAATACCGACAACCGATGCCCGGATAATGACATCGCTTCTGTTGTTTGTCTTACTCATGATTACCTTCTTCCAGAATTGAATAAAGTGCTGAATACAGAGCGGATGCTTCCCTGGAACTCAGATTCAGACAAGTGCCGATTTTGTAAGGAATATCCGCTACTGCATCTTCCATTTTCTTTCCTTTTTCGGTAAGGGTAATCCGCACAACCCGCTCATCTTCCGCGGAACGGGTGCGTTTTACAAATCCTTCAGCCTCCATTTTCTTAAGCAGCGGAGTGAGTGTTCCGCTGTCGAGATGAAGAGTTCTGGAAAGACTGCTTACTGTCTGATCATCGTGCTCCCATAAAACCAGAAATACGATGTACTGTGTATAGGTAATGCCAAGCGGCCGGAGGTAAGGGGTATAAAGCGAAGTGATCTTTCTTGCGGCCGCGTAAAGCGGGAAGCACAGCTGATTCTCAAGTTTCAGCTGTTCTTTCATCAGAGAAGCGCCTCAGCGCATTTTCTGAGTTCACCCATGTCAGCGGTCGGTTCAAACCGGGCGACTACATTACCGGAACGATCCACGACAAACTTTGTGAAGTTCCATTTGATATCCGGATTGTTCTTGTAATTCTTGTCAATCTTGGAAAGCATCGCCCCCATGGCAATCGCCTTGACACCCTTTCCGAATCCCTGAAAACCCTGCTGAGATTTCAGATAAGCGTAAAGCGGAAGCTGGTTCTCACCATTGACATCAGACTTTTTATACTGCGGAAACTGCGTATTGTATTTCAGTGTGCAGAAATCGTGGATCTCTTCATCCGTTCCGGGTGTCTGTCCGGCAAACTGATTGCACGGGATATCAATGATTTCAAGACCTTTTTCGTGATCTGCTTCATAGATTTCCTCAAGCTCCTTGTACTGAGGAGTAAAGCCGCATCCGGTTGCGGTATTGACGATGATCATTACTTTTCCTTCGAACTGACTGAGACTGACTTCTTCTCCGCGCGGTGTGGGAATGCTGTAATCATAAATAGTGCTCATAAAATTCACCTCCTGATTTGTATGCAATTAAATTGTATACAATATAAAAAATGCGTCAAGTCTTTTTTCAGATAATGTTCAGATAATGCAGTGACGGAACTGTTTTAATATAATGAGTATATAGGGAGCAGAACCTGTGAAGCGGAAAATAGGAATACTGATTGCGGCTGTGCTCTGGATGCTCTGCAGCTGCGCAAAAAAAGAACCTGATCCGGTTTATGTGACCGGTACCCGGAGTGATATGAGCGGGTACGAAGGATTCAATGAGGAAAATCATGTTTTTTATGATCTCTCCGTGAAAGAGATGGTTCAGTATATGGATGAGAAACGGACATTTGCCGTGTATTTTGGATTTTCGGACTGCCCGTGGTGCGCCGAGGCTCTGCCTCTGATCAACCGTGCGGCTTCTGAAGCCGGAATGGAAGTCGGTTATATTGATACCCGGAAGGATCCCGCCTGGACCAGCAACACGGATCTTACGGATTATGATCTTCTGGTGGAGAGACTCGGGGAATATATTGAATTTGATACGGACGGCAAGCGTCATCTGTATACGCCGAATCTGTTTATGATTCAAAGCGGGAAGGTCGTCGCAAATCATGAGAGCACGCTTCCGACCCATAATGCGAAGGTCCGCAAGATGTCAGCGGAAGAAGAGGCAGCGCTGATGGATATCTATCGGAAAATGTTCAATGATCTGAAAAAATAAGGAACAGAAGGAACCGGGGCACCGGTTTTTCTGACGTTTTATTCCCTTATAAAAAAGAAAGGGCAGACAGGAGAGGACAGCTATGAGAGAACTGTTTGATTCAGAAACCGGAACAGAACCGGCGGTAGTCATCGGCATGAAGGATGGAACGGTGCTTTCGGACGCGTACTGGAAGATTCTGGCAGTACCGGTGAGTGAAGAAGAGTGGAACGAACTGCTCAGCCCATGGCCGGCAGATGCCGTGTTCCGCGGAAGTGCGCCGTTTGCCGGCAGAGCGGATGCGCTGATCGAGGAACTGACCGATGCGGTTTCTTCTTTTGCGGGTGACAGAAAACCGGTGATTCTCGGATACTCACTGGCTGGTCTTTTTTCTCTGTACTGGTGCACGAAAAGCAGCCTATTTTCCGGATGCGCATCCGTTTCGGGATCGCTCTGGTATCCGCATCTGGAATCCTATCTGAAGGAACATCCCGTGCGCTGTGAACACGTTTATTTTTCGCTTGGAGATGCGGAAAAAAACTCCCGGAACCGGATACTCGCATCGGTTGAAGAACGGACGGAAGCGATGGCTTCCCTTGTATCAGAATATGCGGAAACCATATTTGAACGGAATGAGGGAGGTCATTTTGCGGAGGAAGCGCCGCGGATGAAAAAAGCACTGGACTGGCTGAAGGCAAAAAGATTGTGATAAGGAAGATGGTTCGGTAAAATATAAAAAACAGCCGTAAGGCAGAAGGAGAACAGAAATAATGGAACTGAAGGGAACAAAAACAGAACAGAACCTGCTGGATGCGTTTGCAGGGGAATCAATGGCCAGGAACAAATACACTTACTTTGCCGAAAAAGCGAGAGAAGAAGGCTATGAGCAGATTGCCAATATCTTCCTTGAAACAGCACGCAATGAGCAGGAACATGCAAAGCAGTGGTTCAAGGCACTTCATGGCGGAGATGTACCGACAACTGCTGAAAACCTGCAGGCAGGCATTGACGGAGAAAACGGTGAATGGACTGACATGTATGTACGCATGGCAAAAGAGGCCAGAGAAGAAGGATTCAATCTGATCGCGGTTCAGATGGACCTCGTTGCCAAGGTTGAGAAGGAACATGAGGAACGGTATCAGAAGCTTCTGGATGATCTGAAGGCAGAAAAGACCTTCGCCAGAGATGAACCGGTTGTATGGCAGTGTGAGATCTGCGGCTATACCTATACTGGCAACAAGGCTCCGAAAAAGTGCCCGCTGTGCGGCTACACCGGCGCATTTTTCGAGATCAAAAAAGAAAACTACTGATCACAGTAAAGGAACTGCTTCGGCGGTTCCTTTCATATGGCGGAAGTTCAGAACAAGAGATCCGCATCACTGTGCAGACTCCATGCATGTACCTCCACAGGAAGGTCGGGATACATGAGATTCAGGGCAGTGCGGTACGCGTTCAGCTGATCACGGTAACGCTGTCTGATTTCTGAAAGAGAGGCGTTGTCGGTCTTGAAATCAATCAGAAGGATCCGGTCGGAAAGAAAGGAAACAAAGTCCATGGCTCCGTTCATGCGCATGGTTCTTTCCGGATCCTCGACATAGAAGTTCATCTCCTTGCGGATTGTGCCGCTGAGGGCTCTTTGATAAAGGTCTCCGCTGCTGAAGGCAAGCAGATGCCGGCGGTCGTTTTCACTGAGATCGAATGGTTCAAGATCCTGATCCGTCCAGGTCCGATCAGGCAGTGAGGCAATGATTTCATGCATTCTGGTTCCGTAACCGGTACCCCGTTCACTGCCGGACAGATCCAGATCCGGAAGGGAATGAAGTTCAAACTGACTTGGTCTCTGCATGAGAGGAAGAACGGAAGCGTCACCGGTATAGTGCGGAAGTGCTTCCGCGTAATCCATCTCCCGCATCGGTATCTGCCGGAATTCCTCCGGAGTGATGGTGCGGATGACAAACAGATCAGGTATATCGGTAAGGGCAGAAGTGATGAGACCGGTAATTCCCTTGCGCCGGAACAGATCATAGATGTTCATATCCGGCCGGTAAGGCTGTCTTCTGTCTTCGGTATCAACGATGTACATTTTCTGTTCCGCCCTTGTAAGGGCAACATACAGAACCCGGTTATACTCCTCGAGATCGGCGAGAGACTGCCGGTATTCCGCGGCAATCCGGAAGACTGTCGGACGGATGGTCCGCCAGGGAAGGTCACAGTGCTTCAGGCCGAAGAATACATCCCTGTCGAGGATCAGTTCATTTTTGCTGTCCATCAGCATATTTCCGCCGGTTGACCACAGAAATACGACCTTATACTGAAGCCCCTTGGACTGGTGGATGGTTGTGACCGTAACAACATCGTCGTCTCTGCTGCGGCTGCTTGCGGAAGAGGATTTCTCATCATCTGAGGAAGTCATCATGTCTATGAGATCATAGATCGACTGTCCGTCAGAAACAGCGGCGGTCTTTTCGAAAAGAGAATCAAAATTTGCCTTCTGACTTTCCGGAAGTTTTTCATAGAATCCGTTCTTTCTGCAGATTTCATCCAGAAGCACTGTCATTCCTTCCTTTGCCTTTGCGCGAAGGAAAGAAAACCACTCCGGTATTTCCGGGTATTCCATCCGGATTCCTCTGCGCAGACTTCCATGCCGGATGCGAAGTCCGGCAAGGGTTTCATCATCAAATTCAAACAGTTCGCTGGTCAGTACGGCAAGCAGTGAAAAATCATCATCCGGAGTAACCAGACACTTCAGCAGGGCAAGAACCGTCCGGCACAGATCACTGTTGAAAAAGCCTTCACGGGTATCGATCTCGCTTGGAATGCCGCAGTGCTCAAACATGCGGCGAAGGACATTTTTGTCGGAATGGCTGCGTACCAATACACAGAGATTTTTCCAGTCATATCCGGACTCATGAAGGGAAATCATTTCCGAGGCGATCCATGCGGCTTTGAGTTCCTTGGAGGATAACGCCTCTCCGTCCGAATCCTCCGCCCCCTCCTGATCTCTGGAGGGATTGCGCAGAAGAATCAGCTGTACCGGATCCGGTGTCTGAAGAACCTGGGAAGCAGTTCCGGGGCTTACGATATCCGCCCCCTCATAGCTGTCTTCACATCCGGGTATATTCATGATCTTCTGAAACAGAACATTGGCGAAGGAAATGATATTCTCCTTTGACCGGTAGTTTCTGGAAAGCACGATGTTTCGGATTTCCGTATCATGCATGAGTCCTCTCATCAGGGAAGGACGGGCTCCGCGGAACCGGTAGATGGACTGTTTCACATCTCCGACCCGGAAGATGGTTCCGGGTGCCGCAATTGCCTCGATAATCTGATTCTGAAGCAGAGAGGTATCCTGGAATTCATCTACCATGACTTCCTTCAGGCGCTGCCGGAAGAGAAGCGCGACCGCATTTCCGTTGGCGGTGAGAATATCCCATGCGAAATGCTCCATATCGGAGAAATCCATGCACGCATGGATCTGTTTCTGTCTGCGGAATTCCGCGATTGTCTTACGGGTCAAAGAGCAGAGACACTGTACAAAGGGGACAAGATCACGGACGTCCTGGACAAGAATGTCTGAATCATAAAGGATTTCCATCAGTGATCCGCAGGCGGAATACATGGCATCTCTGGCTCTGGAGTATGCTTCGCTGTCGTTTCCGGGAGGTGTTTTCTGATCAGCCCTGAACGAAAGAAACATTTCCCGGAAAAGGTCATAGTTTCTTTCATTGAGAGCAGGTCCGCAGCTCAGCAGAAGGTTCTGACTCAGGCGGAGATCCTTTTCCTTCTTCATGGCCTTTTCACTCTCTGAAATGGTTTCAGCCATCCGGTTCATATGAAAACATATGGTTTCATAACGCAGGCGGAGAGCCGCGAAGAAAGAGTCCCTCACCGTTTCGGGAAGATCACCCAGGGAACGGATCGAACGGAAGGCAGCCTCGGCCGGTTTCAGCCATTCATCCTCGCTGCCGTATTGATCACAGAGTTTTTCTGTCTCTCTGACCATTTTCTTGAGCACCGTATAATCCTCCGGTCTCGGGCTGACAGACTGAAGGAAGACGGAAAGAATCCGGTGATGTTCCGCGTCATATTCAGCCAGTGCTTTCCTGAAGGCGAGATCATGAAGCCGTTCGGATGCGCTGTCATCCAGCACATGATTGACACGGGCGGGATCAAGACCGATCACACTGTAGTATTTGCGGATAATGTTGAGACAGAAGCTGTCAATGGTTGTGATATCTGCGTCCGCAAGCAGAATCATCTGCTGGCGGATGTATTCCTTCTCTTCTTCAGAGGCCGCTGTTTCTCTTCTTTCCTGCAAGCCCCTGGCAATGCGGTTTTTCATTTCTTCCGCCGCCGCTTCCGTAAACGTTACGGCAAGAATCTCAGTCAGTGAGACACGGTCATTCAGGCATCTTTTCAGAAGCCGTTCCACCAGGACCCGGGTTTTTCCGGCACCGGCGGAAGCGCTGACCAGAATGTTGGTTCCGACTGTATTTACGGCGAGCGACTGCCGTTCATCCATCTGCATTCTTCTATTCCGCCTTTCCTTTTTTGAAACTGACATCCGCGGTGATCGGCGGGATCGGTTTCCGTCCGGTTCCGTGATATCTGCAGACACTGTGCAGACTGCAGAATGTACATGCCCCTTCCACCGGGTCAACCGCGGTGAGGCCGCCGGTGCACTGATGGAAGAATTCCTCGTAAAGCATCAGAATATATTCCCGCAGAATTTCGCCGTCCCACTGCCCGGATCCGGGATCGAACAGCGTTCTGTAGGTATCCTCCGGCACAGTGCTTTCTCCAAGCGCCCAGCCGCACATGCGTCTTGTGTTCTGTTCTGCCTGGGCATGCACGGCAGGATCAGAGCAGTCTGTTATACCCTTATCTGCTTTATTGGTTGTTTTGAAGGCTCCGGCCGGCTCTTTGACAGAGTCCGGTTTGAAGGACATGTAATAAATACCGGATGCCGGTTTGTTTCTGGCGGCTTCGGAAATGATCATGTAGGAAGGAAGCTGCAGCTGAAGACCGGCTTTGATTTTCGATTCGCTCAGTTTATGGGTGGAGGATTTGTAATCTATGACCCGGATGGAAGCCGAGGATTCATCCATGCGGTCCACAATTCCATTCAGCGTAATATGATCCGTGATCCGATAACTGAAGGGGTATTCCTCTTCACACGGGGAGAAGGCAGGCGAAGCAGCCTCGAAGGTTTTCAGAAACCGAAGGGAATTTCTGATGGCAAGCTTCAGCCGCTCCTCACTCAGACGGATTTCTGCGCAGTGATGCGGATACATGGCACTGAGAGATTCCATAATGGGCTTCAGGAAGGAATCAAGTTCTGCATCTGCCGCATTGGCGTAATCCTTCGAATGAGTGGATGCCTCATATTCAAAAAACGCATGACTGATATTTCCGATGGTTGCCGGGTCAAGACCGGAACGCTTCTTCTCACGGATTTTCAGACCGCTTTCAGCGAACCAGGAAAACGGACAGTTGAAGAATCGTTCGATTCGGGAAATGGAGGAATGAATCGTTCCATCCTCGTGAGTGTAGAGCGCCTGTGCTGTTTCCGCGCTCAGACAGTGCGGTTTTCTTTCCGCCGGCCGGATCCGTTCGATGGACCAGGGCATTGCGTTTCCAAAACGGCTTTCTATTTCAAAGGCAGGCTGTATTTCGCGGCCCTGATAATCATTTGCGGCATAGCTTGCGATCAGGCGGAAGGAAGATTCATAAATCCACTGCAGAGAGCGGTTCCAGAGGGTATGACGCTCTTCAAGGGAAGGAAAAGCCGGGATCCTTGCGGTATATGCTTCGTCAAACAGACCCCTGCGGACAGGAAAGCCAGGATAATCCGATCCCGAACAGCCAATCAGGTAGATGGTATCTGTCGGTTCGATCGGATGAGAAAGATCCGTAACCTGACAGAATTCACAAAGACCGGTCTCTTCTTCCGCGGAAAGGTTCTGGATATCCTGCAGAACAAATTCCGCATCTTCCTGATTCTGAACCATTGGAATGGTGCTGCTGAGAATGCGGCGGATGGCAAGGGCGGCCTGAAGCTCGGCGTTTCTTTTCAGCAGAGCGGAGCCGCGCATGACCGTATACGCGGCACGCATGGCATCGGAAACTGTTTCCGCCTGGAGCAGAAGCGAAAGCTCTTCGTTGATTTTCTGAAAGAAAGCAGCGCTTTTCTCTTCGAGAACTGCTTCATTTTTGCGGTCCACTGCGAAGAAATCACTGACGATCCGGTCCTTTACAGAAGGAGCGCATGGCTCCGTCATGGTCTCCTGAAGCCAGTTCAGCAGATCATCCGGACAGGAAACGGAGAAGCTCTGAAGCCGCAGCGCTTCCATCAGGGAATCCGCGTCCTTGAAAAGAGCGGTATGAGCCAGCGCTGCGTAAACCTTTGGAATCAGGAGGGAAACGGGAGAGCGGACCGCGCTGAAGGGGATTCCATACCGGTCAAATACCTGCCGCAGAACCGGGTACTGGGTGCTGTAGGAACAGAGAACAATACCGCAGGGCCTGTCGATCCGGATGATTTCCTGGGCAAGACTTTCCATTTCCTGACGGACGCTTGCGGCATAACGGAAACTCATCTGCGAAGGGATCCGCTTTTCTCTTGAAAGATCCTTCATTCCGCAGAAGGTTCTGAGATCTTCGAGAAACCGGTTCCGGAAAGGATCGGTTTCACAGCGCACAGCACAGGTCAGCGGACCGTCCCCACCTGCCTTGTGAAGCAGCGTTTCCCGCTCGGCAAAAACAGTCTTTTCCTTTAATGGCATGGATAGAGCGGTTTTTACCAGCAGGGAAAGTTCTTTTTCGCTGGCGGAATTCTGCGGCAGATCCCCGGCGCTGATTCCGTAAAGCGCGCACTGCCTGGAAAAGTCCAGAACATCCCGGATAAAGGCGGAATAGGAAAACATGTTCCGGTAGATCGGAAAGGATGAACTGCTGTTTTTCAGAAGATGCGACAGTTTCAGGGCGATTCCGTCCTTTTCGTATTCCTCATCAATGGAAAGCAGATTGGACACGGAACAGAGTTTCAGGTCAGTCAGTCCGCCTGCCCCGCTTTCATGAAAGAGATGATGATACAGGGAAGATTTCTGGTATTCGCTGCAGATAATGGTTTTCATGATTCCTATTCTATCATTTCGTACCTCCTGCAAAATCATCCAATACGGAAGCAGGGAAGAAGGAGGAAGGAAGAGAAGTCAGAACTGCATGGAACAGCCAGGAGAAGGCGCCTGGATTGTTCTTCCGGAGAATAAAAGAAAACGGGTGCTGAAACGCCGAGACCGGAAATGAATGAGGTGGGATTCTTCCGCGTGGGTGCGGTTTTCTCCAGTTGTGCAAAGGCCTGATGTGAAGATCCTAAAATTCATAAATGGGCTGGGAATCAGGGTTTATTTATACATTGATGCATGTTTTCCTTGAGATTAAAAATCTTTGTGATTATAATTTGTAAAACATGCATTAATGGAGGCAATGATGGGAATCTGCAGCATTCTTGAAAAGAAAATACCCGGCCGTGACTGCACCTTCAACGCCCCTGTACGTGAATACCTTACAACGGACAGGTCGGACGATGAAATCTTGTGCGGTGCTCTCAGAACAATACTTGAAACAGAAGCGGATATCTGGATCATCTGTGATCTTCGTATCAGTGTCAGTCGGACCGCCGTCAGCAACCGGATTATCTACTACCGCGATATTTTCAAAATGAAAGATGGTGCGATTACAGTTCCCTATCTTCTTTACCGTCATACGGAAGAAAGAGACTATGCGCTTCTGATTACCGGAAACAGGACTTCGGATTATCTCTACGCAAGAGGCTATTACTACTGCATGAGTGAACCGGGCGGAGAATACTATGACTGCCGCAATGATATTGTGGAAATCGCCCCGTCCTCTTCAGAGGAAATCGTAACCGTGTGGAATCGGATGAAGACTGAAAAAGCCGGTGTCATTCAGCGCCAGCTGGACCGGCAGAAATGGCCGGATTATGACACTCTGTTTCAGGAAGCTCTCGCCACAGCCTCAGCCCTCAAGCTTGATGCCGGTGAAACCCTGCACGGACTTCAGCAGCGGGACCAGCAGATCCGCTGTTATGTCAGCCGGTGGTTCCTGCTGAAAAAGGTTGTTTATGTTCAGTACATGGTCAACCGCCAGATTCTCACGTCTGTTCATGGCGGGGATACCCGCCTGCAGAGAAATCAGGCAAAGCAGAATGCGGATTCCGTTGAGTTCATCAGTTTCCGCAATCTCTGGGAAATCTGAACCGGGATCCGGCAGTCCGAAAGGACTGCTTTTTTGGGTCTGTTCTTTCCCTGGAAGAAATCCATCTGAGTGATGCCTGACGCGGGCTGATCATGATATAATCCACCTGTATGAGGAAAAAGATATGAGAAATAGATTGGGCGGTATCTGGCTCCTGTTTATATTTTTCTTTATTTTCGGATTCTCCGGCTTTCTGCCGCTGCTGATTACATTCGGCATTGCTGCTTTTGTAATGTATCTGGCAGTGAAGAGTTCGAGAGACAATGAGTTTACTGAAACAAGCGCAGGAAGCCGCAGACAGAAAGTGAATCGGTATGGAATGGCGGATACCAGACATTCCGCCGCTTCCAAGGCAAAGGTCAACGCCTACCTGCTGAAGCGGTTCCGCAACGGGGACCGGGCGATATCTCTGACCAGCGGGAATCACAATATTGTTCTGACCATGGCGGACGGAAAGTTTTCCAGTCTGGATTCTCTGGAAGTAGACTGCGATGGGCATTATTTTAAAACCGTCGGAGATTTCCGGAGGGAATACTCGGAAATCTATGATCAGATGTTTGACAGTCTTCTGACGATGGAAGCCAATGACGTGGCGGTACAGAAACCGGATATCGTGGATGTGGAATATGTGCCCAAGACGGAACCGATTCGTCAGAAAAAGCCTGCCGCCGGCCCAAAAGCGGGACAGAACAGTTCTGCTGAGAAACAGAAGGAAACGGTTCAGCCTCATGACGCGGCGTCTTTCCGGGAAGTGATCAACAGTCTTAACGACGGCATTCCGGATGACGAAATATCCAACAGTCTGTATGAAACAAGCGCTCTGCTGAAGCAGCTGAGTGATCTGGAAAGAGCGTTCCCCGGACAGACCGGAAAACTGAAGAAGCTTTACAGCAACTATCTTCCGTATCTGGTTGGAATTCTTCAGCAGTATACCAAAATGCAGCATGTGCAGACGGATTCCAATTATGAACAGAATGTAGAGAGTCTCAAGAATACCATCCGTCATCTCAACAGTGCCATGAAAGACCGTCTGATTCCGGCGATGTCGGAGAATGATTCCATCAATCTCTCCGCGGATATGTCGACTCTGGATGCGATGCTCAGAAAAGACGGAATGACGGCAGATGATGATATTATGATGGCTCTGAAGGCACAGCAGCGGTCTGAAAGCGAAGAAAGCGGAAAGCAGGTGTAAGATGTCTGATCGCAGAAAAGATGAAGAAAAAGAACGTCTGATGAAAGAGATCCTGAACAAGGATCGTTCCAAAATTGAAACGGGTTCGGATGCCAAAGTGACCCTGTCCCTTGGTTCGGATGGGCAGGAGGACCGCAGGGCAGACCGGACGGCTGAGGCAGTCAATCAGATGGCGGGCATGATCAGCAGTGCCGGCAAGGCCACTTCTGATCTTCTGAAAAACGCGGATCGTTCCTTTGATGAACTCAGGAAGCTGCTGACCAACCAGCAGAAGGATCTTGAGAATCTGTCCCGGGACAATGGCTTCAACCAGGCAGACATGGAGCGCGTTCAGAAAGAAATCGAAGCGGATTACGGGCTGACTCCGGCAGAGACAAAAGCCCAGACCGTTATTAAGAACCTCGATACGGCGAAGGTATTTGAGGAAGTCTATCAGGAGATGGACAAGGAAATTGTCGGTCAGAATGAAGCACTGAAGCAGATCGGAATTGCCTTCCGCCGCCCGTTTGTCATGGGAACGGAAGAAGGGAAACCGAAAAATGTGATTCTGGTTACCGGTCCGAAGGGAAGCGGCCGCCACGCGATGATTACAGAGATGGCCAGATCCCTGTTCAAACACCGCGCGATCGCAAGCGATGACGTGTACACGATCGATATGAGCCTGTACCAGAGCGGCGCTCAGGAACAGATTTTCCTGCAGGATCTTTACAAGGATCTGTCCGGTCACGGAGAGATCATCTGCTTTGAGAACTTTGAGACAGGATTTCCTTCCTTTCTCAGAATGGTTGATTCCCTGGTCTGCGATGGAAAGGTGATTCTCTCAAAGCGGTATGTTCTCAACAAGGGCGTACTGGTCGAGAATCAGACCGGACTTGTCAAGGACGCGGTGGATTCCCTTTCCGCCGCCGGCAAATATCTTGTCTTTATTACGACAAAGGGAACCAAGGCCGTACAGGATGCCTTCGGCGCGAATTTCCTCTATCATGTGCTGGATATGGTCACACTGACAGCGTTTACGGAAGAGGACGCAAGGGAATTCACGGACCGGGAAAGCAGTTCTCTCGAGGAGAAGGCAGTCACGAATCTGAAGATTTCTGTCTCTGTGCGCCAGGATCTCAAGGACTGGGTTGTTCAGAATTATGACAAGACCCTGGGAGCAGACGCGCTCAGCGGTCTGTTCAATGATTTCTATATTTCCCTGAGCCAGGCGGCTCTGGTAGACAATCTTCCGGCCGGTACACCGGTTGCGATGACTCTTTCTGAAGGGGTTCCTGCGGCGGTATATAACGGAAAGTCCGTCACCCTGACCCGTTCCAAGACAAGCGCTGAAGAAATCGAGGCGGTCAACAGGGAACTGGATGAGATTGTCGGTCTTGAAACGATCAAGGAATATATCCGTTCTCTGCAGAACCACATCCGCATGCAGGAAATCCGGAAAGCTCAGGGCATGAAAACCAGCGAGATTTCCAAGCATATGATTTTTACCGGAAATCCCGGTACCGGAAAGACAACGATCGCCCGTCTTATTTCAAGATATATGAAGGCAATCGGCGCCCTCAGCCAGGGACAGCTGGTTGAAGTGACAAGAGCGGATCTTGTTGCCCAGTATGTCGGCCAGACCGCACCTCTGACCATGTCGGTTATTAAATCCGCTCTTGGCGGTGTGCTGTTCATTGATGAGGCGTATTCCCTTTACCGGGGAAAGGATGATTCGTTCGGACTGGAATGCATTGACACCATTGTCAAGGCAATGGAAGACAACCGCGACAATCTGATCGTCATTCTGGCCGGTTATGAAAAGGAAATGGCCGGCTTCCTGGAAAGCAACAGCGGTCTGAAATCCCGTTTTCCGAATCTGATTCATTTCCCGGACTATACGGGTGAGGAACTCCGGAAAATCGCAGTCATTCAGGCAAAATCCAAAGGCTATACGATTGCCGAGGATGCCCTGCCCGCACTGGAGGAATACTTCAATAAGGTTCAGTCCATCAATGCGGCGGAAGCCGGCAACGGCCGTCTTGCCCGCAATGTGGTGGAAGATGCGATTCTGAAACAGTCCGGACGGGTTGTCAAGGATCCTTCCGCAAAGATTGATGAACTGCAGCAGAAAGACTTTGACTTTACGGTAAAAGTAAAACCGGCGGATGAATTCGCTGATCTCAGAGAGTTCAATGAGATGCTCAAAGGGCAGGCCGGAAGCTGAATGGAATTCTGAGAAGAGGTATGGTTTCATATCTCTTTTTTATTGCGGAATCAAAGGCGCTGAAATGATGATAGAATGATCCCGGCAGGTAATCATATGGAAAAAACAAAGAAGGTAATACTTGTCAGCGGTATGAGCGGAGCGGGGAAATCAACTGCGACCTCAATCCTTGAGGATATGGGATATCATGTCATCGAGAATTTTCCGGTTCAGCTGATCACACTGCTGGTGGATATTATAGAAAACAGTACAGATCCCCGTTACAGCAATCTGGTTCTGTCTACCAACGCAAATGATTTTGCGATGTTTCTCCATGGGCTGAAAGGGGAGGCCATTGATGTATCCGTACTGTTTCTGGATGCGTCCGATCTGGTTCTCATACGCCGGTACAAGAGCTCCCGGAGAATGCATCCCCTGCTTCTGAGCAACAGCGCCAATACGCTGGAAGAAGCGATTGCCGTAGAACGTCAGATTCTCTCGCGGACCCTGAATGCTTCCTTTGTGACCATTGATACCTCTTTTCTTACCGTCAAAGAGGTCAAGCGGATTCTTGAACAGTATTTTGCAAAATCCGCTATTCCTTCCTTTTCTATTTCCTTTATGTCCTTCGGATACAAATACGGTGTGCCGCTTGACGCGGATCTCATGATTGACGTACGGTTTCTCCCTAATCCGTTCTGGGTGCCGGAGCTGCGGGTTTATTCCGGAGACGATCCCCAGGTCTATGACTATGTCATGGAAAAAGAACAGACCAGGGAGTTTCTGAAACGTATGGTTTCATTTCTTGATTACGCCTTTGGTGAGTATGTGAAGGAAGGGAAGAATCATTTCACGGTTGCGATCGGCTGCACCGGCGGGCAGCATCGCTCGGTCGCGGTTACCAACTATCTTTATGATCACTACCGCGAACAGTATCATTCCTACAAGCAGCACCGGGACGAAAAGGAGTGGATCAGAAGTGAGCAGTAACAAGAATATTGTGATCATAGGCGGCGGCCACGGTCAGTCAGCGATCTGCCGCGGTGTGAAAAATATCAGGGATGTCAATATTTCCGCAATTGTCACAGTGGCAGATGACGGCGGCAGCACCGGCCGGCTGAGGAGACAGTTTCATATTCCGGCCATGGGTGATATCCGGAATGTCATGATTGCTCTGGCGGAAAGTGAAACCATGCTTTCAGATCTCATGGATTACCGGTTTGAGGATCCTGAGGGAACGGAAATGGACGTCGGCGGCCACAATCTCGGCAATCTGATTCTTACGGCCCTGACCCAGCAGTCGGGATCGTTTCTTGAAGCAGTGCGCACGATCGGCAGCGTTCTGAGGGTGCGGGGAGATATCATTCCCGCGACCACTCAGGTGATTTCGCTTTTTGCCCGTATGGATGATGGGGTCATTGTCAAGGGAGAAGCGAATATTCCGAATATTTCCAATCATATCCGGACCGTGTTCTATGATACGGAGGTCAGGGCGACTCCCGAGGCGGTTCAGGCAATTGAAAAGGCGGATCTGATCATATACGGAATCGGTTCGGTTTACACATCGATTCTTCCGAATGTCATCATTCCGGAAATCCGGGATGCGCTTCATCACACGAAGGCACGGCGGGTCTATTTCTGCAACGCGATGACTCAGCCTGGCGAAACGGACGGCTATTCGGTGGAAGATCATGTGCAGGCGCTGATGGATCACGGCGGGCCGGTTGATGCGGCGGTGGTTGCGTCTGATTCGATTCCGGAAGAGATTCTGAAGCGGTATGCGGAAAACGGAAGTACAGCCGTAACCTTGAAACAGAAGGACCACAGCTATGAAATCTTGAAAACACCGCTGCTGCTGTATGAAGACGGGCTGATCCGACATGATCCCCGGCGGATCCAGGAGGCGGTGGAATTACTGATTACACAGGAACGGAGGTAGGAAATGTCATTTACCTCAGATGTCAAACAGGAACTGTCCCTGAAGGAATATGACGCGAAGGAAGAAAGGGCGGCCCTTTCCGCTCTGATTCAGATGATGGCGACTCTGAACATTTCCTCAAAGGGAATGGCGATTGCGGCGGTTACAGAAAACGCTGCGGTATCCCGGGCAGTCTACAGAATGATCCGTTCACGCTATCAGGCGGACATCGAGACCTCTGTACGAAGACGAATGAATCTGAACAAGAATCTGATTTACGGTCTGAAAATCTATGGGCCGGTTACGGATATCCTGAAGGATCTTGGTATATACAGTGCCAGAGGACTGCTGGACAGACCGCTTCAGAAAATTGTGTCGAATGATGCGTGGGCCAGGGCATATCTTGCCGGGGCCTTCATGGCGGATGGAAGCGTGAACAGCCCTCAGACAAGCGGGTATCATCTTGAAATCAAAGCCGGAAATGAGATCCACGCGGATTTTCTGATCGGGCTGATGGAGCGGTTTGATATCCATGCCAGAAAAATCAGACGCCGTGCCAAATGGGTGGTTTATCTGAAATCGAGTGAAAAGATTTCCGACTTTCTGCGGGCGGCAGGGGCCTATCAGTGTCTATTGGAGTTTGAAAACGAACGTATATCAAGGGATTTCATGAACAATGTACAGCGGCTCAACAATGTGGATGTGGCCAATGAGGTCAAATCCATGAAAGCCAGCCGTGAGCAGCTGGCGGATATTGAACTGCTTGAGGAATATGATCAGCTGCGGTATCTTGATGAAAAGGTTCAGCAGGTCGCAAGACTCAGGAAGGAAAACCCGGAAGCCACCCTGAATGAACTGGCTGAGCTTTATGAAACAAAGACCGGGAGTTCGGTTTCCAAATCCGGCATGAAGCATCGGTTTGTCAAAATCCGGGATCTTGCCGGGAAAGTGAGGAGAGAGCACGGTGAATGACAGAGTGCGTACCGTCATCTATCTCTTCCTGGCAGGATTTGCCGTTTTTATTGCCGTACGGTATTTCTGGCCTCTTCTTCTGATTCTCGCGCTTTTTGCGGGCTGGCAGTTTTTCCGCTTCAGAAAGCTTGTCGGAAAGATGGAAAACAGACGGAATGAAGAACATGCCAGGGAAGCGGACTGGCAGAATCAGCTGTTTCAGGAAAGTGTAAAGCGCCGGGAACAGCAGGGTGAAATCATCGATGTGGAATTCAAGATGAAAGAGAATCCGGACAAGGAGAATAAACAGGTATGATTGAGGCAGGAACAGAACGAATGACACCGGGGATCCGGGAATGCATCAGGAAATGCTTTACGATGGAAGACCCGAGGTATTTTGAATTTTTCTTTCGGTATTTATATAAGCCGGAGTATTTTTTCGTTGACGTGGAGAATCAGGCTCCCGTGGCATGCATGTGCCGGATTCCGCACGACGTGATGTTCAACGGCAGAGTACTCAGAATGTCCATGCTGAGTCTGGGCTGTACGCTGCCGGAATATCGGAATGAAGGGCGGATCGGCAGACTGATTGAAACGGTTCTGGATGCCTGTGAGCATTCCGAGCTGATTACCCTTGTGCCGGGAGAATACAGTGAAGCATACAGACCGTATGGATTTGAACCGATTTATTACCGTTCTGACTATACGATCACAAGAGACAGCTCCCGGCGTATTACAAGTATCGGCTGTGCCTATGAACCGAATCCTCTGGATATGCTGAAGGTATATTCCGTGTTTATCCGGAGATTCAATGGGTTCTACGCGCGGGATCTTGACTATTTTGTCAATCTGAAACGTGAGATCGGTGCCAGAGGCGGGAAGATTGTTGCCTATTTCAACGAAAAGGATCAGATTCAGGGGTATGCGACAATTCTGGTCGGCGGCAAGGAAGCTACGGTGGAAGAGTGCATCTATCTGGATTCGATGGCTTTGAACAAGCTGATCAACGCAGCGCTGCAGGAAAGAAGCACGGTCCATCTGCGGGTATCGGAGGCAGAGAATCTCTCAAGACTGTTCCCGGACTGCAGAAAGGAAACCTTTCCGGCAGTTCTGGCAAAACTGAATGATCCATCTTTGTTTTCCAGACTGTTCAATACGGAGATTCAGACTGTTCAGGAAGCATTTGCGATCAGCCAGCATCCCCTGTATCTCAACGAGCGGATCTGAATCTCAAAGGAATCCTCCACGGAGAATCCGACAGGAAAATACCGGACATTCCGAGCGGCTGAATGGCGGGAACCTGATCTGTCAGAAGAATCCTGAAAAGGCTGTGAAATGGCACGGGAAACAGGAAGTTTTAAATTGACTGAAACAGGGACTGACCGTATAATTTTTATGCAACATATATTAGGAGGTCTAAATTATAATGACAGATGTAAGAGTTGCGATTAATGGTTTCGGACGTATTGGACGTCTTGCTTTTCGTCAGATGTTTGGCGCTGAAGGCTACGAAGTAGTTGCGATCAACGACCTGACAAAGCCTTCCATGCTGGCTCACCTGCTGAAGTATGACACAGCTCAGGGCGGCTACTGCGGAAAGATCGGTGAAAATCTTCACACTGTTTCTGCTGATGATGAAGCAAACACAATTACTGTAGATGGCAAGACACTGCAGATCTACAAGGAAGCTGATGCGAACAACCTGCCTTGGGGCGA
>CAMNFS010000045.1 GCA_946537255.1 uncultured Erysipelotrichaceae bacterium
GGAACGAGGTAAACCCCGCAAGCGAGAAATCCAAATTTGGTAGGAGAATTCCCCGACGTGAAATGAAATGAAGGGGAGGTGCCCAAGGGCAGAGATAAATGGCTGCCATCCGGGAAACCGGAGACAGAACATGGCTTACAGAGTGTGCATGAACCAGGAGGGTGGAAACACTCTCCTTTTTTGCGTGAGGGGACAGGGAATGTACCTGTTATGCTGTGTTATACTAGGAAACTGTGAAGGAGCGGCCTGTATTATGAATCTTCCGAACCGACTGACACTGTTTCGAATTGTTCTCATTCCGATTCTGGTGCTGGTCTATCTGTTTCCATACGCGCAGTTTGGCATTGAACTGAGATCCTGGCTGATCGGTTCGGTCAGTGTTTCGGCTGTGAACCTGATCTGCCTTGCCATATACATGGTCGCTGCCCTGACGGATTTTCTGGATGGCCGGATCGCGAGAGCACGCGGCATGCAGACGACATTCGGAAAATTCGCGGATCCGGTCGCGGATCGGATGATGACGACAACCATGTTTGTCCTGTTTGTTTCCCGGGGTATTATTTCGCCGGTTCCGGTGATTCTCATGACCTGCCGGGATATCGTGGTGGATGGCTGCCGGATGCTCGCGGCCGCAAACGGAAAGATTGTCAAGGCGCACATGCTGGGCAGAGTAAAGAGTGTTGCTCAGATGGTGGTGATTGCTCTGATTCTGATCAACAACCTGCCGTTTGAACTGTGGGGATTACCGGTCAGCGAGGTTCTGCTCTGGTTCAGCACCTTCGTCAGTGCGGCCAGCGGGATCACTTATTTCAACCAGCTGAAGGATGATATCCTCGAATCAAAATAAAAAAAGTGGCTTTTCTGAAAACGCGGTTATTTATAATGTATAAGGAGAAAATGCTATGGCAAAAGAAACAAAAAATCTGAAGGAACCGGATTCCAAAAAGGACCAGCTGCTTCAGGATGCTCTGAAGGCAATTGAAAAAGAGTACGGAAAAGGATCGATCATGCGTCTGGGAGACCGGGCAGATGTGTCGGTGGACGCGATCTCTTCGGGAAGTCTTGCGCTGGATGCCGCTCTTGGGATCGGCGGGTACCCGAAGGGCAGAATCATAGAGATCTATGGACCGGAATCATCCGGAAAAACCACCCTGGCCCTGCACGCGATTGCGGAATGTCAGAAAGAGGGCGGCAGATGCGCGTTTATTGATGCCGAAAATGCCATTGATCCGATGTATGCCCGCAAGCTCGGGGTAGACATTGATGAGCTGATTCTCTCTCAGCCGGATTCCGGTGAACAGGCCCTTGAAATAACCGAAGTACTGATCAAATCCGGAGCGATTGACCTTGTTGTCATTGACTCCGTTGCGGCGCTTGTACCCCAGGCGGAACTGGATGGCGAGATGGGGGATTCAAGCGTCGGTCTGCAGGCACGTCTCATGTCCAAGGCCATGCGGAAGCTTGCCGGTGTCATGAACCGTTCCAACTGCACTGCCATTTTCATCAATCAGCTCCGTGAAAAGGTCGGCATTATGTTCGGAAACCCGGAAACTACGCCCGGAGGCAGAGCGCTGAAGTTCTATTCAAGTGTACGTCTTGACGTCAGAAAGGGCGAAACACTGAAGGTCGGCCAGGACGCATACGGCAATGTGGTCAAGATCAAGGTTGTGAAAAACAAGGTCGCGCCTCCGTTCAAGACCGCGGTTGTGAACATGATCTTCGGGGAAGGGATATCCCATCTGGATGAAGTGATCAACATGGCTGTGGAAAATGACATCATTGATAAATCCGGAGCCTGGTTTTCCTACAAGGGAGACAAGATCGGCCAGGGCTTTCAGGCAGTCCGTGAATTCATGCGGAACAATCCTGAAATCGACGCGGAAATTACCGCTCAGGTCAAGGCCAGACTGTTCCCTGAACCGGAGGAAAAGACAGACGGGGATGCAAAGAAGGAAAGCGCCTGATCAGGCGTTTTTTTCATCCCTGTGCCGGTTGTTTGAAGCCGGTTTTCATTATATAATACCCCGTGAGAGTGATTTCTCAGCAACTACAGCAGATGGAGGATTAGATTATGAACAATGTTTTAATCCCCGTACTGGCTTGTATTGCCGGCATTGTGATCGGAATTGTCGTCATGACAGTTCTGAGCAGGGCGGGTCTCGATCAGGCGAAAACCGAGGCTCAGTCCATTCTCGAGGATTCGAAGGCCAAGGCCGAAATAGCGGCACGCCAGGCTGAACTTGATGGAAAACAGAAAGTGGAGGAAATCAAGCGTAAGGCGGATCAGGATATTCAGCGTCAGAGAGACAAGCTTCAGGCACAGGAGAATAAGCTTCTGCGCCGGGAAGACAACATCAGCTTCCGGGAAGACAATCTCAGCGCAAAAGAGAAAAAGCTCGACGAGAAGACAAAACTCGCCGATGACAAACTGGCAAATCTGAGCCGTATGGAGGACGATCTTCAGCGGAAGATCAACAGCCAGATTGAAGTACTGGAAAAAGCTGCCAGCCTCTCTCAGGAAGAGGCCAAGGCAGAATTGATGGATGCGGTAGCCAAGAAGAGTGAAAAGGATATTGCGGCATTCCTGCATGAACAGGATGAGATCGCCCAGGAAAAGGCGGCGGACAATGCCCGGAATATTATCGCCACAGCGATTCAGCGCTACAGTCAGGAAGAAACCATTGACCGTACGGTCAGTGTTGTGACCCTTCCCAATGAAGACATGAAAGGCCGGATTATCGGCCGGGAAGGCAGAAACATCAAGGCAATCGAACAGGCAACCGGTGTGGATCTCATCATCGATGACACTCCGGATGTCATTACCGTTTCGTGTTTTGACCCCATCCGCCGTGAGATCGCCCGTCAGGCGCTTGAGCAGCTGATGAAGGACGGCAGAATTCAGCCGGGCCGGATTGAGGAAGTTGTAAACAAGGTGACCCGTGAACTCGAAGATTCCATTTCCAAGATCGGTGATGAAGCGGTGTTCAAACTTGGAATCAACCGTCTCAACCGGGAACTGACCAAGCTTGTCGGCAGACTTCGCTACCGTTACAGTTATGGTCAGAATGTGCTGGAGCACTCCATGGAGGTCGCAACCTTTGCCGGAATCATGGCGGCCGAGCTTGGATTGAATCAGCAGCTGGCAAAGCGGGCCGGTCTGCTTCATGACATCGGCAAGGCAATTGACTTTGAGCAGGAAGGTTCCCATGTGGAACTCGGTGCCAAGGTTGCCAAGAAGTACGGAGAAAACAACATTGTCATCAACGCGATCGAATCTCATCACGGCGATAAGCCGGCGGATGATATCATCGCCGTTCTTGTCGCGGCAGCGGATACGCTGAGCGCAGCCCGTCCTGGCGCAAGATATGAGTCCATGGAGAACTATATCGAGCGTCTGGAACAGCTGGAAAAGATCGCGACCAGTTATGACGGCGTGGAGAAGGCCTTCGCCATTCAGGCCGGCCGGGAAGTCCGGGTCATGGTTCAGCCGGAAAAGATCAATGACGAAACCATGGTCAAGGTTGCGCATGATATCAAGGATCGGATTGAAAATGAGATGACCTATCCCGGTCAGATCAAAGTCACTTTAATCCGGGAAGTAAGAGTTCAGGAACTCGCCCAGTAACGGATGAACATTCTGTTCCTCGGGGATGTGACCGGACGTACCGGAAGAGCAGCGGTTGTCAGACGGCTGGCTGGTCTTAAAAAACAGTACGCGGTGGATTTTACAGTCATCAACGGGGAAAACGCTGCCCACGGGAAGGGGATTACTTCCAGCATCTATCATGAACTCATGGATGCCGGAGCAGATGTGATTACTCTTGGAAACCATATGTTTTCCAAACACGAAATAACCGAGCACATGGACGAATGTCCCTGGCTGCTGAGACCCGGCAATCAGTTTCCTCTGACACCTGGGAAAGCGGCTCTTGTCCGTGAGTGTCTCGGACACCGGATCGGTGTCATCAACCTCAGCGGCAGTATCTTCATGGACAGCATTTCGGAAAGCCCCTTCATGACCATGGAACGGATTCTGAAGGAGATGGACGCGGATGTCATACTTGTGGATCTGCACGCGGAGGCAACCAGTGAAAAGGAACTGTTCTTCCATCTCTTCCGGGACCGCCTCAGCGCGGTCATCGGAACCCATACGCATGTGCAGACCGCGGATGAAATGGTGCTGGATGGCTGCGCTTATATCAGTGACGTCGGCATGTGCGGTCCGTACCTCTCGATCATCGGAAGAGATATCAAAGAAGTCACGGCCAGGATGGTGAAGGGGGAGAGAACCCGCTATAAGCCATCGGAAGCACCCGCAGTGATCTGCGGGGTGCTGATCACGGTCGGAACCGACGGAAGAGCGGTATCGATTCAGAGAATTCAGGAACGCCCGATCTGAGGCGTTCTTTCTTTTCGCCATCTGTCCCTTTAAAAAAAGAACAGCGGTGGTAGAATCTTTCTTGTTATGAAAAAAAGCGACAACCTTCTGACTACCGGTGACTACCGGCAGAAAATCATCCGGTTCATGCTGCCGATTCTGATCGGACAGCTGTTTCAGCAGCTCTACAATACTGCTGACGCGCTGATCGTCGGCAATTTTCTGAATTCCGGAGCACTCGCGGCAGTCACTTCAACCTCTTCTCTTGTCTATCTGATCATCGGCTTCTGCCTGGGCTTTGCCTCCGGGGCGGGAGTGGTGGTATCCAGACACGTCGGAGAGAACAACGCGGAACAGATTTCAAAAGCTGTGCATACGGCCGTACTGCTCGGCATCGGGATCGGAATCCTTACAACCGTACTGGGAGTGTTTTTCGCGGATGACATGCTGAAACTCATGCGGACACCGGCGGATGTGATTGATCAGGCCGTCCTGTATCTGCGGATCTATTTTTCCGGAAGCCTTGCGGTTGTCATGTACAACATGCTGGTCGGAATCGTGCAGTCTACCGGAGACAGCCGCCATCCGCTGTATTATCTTGCCGCAAGCTCCGTGCTGAATATTATTCTGGATATTCTGTTTATTTCCCGGCTTCATATGGGCGTGGAAGGGGCGGCACTGGCAACGGTGATCTCTCAGATCACGGCGATGCTGCTGGTGCTGAGGCAGCTGCTGCAGACAGAGGACGCGGTAAGAATCCGGTTTTCAAAGCTGAGGATGGATGGAGAAAACCTCCGGGCAATTATCCGCTACGGTCTTCCGACTGCTCTGCAGGACTGTGTCATTGATTTTTCCAATATTCTGATTCAGTCCTATATCAATTCCTTCGGTTACGCGGCTGTTGCCGGCATCGGTGCTTCCACCCGGGCGGAGGGCTTTGCGTTTCTTCTGATCACCGCCTTTTCAATCGCCGCAACGACTTTTATCTCCCAGAATATCGGGGCCGGGCAGTATGACAGGGCAAGGCAGGGAATGCGCTTTACCCTGATCACGTCGGTGACGGTCATTGAGCTGATCGGAATAGTGATGACGATCAACGCGCCGACGATCATCCGCGCCTTCAGTCTGGATCCGGATGTAATCCGGTACGGGACCGGGCGGATGCGATGCTGCGGACTGTTTTACTGCTTTGTGGGCTTTTCTCATGTGGCCAGTGCTGTCATGCGGGGAGCAGGCCGGCCGAATGTGCCGCTGATCGTAATGCTGGTATGCTGGTGTGCGGTAAGGGTTGCGGTACTGATGACCGTGGGACAGGTCATTCATGATATCCGTCTGGTCTATATGATCTATCCGTTTACCTGGATGCTGAGCTCCATCATCTACATTTTCTTCCTGCGCAGTACCAGAATCGGACCTTCCCAGGCAGCTCTGTGATCCTGAAATCACATGTTTTCTGTCCAATTGATATATTGAACCGAAAACCGGTGAATGATATAATTCCACCAGGAGGAAGAGAACATTATGGCAGTTATTATTGATAAGGATGCCTGCATCGGATGCGGTGCCTGCACAGGTGTTTGCCCGGTAGGAGCACTCGAGCTGGATGGAGATGGAAAGTCTGAGTGCAAAGCCGATACCTGCATTTCCTGCCTGACATGCGTAGGAACATGCCCGGTGAGTGCAATCTCTGAAGGCGAATAAGTTTATCAAATCACATTTGATTAAGAACAACCGGTAAAAAACCGGTTTTCTTTTCTGATACAATAACTGCGGTTTGAAAGGGAGAAGTTATGAATCAGAATTACCGTCTTCCCGACCATAACGCAGAGCGGATGCGGATGATGGATACTGTGCGCAGCGAGTTCCATCTGGACCCGGCTCTGACCGAATGCGGAAGGGGAAAAACATATTTTATCCGTACCTATGGATGCCAGGCCAATGTCCGGGACAGTGAGACAATCGCCGGTATTCTCGAGGAAATGGGTTTTCTTCCTGCATCAGTCATGGAAGAAGCGGATGTGCTTCTGTTTAATACCTGCGCAGTTCGAAAGGCTGCGGAAGAACATGTGCTTGGTGAAATCGGAAGTCTCAAGACCCTGAAGAGAAACGACCCTGACAAGCTGTTCGCTCTCTGCGGGTGCATGGCGCAGGAGGAATCGGTGGTTTCCCAGATCCTGCGTTCCTATCCTCAGATTGATCTTCTGTTCGGAACCCACAATCTTTCCCGCCTGCCCCAGCTGCTTTCAAGAGCCATGAAGGGAGAGCGGGTTGTCGAGGTGGAATCAGAAGGAAGCGGTTCGATAGTCGAAGGCATGCCGGTTCAGCGCACCCGTTCCTTCAAGGCCTTTGTCAACATCATGTATGGATGCGACAAGTTCTGTACGTACTGCATTGTTCCATATACCCGCGGGAAGGAACGCAGCCGGGAAATGGAATATATCCTGGAAGAGATCCGGGGAGTAAAACAGGCAGGGGGAAAGGAAGTGACCCTGCTTGGCCAGAATGTCAATGCCTATGGAAAGGATCTTGGCATGCAGGATGGATTCACGGAACTTCTGAAGCGGGCTGCGGAAACCGGGATCGAGAGGATCCGGTTCTACACCAGCCATCCCCGGGATTACAGTGAAACAACGATTGACGCGATGCGGGACTGTTTGAACATCATGCCGGCTCTGCATCTGCCGGTTCAGTCGGGAAGTGATGAGATTCTGAGAAAGATGAACCGCGGCTATACCTCGGGAAGCTTTCGAACCCTCTATGACCGGATGAAGGAAAAGATTCCCGGCATTACCTTCACTACGGATCTGATCGTCGGATTCCCTTCGGAAACCGAGGCACAGTTTCAGGAAACGCTGGATCTTGCGGAGTACTGCCGGTTTGACAGCGCGTTTACGTTTGTCTATTCTCCCCGTGAAGGCACACCGGCCGCGAAAATGGAGGATACGGTCTCTCTTTCGGAAAAGAAGGACCGGCTTCAGAGACTCAATGAGGTGATTGGAAAACATGCCCGGGCGAATAATGAGGCAACTGTCGGAAAAGTGCTGCGGGTCCTGTGTGATGGACGCTCCAAAAAGAAGGAGGAAACCTTTGCCGGATACAGTGAGGAAAACCGGCTCGTGAATTTTACCGGGGAAGGTATCCGGGAGGGAGATATCGTTGATGTGAGAATCACGGAAGCGAGATCATTCTCTCTCTTCGGAGAAGCGGTTGGCATTGTCTGAGCCCGTTTTCACGCTATAATAGGGATGACATTTATTCACGGCATGGAGGAATAATTTATGAGTAAGGTACGTATTTTTGCCCTCGGCGGTCTCGACGAGGACGGCAAGAACATGTATGTAATTGAGAATAATAAGGATATTTATGTGATTGAGTGCGGAATCCGCTATCCGGACGCGGATGAGCAGCTTGGTGTCGAGATGATAATTCCGGATTTTCAGTATCTGGTTGAAAATCAGGAACGGATCAAGGGAATCTTTATCACGCACGGTCATGAAGATGTGATCGGTGCGCTGATTCATCTTCTGAGACAGGTAAAGCTTCCGGTGTACATGGCTCCCCTCACCGCGAGACTCTTTGAAAGAAGAGCCCGGAAGGAAGGACTCAGAGACATGCAGATTCACCGGGTGCGGCGCAATACAAGCTTCAAGATCGACAAGACGGAGATCCGGACCTTCGGTACCACCCAGTCGATCGCGGACGGATTCGGCGTCGCAATCCGCACCGAAGACGGTTATGTCGTCTATACCAGTGAATTCATCGTTGACTATGATGTCAAAAATGATGCCTTCCGCTTTGATCTTACCGATGTGACGGAGCTTGGCTCCCGCGGTGTGCTGGCCCTGATGACCGAGTCAGTCGGCTCCACAAGGGAAGGGCATTCTTCTCCGAATCACAGGATCACATCCCAGATCGAACCGATCTTTGATATCGCCCAGGGAAGAATTGTCATTACGGCCTACAGTCAGAATCTGTACCGTGTCATTGAGATGATTGAACTTGCCAACAAATTCAACCGCAAGATCATGATTTATGATGAAGAACTGCGGAATCTGATGGCCGACATGGCGGAACTTGGATATTACCGGATTCCGGCCGGGCTTGAAATCGCTCCTCAGAACTATTCCAATGATATGGAAAATGTCGTTGTGATCATCGGCGGAACCGGAAGCACGATTTTCCGCAAGGTACATAAGATCGCAAGCCGCGAAGATGACCTGATTCAGCTTCGCAGCACGGATACGGTTATCATCGCATCGCCTGCGGTTCCGGGTACGGAGCGCAGCGCATCCAATATGGAGGATGATCTTTACAAGGAAACTTCCCGCGTCTACGCGGTGGATTCCCGCCGTACCTTTTCCATGCATGCGTCCATTGAGGATCTGAAGATGATGATCTATCTGATGAATCCCCAGTATTATGTGCCGGTCAAGGGAGAGTACCGTCAGCTGATTTCCAATGCGAATATCGCTCTTGACATGGGATATCCGGCAAACAACATCATCGTACTGGAAAACGGACAGGTAGCCACCATTGAAAACGGTCAGCTTCAGCGCAGCATGAAGACGGTTCCGGTCGGAGACATTATGGTATCCGGCGGGGATTCGCTGGACGCGGCAGGCATGGTTCTCAGAGACCGCGAGACGCTGAGTACGGACGGTGCGATCATTGTCGGCGTCGTGATCAATCACGCTACCAAGGAAATCATCGGCGGACCGGATGTTCAAAGCCGCGGTGTCATCTATCTGAAGGACGCGGATTACATCATCCGGGAAATCGGAATGATTATGGAAGAAACCATCAATGACTCGGTGGCGGAGAACAGATACAACAATCTGGACTGCCGCTCGGAAGCTCGTGAAAAGATTGCGAGATATGTCATGAAGGAGACCGGAAAACGGCCGATGATTCTTCCGGCGATCGTAGAAATCAACACGAAAGACTGAGAAGTGATAGAATAACGGGTAATGACTAAGAAGAAAACAACCAGAAAACCTGCAGCAAAAAAACCTGCAGCCCGCAAGAAGACCAAGGCGGAACAGGCAGCCGAGAGCGAGCTTCATCAGTGGATTGCCGTTGTCGTCCTGGTCGCGGTTACCGCAGTAGCCTATCTCCAGATGGGCGTAGTTGGTGAATTCATGAGCCGGCTCTGCCGGTTCCTTTTCGGTAAATTTTATTTTGTACTTTTAACTGTGATTGTAATTCAGATTCTGATCACGATGATCAACCGCCGCAACGGCAATACATCGTCGAAGAATCCCCTGGCCATTATTATCATCATCCTTGCCATTCTGCTGCTGTGCTCGTATCTCGACACCAACCGCAGCCTGAAGGGATTTGAGATTGCCAGGGAATATATTGCCAATATCGGCTCTTTCTTTTCTCCTGAACCGGCGATCCCGGTTGCGGGAGGAATCATCGGGGCGCTTCTGTTTTCACTGACCTCAATGCTGGTGGACAGAATCGGAACCGTGCTGATCATCATTGTGCTGTTTGTGATCGCCGCGCTGCTTCTTGTGAACCTCGATGTGTACAAACAGGCATTCCGTACCATCTGGACCTATCTTTCCACTACCGAGGAAGACGATGAGGATGAAGATGAGGAAGAGGATGAGGATGTCTATGAGCCGGAAGAGGTCTATGACAGCACTCCTTTTGAACCGGAGATGATTGAGCCGGTGAAGGAACTTCCGAAGGTTTCCAGTCAGCCGAAGATCCGGATGCTGGAAGTTGACAGCAGACCGGAAAAGGTGGAACCGATCGCTCCGGCTCCTGCTGTGGAAGAGGATGATACACCGATACCGATGACCGGATTTGATGACGAGTATCCTTCGGTTTCGAAGAATTCACGCATGTCAATCATGGCCGATGACGGAAACGGGGAAGATGATTATATCCGAAGCTGGGAAGATGATCTTCCGCCGGTTCCGGAGGAAAAACCGAAGGCGGAAGATGAAAACAGCAGAACCACCTTCATGACGGTTGATGAACTCTATGACAATACCGTTCAGCCTTCAGGCGAGGAAATGGTTCAGGATCCGTCCCACACGCCGTATATTCCTCCTGCTCCGGCCCCGTATTATCCGCCCGAACCTTCTTCTCACCCGGTTATGGAAATGCCTTCCGTTTCTCAGGAAGATCCCGCGCTGAAAGAAGGAGCACACGGCAGTCTGTTTCAGCAGGAATATGTGCCGCCATACCAGCAGGACTTCGTTCCTCCTTATGAGCAGGAATACATCCCGCCTTTACAGCAGGAATATCAGCGTCCCGCCCAGGAGGAGTACGTTCCGCCTGTTGCGGAGTATCAGCCCAGACATGAATCTTCAGCAGGAAGAGAGACCCATAGGACAGTCAGTGAGGAACCAACCGCAAAGCCGGTTCAGAAACCGGCCGCGCCTGTTCCTGCCGCACCTGCTGCCCCTGTGACGCCGCCTCCTGTGCGCCGTCCGGATCGTCCCTATCAGCTGCCGCGGCTGAATCTTCTTGATCCGATTCCTCCCAAACCGAAGGATGATATCAACGAAGCGGCAGCCCGTGAGAAGGGAGAACTGCTGGTTCAGGCGCTCAGAAACTTCGATATTGAGTCCCGGCTGATTGACACCCACATCGGCCCCAGCGTTACGAAATTCGAAATCCGTCCGGATGCCAATGTCAAGGTATCCAGAATCTCCGGACTCGCGGATGATATCAAGATGCAGCTGGCCGTACGGGATGTCCGTATTGAAGCACCGATTCCGGGACATAACGCAGTCGGTGTGGAAATACCGAATCAGAAGGCAACTCCGGTCAAGATGAAGGAGCTGTTCAGCGCAATACCGGAATCCGATGCCAATCAGCCTCTGCTGATTGTGCTTGGCAAGGATCTGATGGGCAATGTTGTGACATGCCGTCTTGACAAGATGCCGCATATGCTGATTGCCGGTGCCACCGGTTCCGGTAAATCGGTATGCATGAACTCCATCATCACTTCCATTCTGCTGAGAACCAAGCCGGATGAAGTCAAGCTTCTTCTGGTTGACCCGAAGAAGGTGGAATTCACACCTTATCAGAAGATTCCTCATCTGATCGGGCCGGTCATCAATGATCCGTCTCAGGCAAGCAATGCGCTGAAGGTCATCGTCAAGATCATGGATGAGCGCTATGACGCCTTTGCAAAAGCCGGAGTAAGAAATATCCAGGGCTTCAACAGCATGGTTGCGAGCGCTCCTCCAACTCAGCCGGATGGCTCACCGTCGCCGAAGAAGATGCCGTACATCGTTGTAATCGTAGATGAAATGGCAGATCTCATGAATGTGGCGGGCAAGGAAGTGGAAAGCAGCATTCAGAGAATCACTCAGCTGGCCCGTGCCGCCGGTATTCATCTGATTGTCGCAACTCAGCGGCCAAGTACCGATGTCATTACCGGTGTCATCAAAGCCAATATTCCGAGCCGGATTGCCTTCGCGGTTTCCTCAGGCATAGACTCCCGTACGATTCTTGATCATGTCGGAGCGGAACGTCTGCTCGGCAACGGTGACATGCTCTATATGCCGATCGGCAGCTCGAACGCGGTCCGTGTTCAGGGTGTATTCATTACCGATGATGAAGTCAAGCGGATTACCGACTTTGTCTCTTCTGAAGCGGTTCCGATGTATGATGACGCGTTCATCCGCCTGGAAGGCGTCAATGACGGAGAAGGCGGGGTCGGCGGAATCGCCGGCGCGGCTGAAGATCCGATGTTCAATGAAATCCGGGATTATGTCATTGAGGTTCAGAAAGCCAGCACCTCTCTATTGCAGAGACGATTCGGTATCGGGTACAACCGGGCCGCAAGAATGATTGATCTTCTGGAAGAGAAGGGAATCATCGGACCGGCTCAGGGCAGCAAGCCCCGGGAAGTGTATATCAAAAAGGAAGATGAGTGAAGGAAGCGGACATGGTTCCGCTTCTTTCCGCCTCTGTGGTTAGTGCTAACTAATTGACAATTCAGGTGATTTTGATCATTATTATCGTGCGGGAGGCGAATATGAATTTTGGTACATTTCTGGTCGCGGCGATCATCGCTGTGATTGTGATTCTTGATATCCGTTACCTGAGAAAGCATGGTGTGGATTCCTGCGGCGGTGACTGCGGATCGTGTCATGGTTCCTGTAAATGGAGTGAGGATCTGAAGAAAGCAAGAAAAGAAATCGCGGCCGAAAGAAATGATCACCTCCGCAATTCATAAGAAAGTCAGCGGAGGTTTTTCTATGTTCAGGGATCATCCTTCAGAAGGTGTACATATCCATATACACAAAAGCGATAAATTCCGGACAGTCATCCTGCAGGTGGCTCTGATCTGGCCGGGGGAAAAGAGGGAGTCAGCGGTTTATTTTCTGTTATCCAGTCTGCTGTCTGACAGCTGTCTGAAATATCCTGGAAAGCTTGAGGTCAGCCGTCGGCTGGATGAGCTTTACGGAGCTTCTCTGCAGATCCGGTTCCGCCCGGTCGGAAACGCGAACCGGATGTCCTTCAGCATCTCTGCCTGTGAATCCTCCTGTGTCGGGGAGGATATTCTTCCCGGGATGTTTGAGACGGTATCGGAATTTCTGATGCGGCCGCGGATTGAAAACGGGAAATTCCCGGATTCGGTGTTTGCGGAATGCCGTAAACAGGCAGAGCTGACACTGATGATGGCATATGATGAACCCGGCGCCAAAGCGGATTATCTTGCGGCGGAGGCTTACGGCGGTCATCTTGCCAGAAGAAACTTTCCATCTCAGGAAGAACTGGATCAGATTACCAATGAAGATACGGTGAGAGCCTGGGAATGGATGATGGAACATGCACGCATAGACATCAACATTCTTGGAAATGTGGATGAAGATTATGTACGGACACTGGCGAAGAAAAGCTTTCCGTTCCATGAAAGAAGGTGTGAGTGCAGGGTTGAAAAACACAGTCCGGGATCATATGCATGCATGAAGGAGGTGCGGGACATTCCGCAGACGCATGTAGTGCTTGTTTATGATACCGGTCATCTGGGGCTTGCCGGCATGTCGCCCTCATTTGTCATTGCCAATGGGATTTTCGGAAGTCTTCCCACCAGCATGCTGTTTCAGAATATCCGCGAGAAACAGGGGCTGTGCTATTCCATTGATTCTTCGTTTCTGAGTATGGATGGAATTCTGAAAGTGACGTGCGCGATCAGCCCGGATCATCTGGAGGCGCTGCTGAAGTCCGTTCAGGATCAGATTGACGCAATGAAGAACGGCGCGTTCAGTGAGGAAGATGTGGAAATCTCAAAGTGCATGTATATCAGCAACCTCATCAGCTCTTATGACAGTCCCGGCGCAGTTCTTTCGGAGGATTACCGGCTCAGCGTCTGTCAGTATTCTCTTCCAAGGGAAAAGCTGCTGGAGGAATTTGAACGGGTTGGGAAGGAAGATGTTGTCAGATCTTTTCAGAACGTGGTGCTGAGAGCGGCTGCGATTGTCGGCCCGGGAGGGGAAAATGCCTGAAAACAGAAGATTCCGCCAGACGTGGAAAGAACATGTCTGTCACAGCGGACTGAAAGTGATCGTCATCGAGAAAAAAGGGTTTTCAACCAGCGGCGCGATGCTTATCACACCATATGGAAGTCTTGATTATATCCAGGAGGATTCCTCAGGAAGGGAATATGCCTCTCCTCTTGGAACCGCTCATTTTCTCGAGCATAAGCTGTTTGAGTCCGAAGACAATGATGTGACCCGGCAGTTCAGTCAGATCGGTGCCAATGTCAACGCCTTTACCTCCTACAGTGAAACTGCCTATTACTTTACGACCGGTGAATCGCATGTGGAAAAGCCGTTGAACATGCTGCTGGATTTTGTGCAGAACTTTGCGGTAACCGACGCGTCGGTGGAAAAGGAACGCCCGATCATTCTGGAGGAATACCAGATGTATCAGGAGGATCCGGACGGCCGTCTGTTCCAGGAGAGCATGCGCGGTTTATATCACTGTCATCCGATCCGTGAGGATATTGTCGGAACCGAAGCATCCATCTCTGCAATCACCCGCCAGGATCTGGAAGCGGCCTATGCAAGAAACTACCATCCCGGTGCCATGACGCTTGTGATTCTAAGTGCTGCAGACGCGGAAGAACTGATTGAGACAGTTGAAAAAAACCAGAGCGGCAAGCAGTTTCCGCATCAGGAAAAATATGTGCGAAAAAACTGGCAGGAGGATCTGATCCCGGAACAGCTCTGCATTGAAACTGTGATGGATGTGCAGAGTCAGAAAACCGCATACAGCTTCAAGCTGAATTCTGCCGGGATGACTGCTGCGCAGCGGCTGGAAATGGAATGGGGAATCCGCTTTGCCCTGGATTCCTGGTTTACGCCCATGAACCCGTTGTTTCAGACCTGGCTGGATGAAGAAAGGATCACGCCGTATTTCAGTACGGATACCGACAGCGCGCAGGACTATGCCTATCTGCAGATCATGGATGAAACAGCAAAGGCTGATGAGCTCAGGGAATTCATTCTCAGACAGCTGAATGCGCTGTGTGAGAAGGGGATCAGCGAGGAACATGTTTCCCAGCTGAAGCGGCGGACCATCGGCTCCAATATCCGGTTGTTTGACTATCCCTCTGAACTCATGAACGCATGGGCGAGAAGTACGGTGACCAATGTATCGCTGTTTGATGAAATTGATGTCATTGAACATCTGACGGCGGATCGCTGCATGGAAATACTGCGGTCTTTGGATCTCAGCAATCCAGCCTGTGCAAAATTGGTATCCAGATAGAAAAATGCCGGAAATCTATATACGATTTCTGGCATTTCTGTTCTGTTCCGCCAGATTCTGCAGTTTGAAGCTCTCCATTGAACCATGCCATAATCCGGTTGCACATAAAAACATGCAGGAGGGCAAAACAAAATGAATGAATGTGTACTTGTTGGAAGAATCAAGGAGATGCCGGAGCTGAAAACAACAGCACGCGGCAACACCGTTGCCACTTTGATTCTGGAAAGCGACCGGAATTTCCGCGATGAGGACGGCAATATCGGTACTGATGTCTTCAGCGTCACGGTCTGGCGCGGCGCGGCTGAGCAGGCTGCTTCTCTTCTCAAGCCCGGAAGTATGATTGCCGTCAAGGGCCGTCTTCAGGGAAGAATGGTACAGAAGGAAGACAGAAGCTATTATTTCTGCGAAGTGATCGCGGAAAATATCGACTATCTCCGCGGAATGCGTGTCAATTGATCCGGAAATCCCTGTTCAGCAGGGTTTTTCTTTTCTGCATCATTCCGAAAGAGGAAAAATGACCGGTTCATTGATCCGGATGTGACTTCAATACAGAACGAAAGAAAAAGAGATCCGAAGATCTCTTACAGATGGTTTTATTTCCAGAGAACGTCCGGATAGACTCCCTTGTCCTTCAGTTCCTGAATTCTCGCAACAACATCCGGCTTGTCTTCCTTGTATGTAACGCCGAACCATTTGTCAGTGGAGGAGAGCATTTTCACCTTCAGTTTTCCTTCGGAAACCAGGGTTCCGATTGCGGTAGGGATGACATGCTCGCACTTCATCGGATTCTTGTCGAGGTTTTCTTCCAGGAAGGTTCTGAAGACAGGCTCGAATTCCTCGAAGACTTTCGGCGTGAATCCCCAGAAGTTCATGGAAACCAGAGCGTCATCGTCAATCGGTTCCCACTTGCCGTCATTTTCATAGACTGCCTTGCCATCCTGAATTGCGATCTTCTGAATCTCAACGATATGGCTGAGATAGCCGTCCTTTTCCTCACAGAGGCCTCTGGTAACCGTGCCGTTTTCCGTCAGAGTGTTCAGGCATTTGAATCCGACCATGGCATAATTGTCATCGCTGATCTCATTGGTGAGGTAGTCATAAATGACCTTGTAGGCATTGCGGCCATAGAAGTCATCCGCATTGATGATCGCAAACGGTTCATTGACGACACCTTTGCAGGCAAGCAGAGCATGGGTGGTGCCCCATGGCTTTTCACGGCCTTCCGGTACGGAAAAACCTTCCGGAATATTCGTGAGTTCCTGATACGCGAAATCAACCTCCATGCCATTGGCGGCGATCCGGTCTGTCAGGGCCTTGCGGAAGAGTTCTTCGTGTTCCCGCTTGATGATCAGGACAACTTTCCGGAATCCGGCCTGCCAGGCATCGTAAATGGAAAACTCAATAATCGGTTCTCCATGACTTCCAACTCCGTCGATCTGCTTCATTCCGCCATAGCGGCTTCCCATTCCTGCGGCGAGGATCACGAGTGTCGGTGCTTTACTCATATGATAGTTATCTCCTTTTTCTGTATCTTCAACATTATAGCATTGCCTCAAAAACCTGCCGTCTCTTTTTTGGTATAATCACTTGCGGAACAGAGGGACTGAATGATGAAACAATTGATTCTTGCCAGCCAGTCGCCGCGTCGAAAGGAACTGCTTGAGAAATGCCAGGTTCCGTTTCTGGTGGAGGCTGCGGATATAGATGAGACGATGAACCCGGCGCTTGATCTGGAAGAGGCGATCCAGGATCTTTCCTTCCGCAAGGCATCTGCGGTACTGAAAAACCATCCGGATTCGGTTGTGCTTGGGAGTGATACCATCGTTGTGATTGATCGGACAGTGCTTGGCAAACCAAAGGACCGTCCGGATGCGGAACGCATGCTGAGGATGCTGTCGGGACGGACGCATCAGGTAATTACCGGATTCTGTCTTCTTTCCGCGAAAAGGGAATACCGGAATGTTTCCGTGTCCGATGTGACTTTTGCAGTCCTTTCAGATGAAGAAATCAGTGCCTATCTTGCCAGCGGTGAGGCAGATGATAAAGCCGGCGCCTATGGAATTCAGGGAATGGCAGGCAACTATATCACTCAAATCCGCGGTGATTATTATGCGATCATGGGGCTGCCGGTATCGATGATCTATGCAGAACTGAAAAATCTATTTTTATATTGATTATCTATCTGTTTTTGTTAAAATAGAAAAGCAGTCGCCGCTTTAGTATAGTGGTAATACACATCCATGGTAAGGATGAGCGGGCAGTTCAATTCTGCCAAGCGGCACCATTCATTAAGGAAACCGCATCGTTGTGCGGTTTTTTTTCGTAATTTGGCGTTCTGAAATCGCGTGGGGTTGGGGGATAGTCTATAACATTGTTCGGGGTCAGAATCAGCCGGTATTTTTCATCAGTTGGGGACACCCTGTAAAAATTCCTTGGGGACGGTCCAGTTCCATTCATTGAACAGTGTTCGTAAGCGATAAATAAGCCGTACCTTTATAACCCTTTAGTCAATATAAAGCAGGCAATCAAAGCGCAGGAAAAAGGTGTGGATGGAAAGATCGTCGCAGTGATGGATTGATTATTCTGATATCTGCAGTTACAACTGAAAGATTTGTGCAGTTCTTTTGAAAAGGAAAGGGATGCTCTCAGATGACATGAAGAGCCTCAAACGCATGCAGGATGCCGTCCGCATCGATATCATCCGTAATGAAGTCTGCCGCCTGTTTGACTTCTTCCTCCGCATTTCCCATGGCAACGCCGATTCCGCAGGCTTTGATCATATCGATATCGTTGCCGCTGTCGCCGATCCCGATGGCATCCTCCATGGACATTCCATAGTAACGGACGACCCGCCGGATCCCGTCGGATTTCATGATGCTTCCATCACTGATATCACCGAAATCCGCTTCCGGTGAGGAAAGAGTCTGTATCAGCCGGAATGGCTTCGGCAGAATTTCCGCAAGCGGCTCAAAGGAACCGGAATGGCTTTTGGATGCGCCCATCTTATAGATCGGATCATCCATTATCCGGTTTTCCATATGCGTCATGCCGTTTTCTATCATGTCCTTTTCCTTGGTCGCTTCATCCGCATCAGGACGGGAGAAGTAATGGATGACTCCGCTGTAACAGACGTCATCCAGATAGGCGTACTTTGCTCCGCCAAGCAATACGCCCATATGACAGGAACGGATCAT
>CAMNFS010000046.1 GCA_946537255.1 uncultured Erysipelotrichaceae bacterium
CCGGGTTCGATTCCCCGAGCCCTTTTTTAAGCCACTTTTTAACATCAGCCAATAAAAGGAGCTGTATCACTTCCGATTTTTAATCGGAGGTTTTTTACAGCCCCTTTCAGATCAATCACAGATTATTTTTTGAATCCATCCTTGAGGGATACGCTGCGGTTGAAGACCAGATGGTCCGCACTGCTGTCCCGGTTATCCAGGCAGAAGAAACCAACCCGCATGAACTGGAAGGTCGGTGCATTCTCCGCGGTCCGATCCGGTTCCTCATCAAATTTCCGTGCCACTTCCTGCATGGACTTTTCCACCTTACAGCCGGTGAGCACAGTCAGACTGTCCGGGTTCATGGCTTCCAGGAAGTTTTTGTCCGGTCCGTCCGGGTTCGGGTCAGAGAACAGATTGTCATAGAGGCGGACTTCCGCATCCAGACAGTTTCCTTCATCCACCCAGTGGATCGTAGCGCCCTTGACCTTGCGTCCATCCGCGGGATTTCCACCCCGGCTCAGGGGGTCGTATTCACAGAGCACCTCGGTCACCTTCCCGTTTTCATCCTTCACACAGCCGGTGCAGGTCACAAGATAGGAACCCTTGAGACGTACTTCATTTCCGGGATACATGCGCTTGTACTTGGGAACCGGCGTCTCCAGGAAATCATCTTCTTCAATCCAGAGATGGCGGCTGAAGGTAATGGTATGTGTGCCCTGAGAAGGATCCGTCGGATTGTTTTCCACTTCAAAGGTTTCTGACTGTCCTTCCGGATAATTGGTTACGGTAAGGCGGACCGGATGAAGCACCGCCATGGTACGCTCCGCGGTCAGGTTCAGATCATCTCTGAGGCAGCGCTCGAGCTCCCGGAACTCAATGACATTGGCAGACTTCGCCACTCCGATCGAGTCACAGAAGGTACGGATGGACTTCGCGGTATATCCTCTTCTTCTGAGTCCGCACAGGGTCGGCATCCGGGGATCATCCCAGCCGCTCACATACTTTTCTTCGACCAGCTGTCTCAGCTTCCGCTTGGACATGACGGTATGATCGATGCCGAGTCTTGCGAACTCGATCTGTCTTGGCTTGTGATACGGAATACTGACATTCTCCACAACCCAGTTGTACAGCGGCCGGTGATCTTCATATTCCAGAGAACAAAGCGAATGCGTCACCCCTTCCAGAGCGTCCTGAATCGGATGTGCGAAATCATACATCGGGAAGATGCACCATTTGGTTCCCTGACGGTGATGGTTGATGAAGCGGATCCGGTAAAGCACCGGGTCACGCATGTTGAAGTTGCCGCTGGCAAGATCGATCTTCGCCCGCAGGGTCATCTTTCCCTCTTCCACTTCGCCGTTTTTCATCTTTTCAAACAGACGCAGGTTTTCCTCAATCGGGCGGTCCCGGTACGGGGATCTTGCCGGAGTTGCGGTATCGCCGCGGTATTCCCTGAACTGTTCCGGAGTCAGTTCACAGACATACGCAAGTCCTTTCCGGATCAGTTCCAGTGCGAATTCATAATCCTGCTCAAAATAGTCTGATCCATAGAACAGCCTGTCGCCCCAGTCAAAACCGAGCCAGTGAATGTCCTGCTGGATCGCATTGACATATTCGGTATCTTCCTTGGCCGGGTTGGTATCGTCAAACCGGAGATTGCAGAGCCCGTTGAAGCGCTCCGCCATGCCGAAATCTATGCACAGTGCCTTACAGTGGCCGATGTGCAGATAGCCATTGGGCTCCGGCGGGAACCGGGTATGAACCGTCATTCCTTCAAACTGTCCGCCCGGAGCGATATCTTCCTTGATGAAGTTATAGATAAAGTTCCGGTTTTCCTCTTCTTTTTCTTCCTCTGCTGTGATCTTTTCTTCCGCCATAGTGTTCTCCTTCAGCGTCATATTGCTTACTATTCTACCACAACCTGAAACTCTCTACTGCCGACTCCCATACCCTTTCCAGCAGCCAGATCGAGAAAACCCATGATGTACGTATACAATCATGGAAAAAAGAAAAAATGAGATCTCAATGGACGAAAACAAAAACAGACTGAATAACGACGAACTCAGCAAAGTAAACGGCGGCGGGCTTTTTTCTCATTACAGAGATGACGAATACAGGCAGGCCGGAGTGGAAATCATCGGCCCGGGCACCTTCCCAAATGACGGCTATAAATTTCAGGGCAGAAAGATCTCAACGTCCGAAGCGGAAGCGCTGGCAGGCTTCTGCCTGGATACGGGACGTCCTGCCGTCAGCGTTGAGGAAGCCAAAGCGTATTACCATCAGAATTAACAAAAAGCGCTGTCATCTGACAGCCTTTTTCATCTGATCCGCACCGCCTTCAAACCGGTCTTTTCTTCCCAGCGGTCAATGATCAGCTGGACATAATGCGGCTCAAGCTCCACCATACGGCAGCTTCTGCCGGCTGTTTCACAGGCAAGCAGGGTTGTGCCGGAGCCACCGAAAGGATCCAGTACGGTTTCACCCGGATAGACGCTTACGAACTGTTCCACAAATTCGATGCTCTTCTGATGAGGATGTGAGACTTTTTCCCCTTCCAGCACCGCCCGGTATTTCATTTTCAGAATGCTCTGAAACGGAGGATCCACCACTTCCATAGGATTCCCGGCTGTTTCATGTGAAATCAGAATGTGGCGCAGATAGGAACGGTTATTGATCATGGTCGCAAAGCCGATATCCGCCACAAAAAACTCTTCAAACCGGAACCGGCTTTCCTTCAGGTAGCTCACGATGTGTTCGTCATCATACATCATGAAAACATGGCCGGTTTCAATATATTCATCCAGAATATGTTCTGTGATCCAGTCCGTGAAATCATAAGGGGGATCCGTAAAGATCATGTCCGCTTTTTCATCGGCCATCAAAGCGGAAAGGATGTCCGGATCCATACAGCTGCCGCAGATCAGGCGGTGTTTCCCCAGCTGGAACAGATCACCCGGTTTTATATCGGTCTGTTTCATTCCTCTGAAGCGTGAGGCTTCTGAAATGATGGAATGTTTTCCAGGTGAGAATTCCTTCTTTTCCGCCGGCAGTTCAAATGCCCGCAGTTCTTCTTCCGAAAAACCGGACCGCTTCAGAAAATCCACCGGCGACCGGTTGATTTCTTCGAGAAGGCTGCGGAGTTTTTCAGTATCCCAGTCAAAGGAAATCCTGTTCAGAGCCACCGCGAGCGTCTCTTCCTTCTCAATGGCTTTGATCGTGACCATCACCGCATCGACTTCTTCATAGCCCAGTTCCTGAAGCGCCATATACCGTTCGATCCCGCTGACCACATGATTGTTTTCCGTATTCACTACCAGCGGCACAACATAGCCAAACTCCCCGATGGAAGATTTCAGTCGTTCCATCATCCTGTCATCCGGCTTTTTCTGACGGTAATCCGGGAGTACAAGTTCATCCATCCGAACACGATTCAGTTTCATTTCCCGCCCTCTTTTCGGAAATGATTATATCTTATTCCGCTTTTCTGAAGGGACGCATCTTTAAGTAGGATAAGCAAAGCTCTTTCCTGTTGTTTTCCATGCCTTTTTTTCGTGATATGATTTGACTGTTTCGCACAATCTTGAAGGAGTAACAGCGATGAATTTTTTCAGTTTGCTTACCCTGTTCGGCGGTCTCGCCATGTTTCTCTACGGTATGCGTCTGATGGGCGACGGCCTGAAGGAAAGTTCCTCCGGAACTCTGAAGGTCGCGATGGAGCATGTAACCAACAACCCTGTGAAGGCATTCCTTCTCGGTCTTGTCGTTACCGCCATCATTCAGTCCAGTACAGCAACGATCGTTATTACTTCCGGTCTTGTCGGTGCCGGAATCATCACGCTTCATCAGTCTCTCGGCATCGTGATCGGTGCCAATGTCGGTACGACCGTCACCGGACAGATCATCCGCCTTCTCGATATTGACTCCAGTACCGGCGGATGGCTTCAGATTTTCAAACCATCCTCTCTTGCCCCGATCGCTCTGATCGCCGGCACCATCCTGTACATGGGCTTCAAATTCAGGAACTCCAAAACCCTCTCCAATATTCTGATCGGCTTCGGCATTCTGTTTTCCGGTCTTCTGAATATGACGGGGGCAGTGAATACACTTGCGGACAACGGTGTTTTCAACGACCTGTTCTCCAGTCTTTCCGGCAATCCCCTGCTTGGTTATCTCACCGGCGCGACGGTTGCCTTTATTCTTCAGAGCAGCTCCGCCACAATCGGTATTCTCCAGGCATTCTCTCTGTCCGGACAGCTGCTGTTCAGTTCCATCTATTCCGTCATCGCCGGTGTCTACCTCGGTGACTGCGTCACTACCGCAATTGTCTGCTCGATCGGCGCCAAGCCCGACGCAAGACGGGTCGGAATCGTCAATATTCTCTACAATCTGGCCAAAACCGCTCTGGTTCTGATCGGGGTAACCCTGTTTCATCAGTTCGGATTTCTCAACAGTCTGTGGAACCGGCCGGCAAATCCGGGTCTTATCGCCGACACCAATACCATCTTCAACCTCATCAGTGCCATTGTGCTTCTGCCTTCTGTCGGACTGTATGAAAAGGCAGCCATGAAGATTGTCAAAAGTGAACCGGGCCGTACTGACCGGTACAAGGACAAGCTGGATGCCCTGAATCCCAACTTCTTCTCCACACCGGCGCTTGCGCTTCGCTCCTGTTATGATCTTCTGCTTACGATGTTCTATCTCGCGCGGGAAAACATTGAGCGTTCCATCGGCCTTCTGGAAAACTATGATGAGGCAGTCATGAAACAGATCCGGGAGGATGAGGATACGCTGGATTATATGACCGACCATCTGAGTTCCTACCTGGCGGCGCTCTCCGCGCATCTGACCCAGGATTCTCACATTCAGATTCTGAACGAATACTACAAGATGGTAAATGATTTCGAACGGCTGGGTGACTACGCAATGAATATCGCGGAGACAGCTGAGCAGATGAACAGGGAAGATGTTGTCTTCTCGAGCTATGCAAGGGAGGAGCTTTCCATCCTGCATGAGCTCATCGATCATATTCTCGACCTTGCGGAACAGGCGTTCAAACGCAGAGACTACAAATCCGCCCGGGCGATCGAACCGCTTGAAGAGGTGGTGGATGATATCGTTGACGCGCTGAAAGAAAGCCATCTGAAGCGGCTGTCCTCCGGCAGATGCAACGTCTACGCCGGAACACACTTCATGGATACGCTCGGAAATCTTGAACGGATTTCCGACATCTGCTCGAATGTCGGTCTTGCGACGGTAGCCAGAGTAAAACCGGAACTGACTGCCGAGGGTCATGGATATATGTCCAACCTGCATTCCGGCAACGATGAAAAATTCAATACGCAGTATCAGGAAGCGAGAACGCAGTATTATGACCGTCTGAGGAAGGTCATGGAGGATGAATCCGGATCTGACGAAGAAACCGCTGAGAAAGGATAGGATTCCCGCATGTCAGACTACATGATGGATCTCAGAAAACTGGTCGGCCACCGGCCGCTGATGCAGTGTGCCGCCAGTGTCATCATAGAAAACGAAAAAGGCGAAATCCTGCTGGGGAAGCGCACGGATAATCACAAGTGGGGGTATTCCGGAGGATCCATTGAACTGGGCGAGACGATTGAAGACTGCGCAAGACGTGAGCTGAAGGAGGAATTCGGACTTATTGCCGAAGAACTGAAATTCTTCATGATCAACTCCGGAGAACGCACGCATTATATCTATCCCAATGGCGATGAAGTATACAACGTTGAGATCGTATATACCTGTTCCAAGTATCACGGAACGCTTACTCCTCAGAAAGAGGAGATGTCACAGGCACGCTTCTTCGCGCTGGATGAGCTGCCTTCAGAGCTCAGCGACCCGATCATTCCCGTCTTTGAAGCTTATGTAAAAAGCAGGAAGAAAGAAAACGGGAACTAACTTCATGAATCCAGTTTCAGGGGACAGCCGTCCCCTTTTCAAATACCCGCTTACGTATGTCCCGACTGCAGGTGAACTCCGTTTTCCGTGCATTCCCATGAGCGCATCATATATACTTGAATCAGCAGGCGAAACATGTGTTTTGCAGGAGGAAACAATCATGATCAGAAGAAGCAGTGAAAAAAACACCGTAACCAAACCCGCACCGTTTGACGGCATCGGAGAAATTACCGTAAGAGATCTCCTGAACGGCCCCGACGAGATGGAACACAAAGGAAGAGCGTTCTGCCACACAACCGTTCATCCCGGAACCCAGTTCGGTCTTCATACCCATCACGGGGACGCGGAGACGTATTATATCCTTTCCGGACACGGAAAATACAATGACAACGGCACCGTTACGGATGTCAATCCAGGAGATGTCTGTTACTGCGGCGATGGCGAATGTCATTCCATTCAGGCCGTGGATGAGCCGATTGAAATGATTTCCCTGATTCTCTACACAAAAGACTGACTTACTCAGGGAACTGGTATCTGCAAAGTTTTTCTTCAATGACAGGGCAAAGGAGTCATGATGAATATTTCATTATGGCTTCGTTTTCATGCACGCAGGTGTTTCCGTGTCCTTCATTTCTCTGCTGGATGCCGTGGATCATAAAAACCGGACCCAGAGGATCCGGTATCATGCCTGCATGTTATCTTTTCTGAGAAAGCATCCAGGCAAGAATATGAACCGCCTGCTGGAATTTTCCATCACGGATTTTTTCTTCGATCTCTCCCGGCGTAAGAATTTCCACATTCAGAAATTCCGTTGCGTCAAGATGCTGAGACCCTGCCCGATGACAGTTTCTTGCCTCAAAGAGAAATGCATAGTTATCCGCGATCGTTGCCTGTGAAGGAACGGTCAGAAGATGTCTCCATTCCTCGGAAACATATCCGGTTTCCTCCATCAGCTCCCGCTTTGCGCAGGCAAGCGCGTCCTCGCTGGCTTTCCCGTCCCTGTTTCCATATTCCTTCCCGTCCGTTCTTTCCAGACCGCCGGCGGTAAACTCCGTCGTCACTTCCCGGATGCCAGGGCGAAACTGTCTGACACAGATCAGATTTCCTTCCGTATCATATGCCACAATCACCGCGTAATCGCGGCGGCTGTAGGTATAGTACGGACCGAAAGAGGTGCCGTCCGGAAACTGGAAAACCTGTTTTCTGAAATCCATCCATTCATCGTGAACGACATGTTCACAGGACAGTTCCTTCCACTTCAGTTCTTCATCCTTCATCATTCTTTTCTCTCCTTTTTCTCCATGCCATGTCTGAGAAACCGTTCGCTCCATCCTTTCCTGCGTATGCCTTGATCCAAGGCTTTCGCAGACAGGACGCAAAGCGCCTTCAGTCCCTGGATCAGTGATTGCCATCCGTCTGTTGGATTGTACTCATACAGAAAAAATACCAGCCGATATCAACTGGTATTCTTCCTGAATGTTTCAGAAGTTACTCTACTGTAACCTTGACGCCCGGACCCATGGTCGAAGCGACTGTGACGGACTTGATGTACGTGCCTTTTACAGTAGCCGGCTTGATCTTGATCAGCTGATCATAGAGCGCCTTGAAGTTCTGAGCCAGAGCTTCATCGGAGAAGGAACTCTTTCCGATCAGAACATTGACGTTTCCGTCCTTGTCTGTACGGTAGGTAACCTTACCCTTCTTGATTTCATCGATTGCCTGTGCGACATTCGGTGTAACCGTACCGGTCTTGGGGTTCGGCATCAGGCCTTTCGGACCCAGAAGCTTACCGAGCCTACCGAGCTGTCCCATCATATCCGGGGTAGCGACGATAATATCGAAATCGAACCATCCGCCCTGAATCTTTTCGAGCATGTCTTTTCCGCCGACGAAATCCGCACCTGCGGCCTTCGCCTCATCTTCCTTGGCACCCTGAGTGATGACCAGAACCCTGCGGGTCTTGCCGGTTCCGTTAGGAAGAACCATCGCTCCGCGGATGTTCTGTTCTGCCTGACGCGGATCAATGTTCAGATTGAAGCACGCTTCGATGGAAGAATCGAACTTGGTTGTGCTGGTCTTCTTCGCAAGACTGACTGCCTCTGCATACGGATAGGTCCGTGTACGGTCTACCTGGGCAAGAGCTTCTCTGTATTTCTTTCCTGCCATGATTACGCCTCCCATCCTTCAATGGTAATACCCATGTTGCGGGCAGTACCGGCAACGATCTTCATCGCTGCTTCAACGTCATTCGCGTTGAGATCCGGCATCTTGTACTCCGCAATCTCACGGAGCTGAGCCTCGGTGATCTTTCCGGCCTTGACGGTCTTCGGTGTACCGCTGGCCTTGGCAATACCTGCAGCCTTCTTCAGAAGAACAGCAGCCGGTGTTGTCTTGATGACGAAATCGAATGTCTTGTCCTCATACGCAGTGATGATGACAGGAACGATATCGCCCTTGCGGTCCTTGGTCGCATCATTGAATGCAGTGCAGAACTGCGGCATGTTGATGCCGGCAGAAGCCAGTGCAGGTCCCGGTTTTGCGCCGCCTGCAGGGAACTGAAGCTTACAGATCTTCGCAACTTTCTTTGCCATGTGGCATTCCTCCTTTTCCTTATAAGAAAGTCCACATGCAGTGGTTCAGCGGATGAGCTGCTCATCCTCCCACGCATGAAGCACAACAAAAATGTGTGCTTATCAATTCTATGTGAAAGCAGAGATGTCGTCAATGCTTTTTTACTCCGCTTCTGCCATTCTGATCGGTTTCTTTTTCGTTTTGACAATAGTATGCTGAGAATATGAGAAACACATACTGTATCGGAGACTCCAACACCTGGGGTTATGATTCCCGCTCCTATTTAGGATCCCGCTATCCCAGAGAAGTCCGGTGGACCGGAATTCTGGAAGCCAGCGGCATTCCGGTCATCAACCTCGGTCAGAACGGTGCCTGTATCAGGGACTTCGGAAGTTTTGAACAGTCCTCCCCGCTTTTCCAGAATTCATCCGGAGAGGACATTGCCGTGATCCTGCTTGGATCCAATGATCTGCTCTCTGGCCGGAGCGCTGAAAACGCGGCCTGGGAGCTGGATCAGCTGATCAGCTCCTTCCTCCCGCATTTTGCGCATACAGTTCTCTGCTCACCGGTTCCGCTGCAGGAAGGAGAATGGGTCACTTCAGCTTCCATGATTCAGGAATCTGAACTGCTTCCTGCTTTCTGCTCCGCGATCGCGGAACGATATCATATTCTTTGCGCGGACTCTGATCACTGGGGGATTGACCTTCTGTATGACGGCGTCCATTTCAGTGAAAAGGGACACCGGATCTTTGCCGAGCATATGAAGCAGCTTCTTCTTCCCTTCCATTCTGTATAGCCGGTCCTCTTCAGGACCTTTTTTCAACTGAGCATCCGCGGGGAGTCCATGGCATTCTCAGGCTTCTTCAGGTAAGCTTCAAACACCTCCGCGTACCCGCTGAAGAACGCTTCGCAGAATTCCTGCATTTCTCTGCTCCAGATCATCGGATAGCAGCTTCCCTCACTCCATGCCCTGATCACCAGAACGTTTTCTTTTTCTTTGGATACAAACATCACTGCTTCCACCCGCTCTATGATCACCTGCTTTCCTTCCACCATCGATAAAAGAACTGAGATCCAGTCCGGATGCAGGGTAAATGCTGAGAAAAAGGCTTCCGGATCTCCCGGTTCATCATCCTTCAGCAAGCGCATGATATGTTTTTCAAACTCTTCTCTGCTCATGTTTCTTTTCCGGCCTTATTCTGCCGGCCTCCTGTATATCTGATTGCCCCGAAACCGGAATCTCTCCGAAAAAGATTCCAAAAAACCGCGGCTGTTTTTTTCGCAGGCTGAACGTTTTTTCTGTTTCTTTTCTCATAAGGGAAACCGGACGCCTCTTTTTCTTCCTGTTTTTTCTCGTACTCTTGCCTGGTTTTTTCTTTTTCCCCGCTTTCCTGGTCTGAGTTTTCACTGAATTCTGCATGAATATTCCGTGTTTTTTGCGGTTCAGGGATTTTTCCTTTTCCGCAACATGCTAAAATGATTTCAGTTCCGCAAGTACAAAACAGACTTTAGTTCCGGAAAAACCGGAAAAGGAGGAAAAAATCATGGGACTTATACAGGCAGGTTTATCCGCAGTAAGCAGCACACTGAATGATCAGTGGAAGGAGTATTTCTACTGCGATGCAATTCCGGCTGACACAATCGCTGTAAAGGGAAAGAAGCGTGTCAGCGGCTTCGCATCCAACCGCGGAGATGACAACATTATTTCTGACGGCTCCGTCATTGCAGTAGCGGACGGACAGTGCATGGTCATCGTTGAGCAGGGTCAGGTTGTTGACATCTGTGCCCAGCCGGGTGAATTCCGTTATGATTCCAAGACCGAACCTTCCGTGTTCACCGGAAACCTGGGAGATGGGCTCAAGAACGTCTTCGCGACCATCGGCAAGCGGTTCACATTCGGCGGCCAGCCGGCCGAGGACCAGAGAGTCTACTATTTCAACACCAAGGAACTTCCGGGCATGAAGTATGGAACTCCTTCTCCGGTACCGTTCCGCGTCATTGACAAGAATATCGGTCTCGACATTGACATCGCGGTCAAGTGCTTCGGTGAATACAGCATCCGCGTATGTGATCCGATCAGCTTCTACACCAATGTCTGCGGCAATTTCTCTCACAGCTATCCGGTCAGTGAAATTGACAGTCAGCTGAAGACCGAACTGCTCACAGCGCTCGGCCCGGCTTTCGCAAGACTCAGCGCCCAGGGCGTCCGTTATTCGGAAATCCCGGCTCATACCTATGAGCTCGCAGATGCCCTGAACGCAGAACTCTCCAAGAAGTGGAAGGAACTGCGCGGTATTGAAATCGTCAGCTTCGGCGTATCCTCCATCAAGGCGTCTGAAGAAGATGAGAGAATGATCAAGCAGGCACAGCGCGATGCGATGTACCGGGATCAGTCCTATGCGGCCGCAACACTGGTCGGTGCTCAGGCACAGGCCATGAAGGACGCGGCAAACAACGCCAATGGCGCTGCCATGGGCTTCATGGGCGTGAACATGGCACAGAATGCCGGCGGCATCAATGCCAACCAGCTCTATGCCAACGGCGCGGCTCAGAACGCTCAGCCGGCTGCGGAAAGCTGGACATGCCCGAAGTGCGGTGCAGTCAACACTTCCAATTTCTGCGGCACCTGCGGTGAAAAGAAGCCGGAAAGCGGCAAGTGGATCTGCCCGAAATGCGGCAGAGAGAATGAGGGCAACTTCTGCGGACAATGCGGCGAGAAGAAACCCGCCTGATCTCTCAGCATCCAAAAAAAGAGCACAGCCGGCAATCCATCCGGCTGTGCATTTCTGAAGAGAAAGGAGGGGAAACATGGCTGATCAGTTATCCAACTATCAATGCCCGAACTGCGGCGGTCCGCTTCGATTCGATCCCGCCGTTCAGAAACTGAAATGTGATTACTGCGAATCCACGTTTACCCAGGAAGAAGTTGACCAGTTCTACCGCGCCAAGGAAGAAGCCGCGGCACAGGTCGGTACGGACCAGCAATGGGAAACAGAAACCGGCCAGTGGAGCGGAGAAGAAGCCAGTCATATGCGTGCATACAGCTGTCCCTCCTGCGGCGCCGAGCTGATCGCGGATGAAAATACCGCTGTGACCGTCTGTCCCTACTGCAACAATCCAACGGTTGTAGCAGGACAGTTCAAGGCCAAGAAGCCGCAGTTTGTTCTGCCCTTCCAGCTGGACAAAAAGGAAGCGGTCAGTATTCTGAACAACTTCTACAAGGGAAAACCTCTGCTTCCGCGGGCATTCAAATCTCAGAATCACATTGAAGAAATCAAGGGTGTCTACGTTCCCTTCTGGCTGTATAACGGTGTCATGGATGCCGATCTCATATTCAGGGCAGAACGGATTCAGCAGTATACCCATGGCGACAATATTGTCACCGAAACCAGTCATTATCAGATCGTGCGCCGGGGAACTGTCGCATTCTCCGGAGTTCCGGCCGATGCGTCAACCAAAATGCCGGATGAATACATGGATGCGATCGAACCCTTCGATTATTCCAAGCTGAAGGATTTTGACACCATGTACATGGCAGGCTATATGGCCGACAGCTATGATGTGGATGCGGAGACAGACCGGGCCCGGGCGGAAAAACGCATGCGGCAGACAGCGGAATCCCAGCTTTCCTCCACGGTTGTAGGCTATACCTCCGTGGTGCCGGTCAGAAGCGATATCCGCATGATAGACTGCGCAGCGGCATATGCATTTCTGCCTGTATGGGTATTATGCACGAAATGGAACGGAAAGAACTATCTGTTCGCAGTCAACGGTCAGTCCGGAAAGATTGTCGGAGACATGCCGACCGATAAGGCTCTCTTCCTTCAGTATTTCCTGATCACAGCCCTTGTTCTGTTCCTGATCGGTGCGGTCATACTGTATTTCATGGGAGGTGGTTTCCTGTGAGACTGACGAAATTACTGATCGCATTGGCGGCGGCGGTCCTGGCTTCTGTTCTGTTCCTGAAGCCCGCCGACATTCACGCGGCGACCGCTTATGTCATGGATGAATCCGGCACGCTTACAAGTGAGCAGGTAGCCAGTCTGAACAGTCTGGCAGAGGAAATCTCCCTGCGCCAGAAGTGCGGCGTCTATGTCATTATTACCTCTGACATGCACGGCTACAGTGAAAGCAGTTTTGCCAGAGGAATCTTCATGAACTACGACCTTGGATATGACGAGGGAAACAGAGACGGCGCGAGCGGCGTTCTGCTCGCTATCTCCGAAGGGGACCGGTATTATGACAGTGTCGCGTACGGCGCTGCCAAAGATACCTTCAGTTCCTACAACCTGGACCGTCTGAACGATCTTGTCCTGGATTATCTCTACAACGGGGACTGGTACGGCGCCGCGGAGGGATTCATCCGCAAATGTGATGATATCCTTACAGACTCCGGCTATCAGTACTACGTACCGACATACACCGATCCGGCCATCAATCCGACAACCGTCACTACCAGCCCGGCTCAGCGCCGCGAAATCTTCCTTTCTAGACTTCCTTTTGTGGGAGTCATCGCGGCCCTGCTCTCTCTGCTGATTACCTGGGTGGTGTCCTTGCAGAATACCAACATCGGTATTGCGACGGAAGCCATGAAATATCTGGTGAAAAACGGTGTGAAGCTGACCTCCACGCAGGATATCTTCATCAACAAAACCAGAACGACGACACGGATTCACCGGGATTCCGGAGGCGGCGGAAGCAGCGGCTCCAGCCACAGCTACCACAGCAGCGGATTCTCTTCTTCCAGCGGCGGGAGACACTTCTGATTCATATGCAGTATCCCATCTCTTACTCAGGGATGGGTTTTCTTATGGCGGTATGAATCGTTCCTGGAAAGACGGATCGGGATTCCTTCATTATGGCGGAACAGAGAACCCTTCTGTTCTGTATATCACGCGGTCAGGATCGGAAAAACAGACTCTTTTTCTGATTATTGTTGAAAAAACAGGAAGAAAAGCGTGTAGAATAACCACAGATCTTCGTATGTAATTTTGGTCAGGGAATTGAGTGATTCCCGGAATGACTGAATCAGCCCGCCTGTAAGATCGGTAGTAAAACAGGGCATATTGGAAAAGGAGAAAACTATGGAAGAAGAAGTAAAGGTTGTTCAGGAACTTGAAGATGATGAACTCGATGAAGTAAGCGGCGGTAGGTTTGTTATTGACAACAACAATGTGAGATTCTGCCCTTACTGCCAGAAAAAGCATATCATTTCCAGTATGAAGGGCAAGCATAAGATCGGCAAATACTATCACAAGGTTTACTGGTGCAACAAAAAGAGAAAGTATTTCATCAAGGCTACCAACGGATACTTCACTCTGGAAGATGAGCGGATTCCGACCACCTATCTCGAGGACTGATCCTCTTCCGGAAACAGTAACATCCAACCGGCTTCGGCCGGTTTTTCTGTTTCTATGATCCTGCAGCCGCAGCGCCCGGCGCAAAGAATCCAACATGGAAATCATGATGAAATTCCGTGGATGATCGAATCTCTCTGCGTATGTAATTATGGTTGGGAACAGCGGTGATCCGCAGTTCCGGCAGAAGAAAAAAAGGAGAAAACTATGGAAGAAGAAGTAAAGGTTGTTCAGGAACTTGAAGATGATGAACTCGATGAAGTAAGCGGCGGTAGGTTTGTTATTGACAACAACAATGTGAGATTCTGCCCTTACTGCCAGAAAAAGCATATCATTTCCAGTATGAAGGGCAAGCATAAGATCGGCAAATACTATCACAAGGTTTACTGGTGCAACAAAAAGAGAAAGTATTTCATCAAGGCTACCAACGGATACTTCACTCTGGAAGATGAGCGGATTCCGAGCGCATACCTGGAAGACTGAATTCTTTCTGAGATACCTGAAAGAACCTGATTTCAGAAGATCAGACCGGCATATGCCGGTTTCTTCTTTTTCCGGATAAAGAAAAAAGCAGAGGTGTTCTCTCTGGCGTATAGCCGCCTTTCTCACCCCTGCTTTTTTCAGTTTTACTCAGATGCCTGACTGTAGAGCTGTTCCAGCATTTCCGGAGTCATGGATCTCTTTTCGTTGAAGATCACTTCTCCCCTGCGGTTGAGCACAATCGTCTGCGGCATCGTAGTGGAGCCATTGACGATATTCCATACCGTCTTGTCAGCCGTGTCTATCGCAAATAAGATCTGATAGTTCTTATCCTGCAGGAAATCGTCAACGCCTTTGGCAGCCTGAGAGGAATGTACCGCAATGATCGAAAGATCATCGGAATGTTCCTGCGCGATCGCGTCAAAGTGCGGAAGCTCCATGACGCATGGTGTGCAGTAGGTTGCCCAGAGATTGATGAATACGACCTTGCCGCGATGGTCCGCGAGATGGAATTCACTGCCATCCGTACAGGTGATCGTGAAGTCCTGAAGCTGCTGACCGACCTCATAGCCAACCGGCGCGTCGCTCTGCCATTCATCCGCGATTTCCGTCACACCTCCCTCAACTGTTTCGGCTGTTTCTCCATCCGCTGAGGTTGTGACCAATGGATTCAAAGACGGATCAAAGATATTGAACCAGGCCAGCGCTGCCACAAGCACTGCGCATGCGGCCGTCCAGATCATCCGCTTTCTTCTGTTCTCTTTCGCGGCGATCTGTTCGTTTCCTGCCGCCTCCGGATCTATCATCCGGATCCTTCCGGCGTTCATGGAAATCGCTTTGGCATTGCAGACGCTCATGCATCTGGCACAGTTGATGCATTCATGATCACCAACCCGTTTCACATCCATCCCGCAGTGGGCAGTACACGCGCCGCAGTGCGTGCACTTCGAGCGGTCTACCCGTACTCCCACGATACAGAAGCGGTTGAACAGTCCGTAGATCGCGCCAAGCGGGCAAAGGAACCGGCAGAAACTGCGGAAGCTGAATACACAGGCAAGACCGATTACCAGCAGAATAATGAACTTTCTGGTAAAGAGAATGCCCAGCTGGCCGAACAGGCCGGTATTGGCAGGATTCGAAAGCAGCGCAATCGCGCCTTCCAGTGTTCCGGCCGGGCAGATATACTTACAGAAGCCTGGAAGCGGAATATCGTGCTTCAGCCCATACCAGAGAGGCAGTCCGACAGCGAATACCGCCAGAACAATATACTTGAGATAGGACAGCGCCCGGGTCACGAAATTCTTCCGAAGCTTCGGCGTCGGAATTTTATACAGCAGTTCCTGAATCAGTCCGAGCGGACAGAACCAGCCGCAGATCGTGCGTCCAAGCGTGATGCCGAACAGCAGGATGATTCCCATCATGTACCATCCGGCCGTATGGTCCAGAGATCCAAGCGCATTCTGCAGCGCCCCAAGAGGACACGCGCCGACTGCGCCAGGACAGGAATAGCAGTTGAAGCCGGGAACACACGCGTACTTTGCATTTCCCGTATAGATTTCACCTTCGATGAAGCCGCGGACATGCGCGTTATACAGCAGGGCGCTGTACAGCTGTGCCAGTCTGCGGGTTGTGGGCTTATGTGCCTGCCACCAGGACATCTTCGCGTTATCCAAGGCCGACACACTCCGTGCAGATATTGACTGCCTTAACCAGTACATCATGTGCCCCGCCCGTGAAAATTCCAAGAATCACAAACACGATGGCAAGCACAAGCACTGTGATACGGACAATGGATGCAGTACGCGCATTTACCGTCCTTCCTTCCGGGAACGCTCCCGGTGTCTTTCGCTGAGCCGCCTGACTGCTGAGCTCGATTTCTTTTTTCATACTCGCTTCCTTCATGCCGAAGCTGACAGCCAGTGCCGCGGCGGCACCGATCATCCAGGGAATGCAGTTTGCCGCCATGGCCGCAAACATTCCTTCCAGATCATCGGCCGGAAAGTTGCTTTCCCGGGTGAAGTACAGAAGGACCGGAATCAGCAGACCGGCAAACACTGCCCATCCTCCGGCTGTTATCAGCTGCTGTTTCCTGCGCTCCTGCCGGATCGCGTCATTCATTTCCTTGTTTCCCGAGACAAGGTTTCTTGTGTTTTCTGTATCGACAACCGGCTTTTCCGCCTCTTCATCCCGGATTCCCTTTACCCAGGCATAGACGCTTACCGCAAGGGAAATCAGAAACAGCGGCAGAACCCACGGCACCCAGGCCGCAACGGCTTCCGGTGTATAGATCCACGCCAGCGCATCACCGGCCTGACGGGCTTCCATCCCGCTGGTGTAAATCGATAAGGCCGCATACGCCAGAATGCAGGTCATGATAACACAGATTCCAGCCTGCAGAACCAGTACTCCTTTCCCGTTTTTTTCCATCCTTCACTCCTCAGTTTTTAGTGACTTCCACTGTCATCGTGCTGGCATCGTCATCCATGATTCCGCCCGCGTCTTCCTTGTTTTTGGAATATCCATCCGGCAGAGAGATGAACTGTACATGATAGTGGAAGGCAGGACCGGTATAGCTCGCGATGCCGCTGTCGTTGGTTTCCGCGACGTTGCAGCTGGTATCGCTGCAGAAGCTGACTACCGCCCCTTTGACCGGATCGCCGTTCTGATCCACGACATGTACGTTATAGGTCAGCTCACTGCCGGCCTGTGGTTTGTCAATATAGTATTCAATCGTTTCTCCGTTCAGAAGCTTCTTCAGATACTCTTCCACTCTTTCCGGATCCTTTCCGACAATCGGATACGTAAGCATCTTCCCATCTGAATCCACAAAGTAGGTAAACGGTGTGCCGTCAACCGGGAATGCCTGTTCAATGGACTCAGACCATGCAAGGTTCTGAGAGAAGGCATATTCGGATACGATTTCCCTTGCCTCCGCAGTCTTATCCGCGTCCCTGGCATCTGCGCAGTAGGTCACAAGGCCCACTCCCTGATCCGCGTAATTCGCCAGCATTTCATTGAGTTCCGGGAATTCCGCCGTGCAATTTCCGCACCAGGTTTTCCATACATTGACCGCTGTTACGGTATGCTGAGAGAAGACATCCGCACTGCTTACCGGATTACCGTCGAGATCAGTGGTCTCAAACGTTACCTGACTGCCGATCTCCGGGGGCACGAAGGAAGACTGTCTGGTAATCAGATGGAACCATTCCGGATGCTCCGCGAACATGTTCTGCATGTTTACGAAATCCTCCACCATTTCCGGCTTTGCGCTGGAAACATGTTCCTGAAGAGACGGATAATTCACATCCAGCAGGGCAAGATAATACGTGAATCCATCCTTATTGCCAAGTTCGATATGGTCACGGACCATTCCGTCCCTGTCCTTCAACAGCTCTGCCGCAATTTCATCAAAACCGCGGCCGCCGTTGATTCCCATGATCTGCGCAACCGGAAGCGTCGGACTGTAGTAGGTTGTGTATTTTTCATCTTCCTCTTCCGTCATGTCACGCTCCCCGATGGAGTTCATGAAGGCATCGAATTCGTCCCGTTCTTCCTGATCACGGAGCAGATAGTTCAGCGCCCCGACCACAATGCCGCATCCGTATTCGATTTCACCGCCGTCATCCGGTTCCGCGAACATACCTTTCGCATTGACGATCTCATCCGTGTACTCAACCGCAAAACCGGTATTCGGTAATTCGATCATATTGTCGGTATCCGTCTCCGTATTTTCCGTTGCTTTCTGATCATCCGCTGTTTCCGACGGTTCAGAAGAAACCGTTGTTTCTTCTGTTGTCTCCGCCGGCGCCTGTGGAGGCTGATATCCTCCGCATCCTGTCAGAAACAGCAGAAGTGACAGGATTGATGTCATATACTTCTTCATAATTCCCCCTTTACCGGATCATCCGGTTTCTTTGGTCTAACATGCATTATACATAATTTCCTGCCGCAGTTCCCGAAACCTTTCAATGAAAGCCGTTCCATTTCAGAC
>CAMNFS010000047.1 GCA_946537255.1 uncultured Erysipelotrichaceae bacterium
GATGATTGCGTTCATGGGTGTCCGGATCTCATGACTCATATTGGAAAGAAATGCGGTTTTTGCCTTGTTTGCCTCTTCCGCCGCGGCCAGCGCTTCACTGAGTGCCCGGTTTTTGGCAAGTGTTTCCCGCATCTGTCTGTCAATGATCGTAAAACCGGCCCCTACCGCATGAACAATATTGTCATCCCGGTCCCCGGCATGACGGACACCGGCCATTCTCAGCATTTCATAGTACTCCCGGCCATTGCGTCTTGCGAGATACCTGTAAGTAATCATATTTTCCGTAGACAGCGATCTGCGGATGTTCTCCGGATCAATGAAGTTCATGAAACCTTCCAGATATTCCGGATCCACATGCTTTCTTCCGTATTCCGCAAACTCGGAATAAAAAGGAAAATGCACACCAGCCGGGTATTTGTCATCAACAGCGGTATCCGATCTGTAACATACCGCGTCATCCGTATCGAGATTGACATGATATACACTCCGGTAGTCACTGGCCATGGCCGTAATCATTGCGGACTGTTCCAGCAGCTGATCCTGAAGCGCGACTCTTGCCTCAAGTTCCTCCTGGCGGATCCGGTTTTCTTCTTCGGAAGATCGGATCCGCTTCATTTCCGTCACATCCACACAGATTCCCAGCAGACACAGCCTGCCATTCATATCAAGAAATCTGATCTTGGTTGTCTGCAGACTGCGGAATCCGCTTCCGTCTTTCTCCGGAATATCTTCCATAAAGACATAGGGCCGGTCCATTTCAATTGCTTTCTGATCGGCTTCGGCAATGATTTCCGCAGTGTGTCTGTCAAAGAGATCACAGTCTCTCAGTCCTGCCACTTCTTCCGGTGTGCTTCTGCCCGCAAATTCCGCGAAGGGTCTGTTGCAGGAAAGATACACACCGGTCTCTGCGTCCTTGGCAAAACTCATCGCCGGCATATTGGTCAGAAGCGAAGAAACCGAACCGATGAGATCTGCCAGCTCTGCGGCAGAGTGCACTCCTGCCGTGCTCATCTTCTGCGTTTCTTCCGGTACTTCTGTTTCCTTGAATCCAATGATGATGTGACCTTCTTTTTCCACTGCGTCTGCCTGAATGGTTTTCTCACAGCAGGCAAAGGAGTAACTGCATCTTCCGAATCTGTGAATGGTTTTCTCAAGTTCCTCAGGATTCAGCTTCTGAATGAGGGGACTGTCTGTTACCGAGAGCCGCCTCAGAAATGCATGCATTGCATCGGCATACAGGACATGTGCGCTTCCATCCTTTAATGCTTCATGAAAAACCGGGAGTTCTCTGAATTCATAAATCTGAACGGTTCCGGATTCTTCTGTAATATTCCAGACACTGAAATAATCCGCAAGAAGCGCCTCTGCGCCGGACTTTGAGTATATCTCTTCTTTCTTTCTTTCCTGATTCTGTGACATGACAACCTCATTTCCTTTATGAAGACCGCCGGAATCGTGATCTGATGATTTCATTCTACTATATTCCTCTATGGGCTTCAGAAGGACATTCGGTAACTGTCCTATTCCTTTTACAGACAGTGATCATGCGCTTCTGCTGTTTCCGATGAAAAAAAGTACGGATCCCGTAAAAAAGAATGCAGGCCCTGCCCACATTCTGGTTCTGATCTTCTTATTCCTTTACCATGCCCATTAATCCGGGCATCTTCCGTTTTTGACCCATTCATCATAATGGTATTTCGGAAGCGGCTGGCTGTAGAGAAATCCCTGAATCCGCTTGCATCCAAGGTGGACAATGAAATCTCTCTGTCCTTCCGTCTCCACACCCTCCTGAATAATATCGATATTCAGTTTCTTTGACATATCGATCACGGACTGAATGATGATCTCATCCTTGTGATCGAGTTTCTTATTGATAAAGGAACGGTCCAGTTTGATCTCATTGATCGGCATTTCTCTGAGAATACCGAGTGAGGAATATCCGGTGCCGAAGTCATCAATACTGACCTGAATCCCGAAGTTTCTCAGCCGGTTCAGGAATTCGATCATCAGGCTCTTTTCCTTTTCACTGGTTGTTTCCGTGATTTCAATGATAATGCAGTCTTTTGGAATCTGATACTGATCGAGCAGCTTCTGGATTTTCTCAAACAGATCCGGATCCAATAAATCGCGTCTGGAAAAATTGACGGAGATCGGATAGAGCTTCTTTCCTTCCTTCTTCCATTCTGAAAGATCCCTGCATACGATTTCCAGCATCTCAAGATCCAGTTCCGTGATCCGGGAGGACTGTTCCAATACCGGAATGAAATAGACCGGCGGAACGAGTCTTCCGTTTTCATACCACCTTGCCAGTGCCTCCGCGCCGATCAGCTCACCGGTTTCCGCGTTGACCTTGGGCTGATAGAATACGGTGAATTCATGATTCTTCAGCGCCTTTTCAAAGCCCTGTTCAATGATCTTGGAGCGGTTGATTTTTTCATTGAGTTCTTCATTGAGCACAACTAACGGCGTCTTGGTCTTTTTCGCAAAGGAACAGGCAACAGCGGGACCGCTGATAATCTGATCCGGCGGCGTCTGCGGCGTTACCCGCATCATGCCCGCGACGGAAGTGATCACGAGTGGAATCTTTTTATCATACTGCACGGCATAGGTTTCCACATGCTCGATCTGTTTCTGAAACTGCCTGCTTCTTTCACCCTGATGGATCAATGCGACAAAGTTATCTCCGCCAAGATGTCCCAGCAGTTCATCCTCTTCAAGATCCGCCAGCAGAATTCCGACATACCGCTTCATGACGGCATCCCCTTCCTTCTGACCGAACTGCTTGTTGATCAGGCCGTATCCGGTCAGATTGAAATAGTAGCTGTCATAGGTGTCGACCTTTCTTTCCTGGTACTTCCGGCCGACTTCCCGCATATATCCGCCCGCGTTCGGAAGTCCGGTCAGCACCTGCAGCATGCCCTGACGGTCCGCCTTTTCCATCATGTAATTCAGTTCCGCGGAAAGATGAACGAGATCCATGACTGCCTCGACCACCATTTCATCCGGGAAACTGCATTCCGGGCGGCTCATTGCCGTAAGGACGAAACTGCCCGGATCCTGTACTGCATAGGAGCGGGTTTTCGCGTTTTCCTTAGTGAAACCATCATCTGAAGTATAGATCACCATTTTCCGATTCATGCCATGGGGAGCGGTCGGTGTCGGATCAATCTGAATCTCAGCGGTAAGTCTTCCAAGATTCATCTCATCCGCAATAAAAGCAACCGCCTCGGTAAGCTCGGCTGGAGTGGTCTGTTCTTTTTCATTCAGACGCCGGATAAAACGACAGAGCAGCTCTGTCATTGATTGTGAATGTTCCATACATTTTTCCCCTACCACAGGTCTGTTATGCGCTTACATTTTACATGTATTCCAAATCCGCGGATCATGATTTTTTGAACTGAGGCGGATTATTTCAGATTTTTTGATTCTGCATTTCAAATCTTTCATACAATCTGAAAAATACATGCCTGTTTTTTCATTCCCGTGTTTTCTTTCATTATCATTTGACCTTGAGTTAGCTATAACTAATAATAAAGTCGGAGGAAGAAGAATGTTCTGGGATCAGACGGCAGGAATCTATGATTGATTTGGAAACTGGTATAACGGCAGTGTCAACAGACGGTTTCTCATTCCTGTTCTTTTTTCTTTCTGTCATTTGGATGGATCATGCCTTATCGTAAAATCAAAGGGAAAGAATATGAAGGAGAGAGCCCATGAAGGAACTGCTGAAGGAATGTGAAGCCATCTTTGAAGAACTCCGTACCATCCGAAGAGAGATTCATGAATATCCGGATATCGGCATGAACTGTGATCATACTGTCAGAATCATTACTGCCTTTCTTGAAAAGGAGAAGATTCCCTGTCAGATCAGCGCTCATGGCGGTGTGGTCTGTGATCTTCATGGAACCAGAGCGGATTCCGATCATATCGTTCTGATACGGGCCGACATGGATGCGCTCCCTCTTGTCGAAGAAACGGGACTTCCCTTTTCCTCAAAGATCAGCGATCGTATGCATGCATGCGGTCATGACATGCATGTGGCCATCCTTCTTGGATCCGCGAAACTGCTCCATTTGCACCGGAATGAATTCTCCGGAACCGTACGGCTTCTGTTTCAGCCGGGCGAGGAAATATCCGAAGGCGCGATGGCGATGATTGAAGATCATGTCATGGATGGCGTGGATATGATTCTTGGTCTTCATATGGATCCTTTTGCGCCGGTCGGAACCATACGGGTCAGAGAAGGAGCGGACTGGGCCGCGGTGGATCGCTTTACGATTACCATTCACGGCACCAGTTCTCATGGGGCCATGCCTCAGAAAGGGGCAGACGCCACCGTTGCCGCCTCAGCCGTACTTCAGGCGCTGCAGACAGTTGTCAGCCGTCAGACCAATCCGGTTTCTCCGCTTGTGATCACCGTCGGAAGCTTTCATTCCGGTACCGCCTGGAATATCATTTCGGATCTGGCCATTATGGAAGGTACCTGCCGCTGTTTTGATCAGGAGATCTATGACGCACTTCCAGATCTTCTCGAGCGGGTTGTAACAGAAATTCCGAAAGCCTATGGCTGCACAGGAGAAATTTCCATGAATCGAAAATCCTCTCCGGTCATCAATGATCCAGCCGTTTATGAGCTTTTCTGCAGTGCCGCCTCGAAGGTCATCGGCAGCGATCGTGTCCTTCCCGCGGAAAAAGAGATGATCGGAGAAGATTTTGCCTGTTACCTTTCCTTCGCTCCCGGCTGTTTTGTTCATCTTGGCGGTGAGAGTACCTGTCCGCTTCACAGCAGTCATATCGTATTTCAGGAAGAGGCCATTCCTTTCGGCACTGCCGCGGAAGTCCAGTTTGCAATGGATGCCCTGGCAAAGCTGAATCATCAGTAAGAGCCGTTGTTTCAACGCCGGATCCATTGTTCTTCCTTCTTTCAGTAATAAATCATGGCGCTTCTGTTTCAGATAAAAATCAACAGCCAGATGAGAATCATACACCTGGCTGTTCTGTTATTTTTTTCTGATCCTGCAGATATCGAATGACTCTGTTCAGATATCCGGGTATTTCTTTTTCAATTGCTTCAGAAGAGCATTTTTCTTTTCCATCCATCCGCCCGGATAGTATTCGCAGACCGTCCGATCCTTTCCAAGATAATCATCCGGAGAAGTCTGGACCGCAATGGCCCGGCAGCCGCCGCAGCACATTTCCCGATACCTGCAGGTACGGCATTCCGGCTGATGATTCATGAAATCACTGATCCGGTAATCCGTAATCTTCATGTAAAGAGAATCCCCGTTCAGAATCTCTTCCAGCGGCGTTTTCAGCATATTCGGAAACAGATGCTCGATCTCTGTTCCGACCATGCTCATGCAGGGAAGTACATTTCCCTGCGGACTCACATACAGACTTCTTCTGACATGGCCGCACATTCAGTGAGGAAGATTTTATTCATGAAACGGCTGAACAGTCATGGAAATGATCTGTACGGAAGTCTCTCCCTTTCTCACGATCGGTTTTTCCACTCCTTCATAATTGATTCCGTTCGGAAAGTATTCCGGTTCGAAACAGACCGCCCGCTGCGGCAGATATACCACATGATTCTTCCCGATGAATCCATTCATGAAGTTGGAGGTATATACATGCATTCCGGGAAGATTGGACTCAATCGTCAGTTCCAGATCCTTTCCCCTGCATACCGAAAACTTTCTCATCCCGGTTCCGTTTATCCTGAAATGATGGTCATATCCGCGGTTGGCAATGATCTGGGGATGATCTGCTTCAATATCCTTTCCCAGTTCCTTTTCCGTGCGGAAATCAAATGGCGTTCCCGCCACGTCCTTCAGAGGAAGAAGCGAGATCCCGTCATTGCTGTCATCGGCGTACTGATCCGCAAAGATCGTGGTTCTGTGGTTCCGGATCGTAAAGCTGTTGTCCAGATTGTAATAATTATGATTGGTCATCGCAAAAACAGTATCCTGGTCGAGCGCCTTTCCCTCTGCCTTCATTTCAATCGTATGATCCTTCAGGGTATAGGTGACAGTGACATCGAGACTGCCCGGATATCCCATTTCGCCGTCTTTGGAAATCCGATGACAGATGATTGAAGTATCTTTAATTACTGTCTCATACATGACTCTGTCAAAGCCCATGATTCCGCCATGAAGAGAATTCCCGTTTTCATTCTGATTGATATTCCACACTTTCCCGTTCAGGGTAAAGCAGGCATTATTTATGCGGTTGGCTGTGCGGCCGATGAAGCCGCCGAGATGTCCGTCATGATTCACATATCCCTGACAGCTGTCAAAGCCAAGCAGAATATCCCTTCCGGTGGATTTTTCCACAATCGAAACCATCGCCGCTCCATAATCGGTGACAGAAAAGGAAATATACTCATTTTCCACCGTATACAGAGAAGCAGGAATTTCTCCGTTGAATCCGAACTCTTTTACTGGCATAGCATTTTTATCCTCTTTCCTAACTGTTTTCATTATCGCAGAAGATTCATAAAAAGCCGGAGAAAATTTTCCACAATTCCGGAAAAACCGCAATGGTGCACCAATGAAGCGGTTTCCAGCGCTCTGACTCTTCTTTCTGTGGGGAAAACTATCCTGAAACTGTCATATTTTTTCTTAAAAACTTTCTGTTTTCCACCAATCTCCAACAACCGTGCAGAATCACTTTTCCACAATTGTGGAAAAGTGAGAGTTTCCAGAAAAATGGCTTATTTATGCGGTTTTCTGATGTTGAATAGGCAGAATGTTTCCAAAATGACAGAACACTTTTCAACAAAACAGCGAGTTTCACACATGTGTTGAAATTTATCCACAATTCTTTCCCCATAAAAAGTTGTTGAAAACAGTGGAAAACAGTAAAAAGGCGTTTATTATGACTGTTTATTCCTTCTTTTTTTATTGTGGATAAATTTTTTTACCACAATTTTCATATGGATTTTCTCTTCAATGTCTCATAGAATTTGATTACCAAATGAATCAGGAGTTGACTTTTTTATGACACGCAGCAGAGATCAGTACCTGAATGAAGTATGGAGTCAGGTGCTTGAATATCTATTAAACAACCGCCGGGCAGAACCGCCTCTTCTGGATACCTTCTACCGGCCTGCTTTTCTGGAAGACCTGAATGAAGATAAGGCAGTCATTGTTGTAAACAACATTATTGCCAAGCAGATCCTCGAGCAGAATACCGATATCATCGCCAGTGCCCTGATGGATCTCAATTACATGGATCATCTGATTCCGGTAGAAATCATCCAGGAAGGAGAACTGGAAAAACTCCGTTCCTCAGAAAAGAATGAACCGGTTTTCATTCCGGATGATGATTTTGAATCCATGCCGATCCAGCCGGACCGAACCTTCGACAACTTTGTCGTCGGTGACTGCAACCGCGAAAGTCAGGCAGCGGCGCTTGCCTGTGCCTATAATCCCGGAAAATACTTCAACCCTCTTTTTATCTTCGGAAACAGCGGCCTTGGCAAGACCCATCTTCTGATGGCCATCGGCAACTATGTCATGAAGTCCTATCCGGACAAAAAGGTCTATTATATTGAATCTCTGAAGTTTGTGGACAAGGTTGTCAAGGCGATTCAGAACAACCGCATCGATCAGTTCAAGCAGTACATGTGTTCCATGGATCTGCTTCTGGTGGATGATATCCAGTTTCTCGCGGGAAAGGAAAAAAGCCATGAGATCTTCTTTTCCATCTATAACGAGCTCGTAAACAACCGCAAGCAGATCTGTATTGCCAGTGACCGCCAGCCAAGAGAGATCAAGGGTCTCGAAGAACGGCTGATCAGCCGCTTTTCCAGCGGTCTTTCGGTAGGGATCGATTCCCCGGAATTTGAGACAAGTCTCGCAATTCTGCGTATGAAGATCAAAAACAGCGGAAATGACATCGAGGATGTGGATGAACAGGGTCTTTCCTATATCGCTTCCAATTTTTCCGGCAATATCAGAGATCTCGAAGGCGCCTGGAACCGGGTACTGTTCTACGCGATCATGTTTCAGAAAGACCGCGGCATCATCCGTTTTGAAACTGTGGTGAATGCCCTGAAAAACCAGGCAGTCGTCTCTGACAAAACCGGTCTTTCCCCGGTCAGAATCATCAAGACCGTCGCGGATTACTATGGTCTCACCCGCCAGCAGATCACCGGCAAAACCCGCACCAAAAACATCTCCAGTGCCCGGCATATCTCCATTTATCTCTGCCGGAAGCTGCTGGATCTTCCGTATATGAAGATCGGAGATGAATTCGGCGGCCGGGATCATACCACGATTATTTCCGCCTGTACCAAAGTAGAAAAACAGATCAGGAATGACCATGCTTTCGCGACCGCGGTCGGTGAAATTGAAAAACTTCTCTCTGCCTGACAATCCCCATCTTTCATCTTTTAACCCACAGTTCAGAATGATAAAATAACTGCGTGACTGCGCGGATTTCGGAAGTTTTCCACAATTTCCACCGCCCTAATAGTAATGATGCTTATAAAAGAATACACACCGCAGACAAAGGAGACTGCTTATGAATTTCAGAATCAACAAACTCAGATTTTATGAAGCCCTGACCATCGCAGCCAGGGCAATCTCATCGAACTCTCCGGTGCCGGCTCTTTCCGGCATTAAAGTGGAAGTCAGTCAGGATTCCATTATTCTTACCGGAAGCGATGCGACCCTCTCGATTCAGGTTACCCTGAACAACGCGAATGATGAGAGTCTCGGCCTTCAGGTCATTGAACCGGGTTCCGTTGTCATAGACTCCCGGTATCTTCTCGACATTGTCAAAAAAATTGACAGCAGTGATATCCATATTGAGATCATTGACGGAACTCTGACGCATTTCATGGGCCAGAAAGCGGAATTCCGGATCAACGGCTACCGCCCTTCCGAATATCCGTCCATTGAATTCTCTGAACCGGCAGTCCGTTTCTCCTTATCTCCGGATATGCTGAATTCCATGATGGCCGCTGTTTCCTTCTCTATTTCAAACAAGGACACAAGGCCGGTTCTGACCGGTGTCAATATGCAGGCAAGAAATGGAAGTCTCATCTGTACCGGTACCGACAGTTTCCGTCTTTCCAGAAAGATCTTCCAGATCGACTGCCCGGAATTCTCTGTGACAGTCCCGGCACGGACCGTCAATGAAGCCAAGTCCATTTTTCAGGATCAGGAAAAGATGTCGGTTTCTCTGTCTGAAAAGAAGATTCAGTTCCGCAGTCCGAAGATCATCATGCAGTCCACACTGCTGGAAGGAAGCTATCCGGACACGGAACGTCTGATTCCAAGCGCGTTCAATGATACGCTCGTCATCAACCGAAGTCTCCTTCAGGCGGCCATGGACCGTTCCTCCTTTATCAAGACTGACAATATGACAATCATCCGCCTGCAGATCAGCAGCGCGGAAGATATCACAATCTCCTCCAAATCCCAGGAGATCGGTGAGTATAATGAGGATCTCAGCGCCGTCAGCTATGAAGGCATTCCGATTGACATCAGCTTTTCCGGCTCCTACCTTCTCGATGCCGTGAAATCTCTTTCCACAGAGAATGTCGTCATCCACTTTACGGAAAACATGAAGCCGTTCATCATCACCAATGAAGGAGACGATCAGAGCGTGCTTCAGCTGATCCTGCCGATCAGAACCTATAACTGAATCTCAAGATAAAAAGAGCATTCCGCTCTTTTTGTTTTACCGCCATACGGCAGTAGTATTATTTCTCTTCAAATACCTTTCTGCATCTGAACAGAATCTTTTTTCCATCCTCTGAAACACAGGAATCAATTTTCGTACATCCGCAGTCCGGACATTCAATCAGTCCATCCAGATCCTTCGATCTTCTTCCTTTGGCGATATTTTCTGTTTCCTTTTCACTCAGACTCTCTTTTTTTCTGTCATTATTCATCTACGAGTTTTCTTCTGGATATCCACATCAGGATTCTGAGTTTTCTGAACCGGACGCGGTTTTCAGAAGGCCGCTTTCCGCCAGTTCCCTGAACCATTCCGCGCTTTTCTTGAACGACCGCTTCTGACTCACTGGGTCGACGGAAATAAAGCCATAGCGGTTTTTATACGCGTTGTTCCACGACCAGCAGTCCAGTGCGGTCCAGGCATGAAAACCAAAACAAGCGGATCCTTCTTCCATGGCCTGATGCAGGGCTTCCAGATGTTCGGTATAGAAGTCCATGCGGTACTGATCATTGATGATTCCGTTTTCATCCCGGAACCGTTCTTCCCCTTCCACTCCCATGCCGTTTTCAGAAACATACCAGGGAATATTGCCATACTCGTTTTTTACTGTCATGGCAATGTCATACAGACAGTGCGGATCGATTTCCCAGCCACGGTACGGATTGATCCGTACGCCTGGCTTTTCATAATCCTCAAACCAGAGATTCGGTGTCCACTCTTCTGTGATCAGTTCTGTTTCCCTGCTTCTCACACGGCGGGGATGATAGTAATTCAATCCCACAAAATCAACGGTATTTTCCTGAAGCAGATGTTTTTCTTCTTTTGAAAGCTCAAAGTCAATGCCGGCCTGTTTCATACAGGATTGAAACTTCTCCGATACGATGCCTCTGATGCAGGCGTCCATGAAAAAACGGTTGTAGAAGAGTTCCACAAAGTCTGCCGCCGCAAGATCCTCCTTTGACATAGATCTTGGAATGGCAGGCGTAAGATTCAGAATGATGCCGAAGGAACCATTCCGTTTCTTTCTTCGATATTCTCTGGCTGCCAAGGCATTGGCCACTGCGATGTTTTTCATGATGGATACTGCCGCTCTGCCTTTGTTTCGGTATTTCGGCCAGTGAAATCCATCCAGATAACCAGCTTCCGCGATTACCATCGGTTCATTAAATCCTGTCCAGTATCTTACGGATTCTCCGAAGAGATCAAAGGCAGTCGCGGCATAGATCTGAAACAGTCTGGCAGTCCGGGGATTTTCCCACCCGCCCTGATCCAGAAGCTCCATGGGAAGATCAAAGTGATGCAGGTTGAGAATGAGTTCGATGCCAAGCTCTTCCGCCGTATGAATCATGTCACGGTAGAAATCCACCGCCTTTTCATCCGGTTCTCCGGTTTCAAAGTCCCTGATCAGTCTGGTCCATTGAATGGAGGTACGGAAAGAATTAAAGCCGCAGGCTTTCATGGCCTGAAGATCTTCCTGACAGCGGTGATAGAAATCATTGGCGGTATCCGGCCCGATGCCGTCATAAAAATCCTGCGGACAGTTTCGATACCAGTAATCCATGACGCTTTCATGAAGCTTGTCCGCGCTTCCTTCCGTCTGCGGGCCGCTTGCGGCGGCACCCCAGAGAAACTGCTTTGGAAAAGCAAGTGTTCTCATCCGATCATCCCCTTTGCATTCATGGCATGAACCACAGCCCCGATCAGATTCGCGTCATTTCCAAATGCGCATCTTCTCAGAGTCGGAAGAGTGACGACCTGTTTCCATGGTTCTGTCATTTCTTCCATCTTTTTCACTATTTCATCCAGCAGTTCTTCCCTCTGTGAGATTCCGCCGCCGATCACAATCGCCTCCGGATCAAACGCAGCCTGCAGATTCAGCATTCCGGCTGCCGCTGCCCGATAGAAGCGGTCTCTGACTTTCGTGAAAACCGGATTGTGATCAGGATTGTCAAACAGAAGTTTTCCATTCAGACTTCCCCGCTTCAGGCCACAGGCGTCCTCGGCCTGAAAGACCGTATGGATGGTGGAATAATGAGACCAGACGGTAAAGCTTCCATCTTCGGAATCAAAATCAGAAAACAGAAGGCCGAATTCACCGGCAGTATTGGTAGAACCGCGGATGATCTTTCTGTCATGAATGAGGGTGCCGCCGATGCCGGTACCGAAGATCACAAAACAGCAGTCATTCAGATCCTTTGCGGAGCCAAGATATAACTCCGCCAGCGACGCGCAGTTCGCGTCGTTTTCGATTTCCGCTTCCATCCCAAGTTCCTGTTTCATGATGTCCCGTATGGGAAGATCATGAAACCAGGGAACCGCGCTGAAGCCGCTGACAACCGCTTTTTCACAGTCCACCCGTCCTGGCGAGCTGATGGCGAGCATCTCTCCGCCGATGGAAGCTTTCAATTGTTTTAATGCCAGGATCAGATCTTTCATCTGATCAGGAGTCGGAAAAGATCCCTTATGAGTGATCTCTCCTGTCTCTGTGCAGAGTCCGTATTTGACAGCTGAGCCGCCGATATCTATCGAAAAGAAGTTCATGTATTCATTATAGAAATCTTTATCTGTCACAGGGAAGAAAACAGATAAAAAATCACCCTTTTTCAGCTGTGAAAAAAAGCCTGAAAAGCGTGCGTCAGAAATGCCGGAAAGTCGCTGATTCAGCGGATTTTCAATGATTTTTATGGTATAATTTCATAGGTCTTTTCAAGGCTTTGAACCGAGGTGATTTTCCTGACAAAAATCAGTACGGAATTTATCAGACTGGAACAGTTTCTGAAGTTCTGCGGACTGGCGGATACCGGCGGTCAGGCAAAGCTGATGATCAAGGCCGGTGAGGTTATGGTCAACGGCGAAACGGAACTGCGCAGAGGAAGAAAACTTTATCCGGGAGATGTGGTTGAAGCGGACGGAAGGTCCGCCGAAGTCGAATGATCATCCGGAATCTGCGACTGCGCAATTTTCGGAATTACGCTTCACTGGATCTCGATCTGGATCCGGGACTGAACTGGATCACCGGTCAGAACGCGCAGGGAAAAACAAATCTGCTGGAAAGCATGGTCTGCCTTTCTCTTACCCGGTCCTTCCGGGTGAATGATGACCGGAAGCTGATCCGGAGCGGATGTGAATTCGCGGATCTTTCATGCGCTGTGGAAAGCAGTAAGGAAATCCACCTGCGGGAAGTGATTCACTCCGGCGGAAAGACGCTGTTCATCAACCGTCAGGCTGTCACAAAGACCAGTGAATTCATCGGCATACTGAATACGGTACTCTTTTCACCGGATGATCTCGGAATCTTCCTGGATGCCCCCATGGCGAGAAGAAAGCTTCTGGATCAGGAGATTACGAAGGTGTCATCCGGCTATCTTTATGCCCTGAAACACTACCGGAGTCTTCTCAAGGACCGCAACGCGCTTCTCAAACAGGTCAGTCCGGACCGAAGCTATCTCGATGTACTGGACAGTCAGATGATTCATGAAAGTGAAGTCATCATTCAGGAAAGAAGAGAATTTCTGAAACGGATCAATGAACGGATTCAGAAGATCTATCAGAAACTTTCCCTGAGTTCCTCTGAACTGATCATTCAGTATCAGTGCTGTATCAAAGATGAGGACTGCGCATCGGCTCTTGGCAGGATGTTTGAGACAAACCGGGAAAGAGACCTGGAATTCCGTATGACAGGAGCGGGAATTCACCGGGAAGATATCCTGTTTACCCTGGATGGAGAAAATGTGATCTACGGAGCTTCCCAGGGACAGAAACGAATGATTCTGCTGGCTATGAAGCTGGCATTCATACCCTATATTGAAGAAACCGCCGGGCAGCGGCCGGTACTGCTTCTGGATGATGTTCTTTCAGAACTGGATGAACAGCGGCAGAAGACCCTGCTGGAGCTGATCGGCAGGGGCGGCCAGTGCGTGATTACCGGGACCGGAATTCCTGATTCTGTAAAACGGGAAGGATTCCGGGAAATCCGGATAGATCAGGGCAGATTGATTGGAGGCAGGCAATGAGTGAAGAAGTAAATGAAGTCATTAACGAAGCACTGGATATTCATGTGGATCATGAATACTCGGACAGCGATATTCAGGTACTGGACGGACTGGAGGCAGTCCGCAAGCGTCCCGGCATGTATATCGCAAGCACCAGTGCCAAGGGTCTCCATCATCTGGTCTGGGAAATTGTCGACAACGGCATTGATGAGGCAATGGCCGGCTACGCGGATACCATCACGGTAACCGTCGATCAGGACAATGTCGTCACGGTAGAGGACAATGGCCGGGGCATGCCGGTCGGCGTCAATGAAAAAACCGGCAAATCCACGATTGAAACCATTTTTACCGTGCTTCATGCGGGCGGTAAATTCGGCGGCGGTGCCTATAAGGTATCAGGAGGTCTTCATGGCGTAGGTGCCTCGGTTGTAAACGCGCTGTCCGAATGGCTTGAGGTGACTGTCTTTCATGAAGGCACCGCTTACTATGTCCGCTTTGAAAACGGCGGACATGCGACAGCGGCACTCAAAGCGATCGGACCGTGTGACCGTTCAAAGCACGGATCCCTGATCCGCTTCAAGGCAGATCCGCAGATTTTCACGGAAACAACGGTCTATGATCATGACACGCTGAGAGACCGTCTCCGTCAGCTTGCTTTTCTGAACAAGGGCATCCGTCTTGTATTTGTGGATGAAAGGGAAGAAGAAGAGTCCAGACGGAAGCACACCTTCTACTATGAGGGCGGCCTGAAGGAATATGTGGCCTTCCTCAATAAGAACCGTACGGTCATTCATCCCGAAATCATCTACTGTGAGGGACATGAGCAGGGCATTGAAGCAGAAGCGGCAGTGCAGTACAACGACGGCTATCAGCCCAATGTCTATACTTTCTGCAACAACATCAATACGGTTGAGGGAGGAACGCATCTGGAAGGATTCAATCTCGCTCTCAACCGCATTATCAACAAATACGCAAGAGACAATGGCTTTCTGAAGGAAAAGGATGACAATCTGACGACTGATGACTGCAAGGAAGGAATTACCGCGATCATCAGTGTCAAGCATCCGGATCCCCAGTATGAAGGACAGACGAAGACGAAGCTTGGAAACAGTGAAGTCCGCAAAATCGTATCTGATATTTTCGGTGCGCAGCTTGAGCGCTTCCTGATGGAAAACCCGGAACAGGCAAAATCCATCATCGAAAAGGCAGCGCTTGCCTCTCAGGCAAGAATGGCCGCGAAAAAGGCAAGAGAACTGACCCGCCGCAAAAGTGCCCTGGATATCGCGAGTCTTCCCGGAAAGCTCGCGGACTGTTCCAGCAAGGATGCCTCGATCAGTGAAATCTATATCGTCGAGGGAGACAGTGCCGGCGGCAGCGCGAAACAGGGAAGAGACAGCCACTTTCAGGCGATTCTGCCTTTGCGGGGAAAGATTCTCAATGTTGAGAAGGCACGGCAGGCCAGAGCTTTTGAAAACGCGGAAATCCGCTCGATGATCACCGCCTTCGGGTGCGGGGTCATGGATGAAGTGGATACTTCGAAGCTTCGCTATCATAAGATTGTAATCATGACCGATGCGGACGTCGACGGCGCCCATATCCGGACTCTGCTTCTGACTTTCTTCTACCGGTATCTGCGTCCGATTGTGGAACAGGGATATGTCTATATCGCCCAGCCCCCGCTGTACAAGGTACAGAAAGGGCAGGCGGTACGGTATGCCTACACGGACCATCAGCTGGAAGTGATCAAGGGGGAGATGGGCAGCGGACTTGGCATTCAGCGGTACAAGGGTCTTGGTGAAATGAATCCGGAACAGCTGTGGGAAACCACCATGGATCCGAAAAACCGTACTTTGATCCGGGTAACAATCAATGACGCGGAGGCAGCGGACCAGAACTTCTCCATGTTGATGGGAGAGGAAGTGGAGCCGCGGAAGAATTTCATTATTGAAAACGCGAACTTCGTAGAGAATCTGGATATTTAAGGAGATCAGACGATGGCAAAAGATGATTATATGGAATTTGATGAGTCTGAGTTTGACCCTGGAAATATAACCGAAACCGAACTCTCCAAGGAAATCCGCAGGGATTTTCTGGATTATTCGATGTCCGTAATTGTCGCCCGGGCGCTTCCGGATGTACGGGATGGTCTGAAGCCGGTTCAGAGAAGAATTCTCTTCTCAATGAATGAAATGAACAACGGCCCGGACAAGCCGTATAAGAAATGTGCCCGTATTGTCGGAGACACCATGGGAAAATATCATCCGCACGGTGACTCCTCCATTTATGGCGCGCTGGTATACATGGCCCAGCCATGGAACATGCGCGCGTGTCTTGTGGACGGGCATGGAAACTTCGGATCCATGGATGGCGACGGCGCGGCGGCGATGCGTTATACTGAAGCCCGCATGTCCAAGATCGCGGTAGAGATGCTGAGGGATCTGGAAAAAGACACGGTTGACATGCAGGATAACTATGACGGCGAGGAGAAGGAACCGACGGTTCTGCCTTCCCGCTTTCCGAACCTGCTGGTCAATGGATCCAGCGGTATTGCGGTAGGCATGGCGACCAATGTCGCTCCTCACAATCTGTCAGAGGTCATTGACGGTATCTTTGCGATTATGGACAATCCGGATCTCACGGTAGTGGATCTGATGCAGCATATCAAGGGACCGGATTTTCCGACCGGAGCCTTTATTCTCGGCCGGACCGGCATCCGCAACGCGTTTGAAACCGGAAGAGGAACGATTGTGATGCGGGCAAAAACCCGGGTAGAGGAGATGCCCAACGGAAAGAGCCGCATTATCGTCTATGAAATCCCCTATATGGTAAACAAAGCTTCCCTTGTGGAGCGGATCGCGGCACTGGCCCGGGAAAAGCAGATTGAAGGAATTACCGATCTCAGAGATGAGTCCAATATGAAGGGCATCCGCATTGTCATTGAACTGCGCAAGGATGTACAGGCGGAAGTGATTCTGAATCAGCTGTACCGCATGACACCGCTGCAGTCCAACTTCGCGGTAAACAATGTGGTTCTGATCAAGGGTGCCCCGAAACAGGCCGGCATGATTGAGATTCTGAAGGAATATGTTGCCTTCCAGGAAGAAGTCATTGTCAGAAGAACGGCCTTTGATCTGAAAAAAGCAGAGGATCGGGCCCATATTCTGGAAGGTCTGCGGATTGCGGTAGACAATCTGGATGCGATTATTCATACGATTCGAAATTCCCGGGATGCCGCGGAAGCGATGCCGAGACTCATGGATGGATTCGCTCTTTCTGAGATTCAGGCAAAAGCAATTCTTGACATGCAGTTTCGAAGACTGACAGGTCTCGAACGGGAGAAAATTGAAAATGAATATCAGGAGCTTCTGATTAAAATCGCGGATCTCAAGGATATTCTCGCAAATCACTACCGGGTAGAAGCGATCCTCAAGGATGAACTGACCGTCATCAAGAACAGATACGGAGATGAACGGAAATCCGAAATCATTGACGCGCCGGCGGATATGGAGGATGAAGATCTGATTCCGGTAGAGGATGTGATCATCACCCTGTCGGAAAACGGATATATCAAACGGATTCCCCGGGATACCTACAAGGTTCAGAACCGCGGCGGCAAGGGAATCAAGGGCATGGCTCTGAATAAGGACGATGTCATTGATCAGTTCACCGGCATGTCGAGTCATGACAATGTGCTGTTCTTTACAAACAGGGGAAGAGTATTCCGTCTGCGGGGATTCAATATTCCGGAATATGGAAGAACCTCAAAGGGAATTCCGGTTGTGAATCTTCTGAAACTGGAAAAGGATGAAAAGATCAGAGCTCTGGTTCCCTATGGCAGGGAAGATACCGCGGTAGGTCTGTTCTTTGCGACACGGAAAGGTCTTGTCAAACGGGTGGAAATCAAGGAATTTGAAAACATCCGCACCAATGGCAAGATTGCCATGACGCTGAGAGAAAATGATGAACTTGCCTTTGTCAAGGCAACCAGCGGCGACGCGAATATCATTCTTGCATGTACCAATGGCAAGACGGTCAGATTCCATGAAAAGGAAGTCAGACCAAGCGGCCGCGGAGCCATGGGTGTGCGCGGTATGAATGTGGACGGCGGCAGTATTATCGGTATGGCTACCTCGGAAGAGGGAATGAATCTGCTTACCGTAACGGAGAACGGATTCGGAAAGATCAGCCCGCTGTCGGAGTACCGTCTGACCAGCCGCGGCACCAAGGGTGTCAAGGCCATGAATGTGACGGAACGCACCGGCGCGATGGTATGTCTTAAGGCGGTTCATGGGGATGAAGACTGCATGATCATGACCGATGACGGAATCATCATCCGCATCTCTCTGATTCAGGTCAGAAATCTCGGAAGATATTCCCAGGGTGTCAAGTTCATCCGGGTCGAGGAAAATTCCCGTGTTTCTACCGTAGCGATTGTCGATCCTGATTCGGAAGAAAAAGAGA
>CAMNFS010000048.1 GCA_946537255.1 uncultured Erysipelotrichaceae bacterium
CAAAGTATGATCAATATGCCAAGTCGCATCCTGCTGTCTAATACTTGCTGTCGCCGATCCACCTGCGGAGTTATTCACTAAATAATCAGACATTGCTTCAGCATACGCAGAACGAATGTTCGCAAGGTCAGTAGCTTCACGGCTGCGTTCCAGCTGTGTGGTGAAAATGGGAATGGAAATTGCTACGAGTACGCCGATAATCGCTACAACGATCAGAAGTTCGGCAAGCGTGAAACCTTTCTTGTTGTTCTTGTTCATCTTCTAATTCTCCTCTTTCTTTCCTCTTATCGTTTTCAGGTGCTACCCTTAACTGAGATAAAACTAGCATGTTTGGGAACCAATTTCAATGATATTTTCAATGTTTTTTTTTAGGTTTTCCCAATACATGGGATGAATGTTCTGAAGCGATCAGAACAGGTTGTACATGGTAAACATCGGCATATAGATGGCGATGACAATCCATCCTGCAAATATTGCCAGAAATACCAGTAATGTAGGTTCGAGCTTGGAGATCGCCGCAGTCATGGCATAGTCTGCTTCCTGGCTGTAGTAATCCGCAATGGTCTTCAGAGTTTTTTCCAGTTCACCGGTATCTTCACCGATCGCCGTCATCTCAGTGAGAGTCTGCGGGAAGACCTTTGCATTTCTCATGGCATCGCCCAGTTTCATACCGGTCTGTACCTTCTCAGAAAGCTTTCTTGTTTCAGTAGCCAGGATATAATTGTCCAAAACCCTTGAGGTAACTTCCAGAGCGTTGGTTACCGGAAGACCGGCTTTGAGAAGCGCGGACATGGTAGACGCAAAGTCCGCTGCGCCAGAGAAACTGTTGATCTTTCCCATGACCGGCATCTCCAGAAGAAACTTGGCCCATTTGAGTTTTCCCTCTTCAGTAGAGGTCCAGTATTTGAAGCCAAGGAATCCGAGAATGGCGATCAACGCTATAAACGGCCATGCTTTTGCGAAAAACCTGGAGGTATTGATCAGAAGTACGGTTGGAAATGGCAGAGTTCCGCCCATTTCTCCGAATACCTGAGTCAGGGTCGGGACAACCTTGACCATGACGACAATGACGACAACAATAGCCACAACAACTACAAAGATAGGATAACTTAACGCAGATTTCACCTTCTGCTTCAGCTGATAATTCCTTGTGAAGTAGTCCTTCAGGGTGGCGAAGCTTTCTTCCAGTGTACCGGAGAGCTCACCAGCCCGGATCGTTTCGATAAAGGTGACCGGCAGTTCCGGACAGTTTTTCTCCATACTGGTCGCAATGGAGTTACCCTGGGCGACATCCTTTGCGGATTCCTCCAGCATTTTCCTGAGTTTCTTGTCCTCGGTCTGTCCGGCAATCATTTCCATACAGGTTGCCACATCCACACCTGCCCCAAGAATGGTCGCAAACTGGGAACAGATGACAGACAGCGCCTTGGTATCTACCTTCTTGGATCCGATCTCAAAATCAAGCGCGCTTTTCTTCTTGTCCTGGACTTCATTGATCTCAAGGACAACCGGACAGTTGGTCTTGATTCTCTCTACCGCTGCGTATTCATCCAGTGCTTCAATGACACCGCTGACCTTGGCTCCATCCCGGGACAGTGCACTGTATTTATACGTATTCATACATTACCTCCGGATTGTAGTCGTTCTGCTGAAGGAAGAGGAAGACGGCCTTCCTCCGCCCATGCCCATGACATTCTGCTGTACATAGTCAGACTTGTTGGCTGCCTCTACCGCAGTCTCAGGGTCAATATAACCATCCTTGACCAGTTTGATCAGATAGTTGTCCATCGTGACAGAACCTTCCTTGGCGGAAGTCAGGATCGCGGATTCCATCTGCGGGGTCTTTCCTTCCCGGATCTGGTTCTTGATAGCGGGAGTGGAGATCATGACCTCACAGGCTGCGATTCTTCCCTTTCCGCCCTTTCTTACAACCAGCTGCTGGGAAAGGACTGCCTTGATGGTGGTGGAAAGCTGTAAGCGGATCTGTGCCTGATGTTCCGGCGGGAAGGTACCGACAATACGGTCAATGGAATCACTGGCACTGTTGGTGTGCAGGGTCGCAAAGACCAGATGGCCTGTTTCCGCAGCGGTCAGTGCGGTTTCAATCGTATCCCCGTCTCTCATTTCTCCGATCAGGATAATATCCGGATCTTCACGCAGAATGGCACGCAGGCCATCGCTGTAACTGCGGGTATCGGTTCCTACCTCACGCTGGGAGATGACGCATTTATCCGGTTTGTAGATATACTCAATCGGGTCTTCCAGAGTGATGATGTGCTCATTTCTGGTATGGTTGATTTCATCCAGAATTGCCGCAAGTGTGGTGGATTTACCGGAACCGGTTTCCCCGGTAACCAGTACGATTCCCTTCTGGTAGGTCGGGAATTTGGATACGGCCTCCGGAAGATTCAGTTCGGAGATCTTCGGAATGTAATCGGATAACAGACGAAGCGCTGCGGAAATGGTTCCGCTGACCCGGTAGAGATTGATACGGATGCGGTGTCCGGCTACCGTCTTGGCGGCGTCGATTTCCCCGATGCTCTCAATCTGTCTCCAGTCATCCCCTACCAGTTCCTTTGCATACTCAATGCAGTCTTCCTTGGAAAGGGATTCGTCATTCATGGACTGAATCTGTCCATGAAGACGGTACTTGGGCGGCTGGCCGGCTGTCAGGTGAATGTCGCTGGCACCGTCTTGGGCTGCCTGAATAACAATTTCTTCCAGTGTCTTTCTCATATGCTTACTCCAGTGTCACGATCGTACGGACTATTTCATCTACAGTGGTCACACCGTCGGCGACCAGTTTTCTTCCATTGACAATCATCGGGGTGAAGTCAGAACCGGAGATCTGTCTTCTTAATTCAGTACCGGTTGCGCCGGTTGCGACAATATCTCTGAGCTTGGAATTCATGGCCAGAATCTCAAACACACCCGTTCTTCCGCGGTAGCCGCTGTCGAAGCACTGATGGCATCCCCTGCCCTTGTAGAATTTCTGACCAGCCACGTTCTTGATTCCCGCATAATCCAGCAGTACTTCATCCGGCTTGGTTTCTTCCCGGCAGTTCGGACAGATCTTTCTGACCAGACGCTGTGAGAGAACGCCTCTTACCGAACCGGCAATCAGATACGGTTCCACGCCCATGTCCTTGAGACGGTCGATGGCCGAGCAGGCATCTTCCGTATGGATGGTGGAAAGAACAAAGTGACCGGTCATGGCGGCACGCATCGCGATTTCCGCTGTTTCACCGTCTCGGATTTCTCCGATACAGATGATATCCGGGTCCTGCCGCAGACATGCTCGCAGGGCGCTTGCGAAGGTAAGTCCCACCTTCTCATTGATCGCTACCTGGGTAACACCTTCAATCTGGAATTCCACCGGATCTTCCAGAGAGATCATATTTACGGTATCGCTCTTGAGCGCGTTGATCATGGTATAAAGCGTGGAGGTCTTACCGGAACCGGTCGGACCTACGATCAGAACCACGCCGCTGGTATTCTTCATCAGACGGTCAAACTTCGGAATATCATCATCCGTGATACCGATGCCGTGCGGGTTCAGAATGGACTGCTCACGGGTCAGGAGTCGGATAACAATCTTCTCTCCGTAGATGGTAGGAAGCGAGTTGAGACGAAGGTCGATATTCGTGCCGTCCGGTCTTCTGGAAATGGCACGGCCGTCCTGCGGAATTCTTCTTTCGGCAATGTTCATGTTGGACATGACCTTGAAGCGGGAGATTACCGCGGACTGCAGTTCCTTCGGAATGTTCATGATTTCATTCAGACGGCCATCCACACGGATTCTTACCGCCATGTCATGTTCACGGGGTTCGATGTGAATATCACTGGCTTTTTCCACAATACCGCGCTCAATGATCGAGTTGACCAGCTTTACGGTAGGAGCCGCGTTGGTATCATCGCTGTCAAGCACATTGGCGGTATCTTCAACGGTAGTAAAGCCCTGCTCTTCCCGCATCTCCTCCATGGCCTTGGCAGCGCCTTCGTTTTCATAGAGAACAGAAAGCGCACGGTCAATGGCACGGCTGTAGGCAATCATCGGAACGACCCGTTTTCTTGTGGTATTCCGTACATTCTCCACTGCCATGAAGTTCATCGGGTCTTCCATGGCAAGGTACAGCGTATCCTTGTCAAGACGCACCGGAATCACACGGTTCTGTTTGGCAATATTCTTCGGTACCAGGGTCACAAGACTCGGGTCGATCTTCGCCTTGTTGAGATCAATAAAATCAATACCCAGCTGCATCCGAAGAATCTCAATCAGCTGATCCTCGGTAATGTAGTTGTTGTCGACAAGATACGTACCCAGACGTTTTCCGGATCCCTTCTGCCCGGCAAGCGCTTCTTCCAGCTGCTGTTCGGTGATGGCACCGACATCCACCAGCATCTCACCCAAACGTTTATACTTCATTGCCTTACCTGCTTTCTATTCCATACACGATAAAAAACATTGGTTTCATCCACTTTCTATTTTAGCGTTCCATTGCCGGATTTGACAACAGACGACCGCTCCGATCCGGATGATTCTCCCACTCAAAGCACGATCACGGTTTCTTCCAGCGGCTTTCGCTGAGAGTGCCATGGGCCGGGTTTAGAAACAGCGGAAGGATATCCCATCGCAAACATCATGACCGGGATATGGCTGGCCGGAAGTGCAAAGACATCGGCGACTTCCGCGCTGTCAAACCCGCGCAGCCAGACACTGTGAACACCGAGTTCCTCCGCTTCATACATCATGGTCGCGGCGACAATCGAGGCGTCCTGCTCTCCCGAGCAGTAATTCTCATACCAGCGGTCTCCCGGATTTCTCCAGGCGGTTTCGGCGTCATAGCATACCAGCATCAGAAGCGGCGCGTTGAAATGGGAAACCCGCATTCCCCTGGCCTTGTTCAGTGCTTCCTCACTCTGTAAAACATAAATACGCTGAGGCTGAAGGTTGCAGGCGGTAGGCGCAAGACGTCCTGCCGCAAGAATCCGGTCGATCTTTTTCTGTTCTACCGGCTGAGGATCAAAATACCGTTCGGAGTATCTTCTTTCTGCCAGGTCATAAAAACTCATGTCTGTTTTTCCTTTCTCTTTTTGTACTTGATACTCTTTCCTGCAGGTATCCGGCTTCAGAAAGAGCGGAAACGATGGTCTGGGGAATCCTTTGCGGCAGCGGCTGTATGGGTTTGCTCTATTCTGAATGGATTCTTCGATATGCATCCTTGCCCTTTTCTATTCCTTTATTTGGTAGACACGTCAGTGCGGAGAAATACCTCCCGCATCCTTCGATCCATCCAAATTGCGGTCAGAAAGTGAATCCAGTACATCCCTCATCAGCCGTTGACGTAGGCAAGATATTCCTCCATGGTCATGCGCGGTTCAAACTCCTTCAGGATGGTCTCTATGATGGTTGGATGGGAAAGCAGATATTCCACGGTTCCGGCCACAACCTTCGCCGGTTCAAGATATGCCCGTGTATTGTCCACGACGCAGAGATCCTTTCCATGGCAGCTTCCCGCAAAGCCGCTGTAGCCAAACTGCACGGTGGGCTTGAAAATACTGACATCTCCGATATCGCCCGCGGCCTGGGAAACCTCATTGTCATTGATCTCTTCAAGACGGCAGTATTTCAGCATCTCCCTGCGGATCACATCATTGATGCGCCGGTTCTGCACCATCGGCAGATACCCGGGCGTATTGCGGATCGAGGCTCTGGCACCGATTGCCTTTGCGGCGTGTTTTGCGGCGTTGTCCACCTTTTCCGCCGTGGAAAGAAGCGCAGTCTCATTTCTGGATCGGACATAGCATTCATATACCACCCGCTCCGGAATCGAGTTGACGGTCTGTCCGCCTTCGCGGATCATGCCGTGAATGCGGATGCAGTCCTTTTCCTCAAACGTCTCCCTCAGCATGTTCATCGCGTTGTCAAATAAAACAAAGGCATTGAGGGCATTGATGCCCTTATGCGGAAGTACCGCCGCATGGGCCGCCAGGCCATGAAAGGTAATCTCCTTGTAGATAAAACCGGCAAGAGAAGTATTCAGGGAGAAATGGAAGGCACCCTGCCCCATGGTATGAAGATGAATCAGAATATCCGCGTCATCAAAGCATCCGGCCGTAAGCATGTTGATCTTGCCGCCGATATAGCGGATCTTCTTCTCCCTGATCAGCTTCTTACGGTAAGTGATATCCGTGAATTCCTCAGCCGGAGTAAAATACAGCGTTACGGTTCCCTTTCGAATGGTATCCTTCAGGGCAAGCAGAACGGAAGCCATGATCGTGCCCTGGGTGCTGTGCCCGCAGCTGTGGGCGGCGTGATCGGTTTTGCTTGCGAAGGGATGACCGAGGGTCGGCAGAGCATCCAGCTCGGCAATCAGACCGATATGAGGACTGCCGCTTCCGATCGTGACTGAAAAGGCAGTCTCAAAGCCAAGGTCTTTGACTGTAAGACCGTTTCTTTCAAACAGTTCCGTCAGAATCGCCTTGGTTTTCAGTTCCTTGTATCCAAGCTCCGGTGTACGGAACAGCTGATCTCCCAGAGCATAGATTTCTTCTTTCCGCTTTTCCAGCAGGGTCTCCGCTTTCATGATTGATTGTTCTCGCTTTCTTTTTCTGACATTGTATCATGCCATGTCCCTTCCTATCTGAGACACGGCCTTCCTTGATTTCCTGCCCCACTTAAAAAGCGGATGTGCTCCGCTTTCAGTTCTTTTTCTCATCACGAACAATAACCGGCACGCCGTCAATCGCCTCCGGAATGACGTTGTGCTCAATGTCATCGATCGTATCCTTGAACTCCCTGGGAAGAATGATGGAGAAGGTGTTGGTGCCGGGCCGGTAGCTCAGCATCAGCTGCTGCCCATGGTAGGCAAAAATACTGGTGACGCCAGAGAGCGCGGATTCTCCATAGGTCTCTACGAAGACATCCTTGTCCGGGACAGTCGGAAGCTCCGTGACAACCCCTGCCCAGTCCTTCTCATTGTCAAACGGGGCAATCAGAATCAGTCCGTTTGCCAGGACATCATCGTCATTGAGAATGTCAATGATGTATCCAAGCATCTCCTTCTGAGAGAGATTGGTTTCCGAATAAGTGTAAGTCACTGAGTGACGACCGATTTTTTCAACTCGCTTCATACTCGTTCTCCTGTATATTCATAGATCCATTATACCCTTTGTTCTGCCGAAATCAGTCCTGAGGATAACGGGTTACCGGAAGGTCTCCCCAGAGATTTTCAAGCTTGTAGAGAGACCTCGCCTCATCGGTGAAGATGTGAATGATGATCTCATTGAAATCCACCAGAATCCAGGTGCTTCCATCTGAACCTTCCCTGGTTCTCAGGGTGTATCCGGCCTCCTCGCACGCCTTGATCACATCCTCCGCAAGCCCAGACGCGTGGCGGGGATTGCGTGCCGTCGCAATCACAAAATAATCCGTGAACGGATTGACATCCCGCATATCAATGACAGTGATGTCTTCCGCCAGCTTTTCTTCCAGCTTCTTTTCCGCAATTTCCAGTAACTCTGCCATTAGTTCTCCTTCTGCCGGTACTGTTCGGCTTCCCTGAACACCAGATCAAAGGCAGCTCTGAGATCCTTTTCCGCTAGAGCCGTTTCCCTGGCAGTGTCATAGCCGCGGGTCGGTTCAATCTTATCCGCAATATACAGCAGATAATCAAGATCCGTATGCCCGTTTCCCAGGGTATGGGTTTCAATTGCCTGCAGGATCCGATGATCGGTGATTCCCATCACGGTCTTCAGAAATACGGGAGCGGTGTAGCTGTGATAGACCGCAGGCGGATATTCCAGCACCTTGGGCGCGTAGACCCGCAGGATCCGTTCTCCCTCTTCCTTTGACCATGCCTTGGTTATATCATGCAATATTCCGGCTCTCCAGGCAAGTTCACAATCCATATGATGCACCTGTGCAAGATGGGCCGCAAAGGCCGCCACCGAGCGGCTGTGGGCAGCCCGGTGAGGCGTGCACCTCGCCGCAAGCGCGGTTTCAAAGTAGTACATCTTCCGGACCAGTTCCCCGCGGATGCCCGCTGCGGCATGATGGAACCGGCCTGTGCGCACTTCCTGTTCGCTTTCCATCACTTCTTCTGAAAGACGGACGGTCGCGCTTCCTTTTCCACTTCCCGCCTGCAGATGACGGTATGGCTTCAGGGCAAGCTTCAGAAGTTCAAACCGTTCCTCAATGGACAGAACGCCGTCCCCCGTTGGCCAGACATAAACCATCCGGGCATTGGCCTGTTTCTTCAGCCGCCTGATTTCTTCCAGTTCCTTCTGAGTAATCGGATCAAAACTGGCTTCAATGTTCAGAGCCTTCATGGCAGGATGATCCTGGGAGTTTCATTCTGGCGGTAGAGCACAATCGTATGTCCGATGATCTGGGCAACCTCACTGCCGGTATTCATCGAAAGATCAAACGCAAGTTCCTGCACATCCACCGGGCAGGTCTTGAGCACCTTGATCTTGATCAGCTCGCGGTTGTTGAAGGCCTGATCCACCATCCGGATCAGATTGTCCGACAGCGCCTCCTTGCCGATCTGAAACAAAGCGGATTCAGAACTCGCAAGGGAGCGGAGATATCGTTTCTGTTTTCCTGTAAGCATTACATCATCGCCTTTCTGAATGTCACATTCACATGTTCCGGTACTCTGACGGTGATCACCGGGGCATCGCCTGAAATGCAGGCCCAGCCAAGTCCGTCAATGACCGCATCGGTTTTTTCATTTCCTCTTGAATACGTATAGGAGCGCATCTTTGCGCTGTCCGCCACCGGGACAAGAAGCTTTCCATACTGGTTCTGCCAGAGCGCGTCCGCTTTGGACAGCCGGGTGCGGTGCAGATACAGACGGCGGCTGACATACCATGTCACGGTCGCGCTGGATCGGCATGTCACATCTAGCCGTGCCAGTCCCCCGGCCGCGTACGACTGATCCTCATGGATCTGAAACACCGTCGGATTGACCGTGGCTTCCGGAAGGATTGTTTTCAAGTCCGCCTCCTGTACATGCATGATCATCGAGTTGCCGATTTCTATGCCCGGAGTATCCACAAACGTCACATCCTCAATCTTCATCCGCGTAAATCCAAGGGTAGTGCCCGGATATCTCGAAGCGGTCAGTACGGCATTTCCGGCCAATGCATTCAGCAGTGTGCTCTTGCCGGAATTGGCCCGGCCGATGACAGCTGCCTCTTTTCCGGAAGAATGCTTCCTCACTGCCGCCATGACTTCCTGCAGGCCGGCTTTTTCCTTACCCGAGACAAAGACCAGTTCCTTAATGGAGATTCCGTATTCCTTCAGCCGCTGAAAGACAAACTGCGCGGTCCGCTCATGACTCAGCGTATCCGGAAGAAGATCCCGCTTGGTGCAGACCAGAATGATATCCCTGCCCGCAAGCCGTCTTGAAAGACCGGGAATCATGCCGGCCTCAAAGTCAAAGAGGTCCACTACCCATACAACCAGGGCATCCATCCGGCTGACTTCCTCCATGACTTGATCCGGGTCGATTCCGGTTTTCATCGAAACCGTAAGATCATCATAATGGATCAGCCGGAAACATCTCTGACAGTACTGCGCGTCCGCCTTCGGGGTATATCCCGGGGCGTTTTTATCTGTTGTCTGAAGAAAGGCTCCGCATCCTATGCATTTCATTCGCTGATCTCCGTATCAAACAGGGTCAGAGGCTCCACATCACTGTGTGCTTCATCCTCTTCTCCTTCAGGAATATCAATAATCCGCACCTCTTCAATCCCGCGGAGCAGGTACCAGTCCTTTTTCAGAACCAGCGGCTGGGAGAAGGTGGTGCTGACGGGTTTGAGAGCGACTTCCGCTGCCCGCAGCTCCTGCTTTTCCGGATCATGGAATTCCAGGGAATCCCCGGGATGAATGACTCTTACATCCGTCAGGACACTTGGGTTGGACTTGATCCGCTTACAGATGAGATTGCCCTTGGCAGGCCGGTTGTTTTCCGGAATCTCTTCCAGTTTCACGCGCTTCATACTGCCGTTTTCCGTTAAGAAGAGTACCGTATTGTCTTCTTCTCTCAGAGCACAGGCACTGGCAGTCATATCCCCCTTGCCATAGTTCTGCGCCTTGACGCCGCGGGTTTTGACTCCCATTGTCGGAATCTGATCAATCGGATAGCGGTTGGCAAAGCCATCCCGGCTGACAATCAGGATCTGATCCCCCTTGTATACCGTAAATGCCCTCAGGAGTGTATCACCCTTCTTCATCGAAAGAGCCGGCATGACCTTGTTGTTGCGCTGAACCAGGAAATCCCTGACTCTTGACTTTTTGATCTGACCGCCCGAGGTAACGGTGATGATCCATCCCCAGGTCTCAAAATTCTTGACGAGAATGGCGTCACGGATCTTGTCATCGCCGTCGATCCGGACTGCCTTGTTGAGATGAGAACCGATCTCCTTCCACTTCCCGTCATCCGCCTGCCATACCGGCAGGAAGGCATAATTGCCGCGGGAAGTAAACAGAAGCAGCGTATCCACGGTATCGCATTCAATCGTACCGATCAGCTCATCCCCGGCCTTGAGACCGGTTTCCGTTCCTTCACTTGCCTGATAGCTTCGCAGGCTGACCTTCTTGACATAGCCATCCCGGCTTACGGTCACGACAACCCGCTCATTGCTTACCATGCTGGTTCGATCAATCACAAGCTCCGCGACCTTGTCTTCGAGCTTCGTACGCCTTGCGTCCCCGTACTCACTCTTGACAGCCTTGAGCTCATTGACAATCACGTGGCGCATGACATCCGGATTGTCGAGAATGGAATGAATCTCCTCAATCTGGTTGGCAAGTTCGGCAAACTCACTGCGCAGCTGGGTGATATCGGTATTGGTCAGCCGGTACAGCCGCAGGGAAACGATCGCTTCCGACTGGGGTTCATCAAAGCCGAACTCCTTCATCAGGTTTTTCTTCGCGTCGCCCTTGTCCTTGGAATGGCGGATCACGGCAATCACTTCATCCAGGATGGAAACCGCCTTCATCAGACCTTCAATCACATGGCAGCGCGCTTCCATTCTTGCGAGTTCATATCTGGATCTGCGGGTCACCACTTCCTTCCGGAAGTCGATGAACGCATCCAGAAGACCGAGCAGTCCGACCTGCACCGGCCGCTTGTCAATGATCGCCACATTGTTGTAGCTGTAGTAGGTCTGCAGGTGGGTGTTCTTGTAGAAATAGTTCAGGATCATCTGGGCGTCGCAGTCCTTGCGGATATCCGCCACGATCTTAAGACCCATCCGGTCACTTTCATCCCGGACATCGAGAAGTCCGTCAATCTTCTTGTTGAGACGGATCTCATCCATCTCCTTGACAAGATTGGACTTGATGACCTCATACGGCACCTCGGTCACAACGATCTGATTGCAGGTGCGTCCCTCGACGATTTCGGTTTTTCCCCGCACCACAATCTTGCCATGTCCGGTGGCAAAGGCTTCCTTGATTCCGGCTGCCCCCTGTACGATTCCCCCGGTCGGAAAATCCGGTCCGGGAATGTATTCCATGATTTCCTCCAGACTGCATTCCGGATAGTTGAGACGGTAAATGGTTCCGTCCACGACTTCACTCAGATTGTGCGGAGGCATGTTGGTCGCGTAACCGGCCGCGATTCCGGTCGCTCCGTTGACAAGCATGACAGGAAAGGGAACCGGCAGAACCGTCGGCTCATTCTCGGTATCGTCAAAGTTGGGAGCCATCTCGACCGTATCCTTGTCAAGATCGTCTTCCATGACCTGAGTGACCTTGGCAAGACGCACCTCGGTATATCGCATCGCGGCTGCCGGGTCATCATCGATGGAGCCGTTGTTTCCATGCATGTCGATCAGCGGCAGACGCACCTTCCAGTCCTGTGACATGCGTACCATCGCATCATATACGGAACTGTCGCCATGGGGATGATAGTTACCGATTACAAGACCTACGGTCTTCGCGGATTTGCGGTAGGCATGGTCCCAGGTGTTGCCGTCATGATACATCGCGTAGAGGATGCGCCGCTGAACCGGCTTCAGGCCGTCTCTTGCATCAGGCAGAGCCCGTTCCTGAATGACATGGCGGGCATAGCGGGAGAAGCGGTCTCCCATGATATCTTCCAGAAGCGAAGGAATATATGTGGTATTGTCTTCAAACTCTTTTTTCTTTGCCATTGCTTATTCCTCCACCTTGAAATCATCCTCGAGGGTGAAGGAAACATTGTTTTCAATCCAGCGCTTGCGCGGCTCGGCCTTCTCCCCCATCAGTACGCTGACGCGTTTTTCAGCCAGGGCGCCGTCATTGATGCCAACCCGGATCAGGGAACGGGTGGCTGGATCCATTGTCGTTTCCCAGAGCTGGGTGGCATTCATTTCACCAAGACCCTTGTACCGCTGAATCTCCACCTTGCCGAGCTTTTTCCGCAGGGTTTCGAGTTCATCATCGGTATAGCAGTACTGGCTGGTTTTGCCTTTTGTCACCTTATAGAGCGGCGGCAGGGCGATATAAACCATGCCCTGCTCAATCAGCTGGCGCATGTAGCGGTAGAAAAAGGTCAGAAGCAGAATCTGAATATGACTTCCGTCATCGTCCGCGTCGGTCATGATAATGATCTTGTTGTAGTTGCTTTCCTCATAGTCAAAACCCGGGCCGACTCCGGCATCGATCGCGTGAATCAGGGTATTGAGCTCAAGATTGGCGGAGATTTCACTCATCGTGCATTTCTCGGCGTTGAGCACCTTTCCTCTTAACGGCAGAATCGCCTGGAAGCGGGAATCCCTTCCCTGCTTGGCGCTGCCGCCGGCGCTGTCACCCTCTACCAGAAAGAGCTCCTTGATGGACCGGTCCCGGCTGTTGGCCGGAGCGAGCTTTCCGGAAAGCAGTTTTTCTCCCTTGGAGGCCTTCTTTCCCTTGCGGGCTTCCTCCTTGGCCTTTCTGGCGGCTTCTCTTGCCATGAAGGCCTTCATCATCTTACGTACCAGCATGTCGGACTGATCCCGGTTTTCCTCCAGCCAGTAGGTCAGCTTCTCAGATACAATCGCATCCACGGCTGGCTTGGCCTGCGGCGTACCGAGCTTTCCCTTGGTCTGGCCTTCAAACTGCAGCAGTTCCTCGGGAATCTCTACCGAAATAATGCTGGTAAGGCCTTCCCTTACATCGGAGCCTTCCAGGTTCTTATCCTTTTCCTTGAGCAGTCCGTATTTTCTCGCGTAGTCATTCACCGCTTTGGTAAAGGCGGTCTTATATCCGATTTCATGCGAACCGCCGTCACTGGTTCTTACAAGATTCGCAAAGCTGCAGGTATTCTCCGCATAGTCATCCGTATACTGGAAGGCAATCTGAACCTTGATCCCGCCGCTTTCGCCTTCGAACTTCACCGGCTTCATCAGCACGTTGCGGTCTTCGTGAAGATAATCAAGGAACGCAATCAGACCATCCTCATAACAATAGGTTTCCGTCTGCGGCTTTTTTCCTCTTGCGTCCTTTACCACAAGCGAAATGCCGGAAAGAAGAAAGGCCTCTTCTCTTGCCCGTTCGCAGACCCGGTCGAATTTGAACTCCGTCGTGGAAAAGATCTTCGGATCCGGTTTGAAGGTCACCTTGGAGCCGGACCGGTTGGTCGCACCAAGATCCTCGAGCTTTCCGATCTTCTTATCCCCGTGATCAAAGCGCATCCGCACGAGCTTTCCATCATGGGCCACTTCAACCACCAGCCACTCCGATAAGGCATTGACTACCGAAGCGCCTACGCCATGCAGGCCTCCGGCCGTCTTGTATCCTCCCTCACTTGTGAATTTACCGCCGGCGTGAAGCACGGTAAAAATGACCTCGAGGGTATTTTTGCCGCTGGAGTGCTTTCCAATCGGCATACCGCGTCCTTCATCCTCTACGGTGCAGGAGCCATCCTCATTCAGGGTAATGGAAATTTTCTTGCCGAAGCCGTTGAGCGCTTCGTCAACGGAATTATCCACGATTTCCCAGATCAGATGATGGAGACCGTGGGAATCGGTGGAGCCTATATACATGCCCGGACGCTTGCGGACCGGGTCCAGACCTTTTAAAATCTGAATACTGTCGTCTTCATAAGCACGATTCTGTGTCATGGAATACCCCGCTTTCAAATGCATATTATACATGATCTGTTCCTTCTGTAAGGGACTTGTTTTACTGACTTCCGTGTCGTCAGAAAGCCTTTTGGAAATGGAACGATCTTCTGAGTCAAGGATGTCCTACAGCGTTTCCGCCTGGGTGCGCATCTGCCAGTACATACCCTTTTTCTCCATCAGCTGTGCTTCACTTCCGCTTTCCTCTATCCCATCGGCGGAAAGTACGACAATCTCATCACATCTGCGCAGTGTGGACAGGCGGTGAGCGACCATGATCACGGTACGCCCTTTCGCAAGATCATCCAGACTGTTCTGAACCGCCGCCTCGGTCATGTTGTCGAGTGCGGACGTTGCCTCATCGAGAATCAGAATCCTGGGATTTCTGAGAAATGCCCGGGCAATGGAAATCCGCTGCCGCTGGCCGCCGGAAAGATGGACACCCCGCTCACCTACCGCCGTGTCATAGCCATGCGGCATCTTCAGAATATCTTCATGAATCTGCGCTCTGCGGGCGGCTTCCACCATCTCTTCCTCGCTGGCATCGGGTTTTCCATAAAGAATGTTGTCTCTTACCGTGCCATGAAAGAGAAACACATCCTGCGATACCGAAGCGATATTGCGGCGAAGACTGGCCCGGGTCATATTCCGGATATCCGTTCCGTCAATTGTGATGGATCCCTCCTCAATTTCATAGAACCGCGGGATCAGACTGCAGAGCGTCGTCTTTCCGCCTCCGCTTGGGCCAGCCAGGCCCAGTTTCTCCTTCGCATCAATATGCAGATTCAGATGGCTGATCACCATCGGCCCTTCTTCCTCACTTCCCCGATAGCGGAAGGAAACATCATGAAAGACAATCTCTCCGTTCAGTGTTCCGGCATCCCTTGCCTCAGGAGCGTCCTCTTCGATCGGAAGATTCATGATCTCCTCAAAGCGGCGGTATCCGCTCATTCCGTCAATGATCATCTCAAACGTATCCACAAGCCGCTTGATCGGCGTCAGAAACATCGAGATAAAAAGAATATAGGCCGCAAAATCCCCGGCATTGATCTCACCCTTCAGAAACATCTGCCCGCCGATAATCAGAACCATTGCGTACATCAGATCAGTAAAGAAGGTCATCCCGCTGTTGAACAGCGCAAGATACAGGTAGGAACGCTTTCTTGCGCTGACATAACGGCGGTTGGCATCGCTGAATTTGGCCAGTTCCGTCTCAAGACCGTTATAGGCACGGGTCACCCGGATCCCGGCAATACTCGTTTCGGTTTCTCCGTTGATGGCGCCGATCTCCTTCCGGTTGCGGGTAAAGGCTTCCATCTGTCCCTTCCGGATCAGAATCACAAACAGCACTGCGGCCGGCAGACAGGCATAAAGAATCATGGTCAGACGGGCATTGATCCGCATCAGAAGAAAAGCGCTGACTCCCAGCATGACACCGGAAAGAAACAGATTCTCCGGTCCATGATGAGCCATCTCCGAAATCTCCTGCAGATCATTGGTAATCCGGCTCATGATTTCGCCGGTTTTATGATCATCAAACCAGCGGATCGGCAGCTGTTCAATATGGGTGAAGATATCTCTGCGCATATCCGCCTGAACCCGGATGCCGAAGATATGACCCCAGTAATTGATGATCATGTTCAGAACGGCCTTGAAGGCAACGATCGCAGTCATGGCGATCCCGACTCTCGTGACTGCCTGAATATTTCCCGAAGGGACATATTCATTGATGGTCTGCCGCACAAACAGCGGCAGAAACTCGTCACAGAGTCCTGCCAGAAACGCGCAGAAAAGATCCAGAACAAACAGCTTCCAGTGTGGTCTGAAATAATGCAGAAAACGACGGATCATGGCTTCTCCTCCCGAAGGTCTGTTCATTATACCTGTTTTTCCCCATGTCCGGACTGTTTTTGCCTGAGGACATCCTGTCCTTGTCACATGATCTTACCTGACCGATAAAGAAAGAAAATGCGGGAATCCGCATCATCAAACGGAAATCCTGCACTTTCGGTATTTCGTATTGGGCTGTCTGATCTTTCCGTACCGTATCGGAATACCGGATAACGGGGTCCCGTCTGCTGTTTCCGATATTGTCTGGAAAACCAGATCCGTCTGAGGTTTATCCCCCGTCCTTTTCTCAGACTCCGACCGATCGCTTTGAACAAGCTGACATCATTCTGACCAATACACCAAACTGTCTCAGCCAGGGAAGAACCGTTTCCCGATCTGCTTCATATGGCAGTTTCTGAAAGACATCCTGGCTCTCTGCTTCTTCAGCCACATGAAGAAGAAACCCGGTATCTTCCCTGAGGGACTCCTCCCGCCAAGGCATCTCATCCAGATCGAAACCGGCTGTCCCCGGAGCGATATCATTGATCGCTTTCTGATCTTTCAGAAAGAAGATCAGCTTCTTCTGATGTTCCGTCTTCCGCATCCCGCGGGACGCGGCGAGAAGAAGATCCAGAAAACAGTCTGTTCCCTGATTGGACATGACAATCCACTGATCATTCGGTGCTGTATCGTTCAGCCGTATCATGTTGCTCATGACTCCTCCATAGCCTGATTCATCTGTACACAGTTTTGAATTCTTCCAAGACCACTGCTGTATTCTCGTCAAATGTTTTATTGACAGATGCGAGCTCATTTGTCAGAAAGCTTTTATGAACCTCCCGCCAGTATTCCAGCGATCGGTCCCCTTCTCCTTCTTTATATGCATGCTCTGCTGAAACCAGATGAAATGCTGTCACATAAACCTTAAGCGTCTGAATGATACAGACAGCTTCGCCATCTGAATTCAGGATAACACTGTACTCTCCTTCACGCGGAAGCGGCTCATGATTTATTACATACAGGTCATAGGCTGAACAGGTCGCAGTTTTAATTCCTCTCAGCACCAGCTCCGCCAGTCTGTCCGGGGCTTCTGTGAAAGCCCATGCTTCATAGGTCCCGGTCAGACCGGATCGTTTCCATAATTCCTCTGATGTCATTCTTTTACAGTCCTCTCTCGGCAGATCTACGCGAATCGAGAGTTCTTCAAAACGGAATTCAAATCACCGTATATCCTTTCGAAGATAGAGCTGCCAGCGCTCTTTCATAGTTTTCTTCTTTTACAAGGATATAATCCGTGTTATAGGTCGATACCGCAAAGATTCCAATTTTCTGTTCGGCAAGGATTCCGGACAGCTCATACAGAATTCCAGTCAGCGAAAAGTCAAGCACTCCCTTAATACGGAAGCCTTTCCATCCATCCTCACGTTCCACTGTGTTCTGAGGACTATCCTCTGTTTTACACACCAGCGACAGTTCCTCATCCGTCTTCCCGACAAAATAGAAATCAGCATTCATGTTTATACTCGATATCTCTGTCACTTTACAGACAGTCAGTTCATATTCGATTTTCTCCAGTTCCATTCGGATGTTTCCTCCCGTATTTACCTCAGCAGACTGTCGTTTCCCATCGCTGTCTCAAGAATAACAGTCGGTTTCATGCTGTCTTTCGATGCGACAGGTTCATCAGTTCAATGCTCTCCACTGCCCCGCACAGTCACGATTTCTTCCATCTTTATAACAGCAAGCGGATCAGGGCAATGATGCGTTTCCGCTGTCACAATCGCGTTTTCGTGAATGAAGCCGCCTTTCCAGCAGCCGTCTGTCGAAGACGTTTCTTTTATCCCCTTTGGTGTTCGATCAGCCCATGTTTCTTTGGAATACGCTTTGTCCTTATCATACAGCTTCCATGTATCTGTACCTTCCTCGATATCGTAAACATCTCCATCGGCAGGATTCTTTTCGTAAAAGTACTGTGCTTCTCTGAGAAAGTCCTCGCTCAGTTTTTCCGCTTCAATTCGAAAGGATCACTAGTCCTGACGGAAATCCCTTGTTCTTTCTGCTGAAAGAAACATCCAGAAAGAAAAACGAGGCTGAACCCGACTGCCCAAGAAGCAGGGATTGGTTC
>CAMNFS010000049.1 GCA_946537255.1 uncultured Erysipelotrichaceae bacterium
ATCCTCCAGCGGATCCCGTTCCCAGCCGCTCATATCAATCAAATGGATCAGTACCCGGCAGCGTCTGATATGACGAAGAAATTCATGTCCAAGACCTTTTCCGTCCGCGGCTCCTTCAATAAGACCCGGCATATCCGCGAGTACAAAACTGCGTTCATCCGGCAGAGTCACGACACCGATGTTCGGATCAATCGTGGTAAACGGATAAGCGGCGATTTCCGGTCTTGCCCGCGTCACAACGGATAGAAAGGTTGATTTTCCGACACTTGGAAAGCCAATGAGCCCTGCATCTGCCAGCAGCCGAAGTTCAATCTGAAGCTCAAGACTCTCCCCGATTTCTCCAGGCTGCGCGTATTCCGGGGCATCGTTTCTAGCTGTCGCAAAATGACAGTTTCCAAGACCCCCTTTGCCGCCCTTGGCGATCATAACAATCTGATGCGGTTTTGTAAGATCCGCAAGCAGATCCCCGTTTGCGGCATTGCGTACCATCGTTCCAAGCGGAACCTTGATCGTAACATCCTCTCCGTCTGCGCCGTGCATCTTTTTTGTTTTGCCAGGTTCCCCGTTGCCGGCTTTGACCGTATGAGTAAATCTCAGTTTGGTGAGTGTGGTTTCGTTGGTATCTACCTGAATGTAGATATGACCGCCTCTGCCGCCGTCACCGCCGAAGGGACCGCCATTGGCATAGAATTTTTCATGTCGCCAGGCAACACAGCCCTTGCCGCCGTCACCTGCCTTAACCTTGATTCTGATCAGATCAATCATTGTACACCTCCGGTAAAAAATAAGCCCCTGTACTCAGGGGCATCGTTCTTCTCTTAAGCCTGCGGATAAACCGAAACCTGTTTCTTCGAGCGTCCGAGCCGTTCATAGCGTACGACTCCGTCAGCTGTCGCAAACAGTGTATCATCACCGCCGCGGCTGACATTCTTGCCCGGATAGATCCGAGTGCCGCGCTGACGGTAGATGATGGATCCGGCCGTGCAGTGCTGGCCATCCGCTACCTTGGCGCCAAGACGTCTTCCGGCAGAGTCACGGCCGTTCTTGGTAGAAGATACACCCTTCTTGGATGCGAAGAACTGAAGATCTAATGTGAATTTCATGATTTACACCTCCATTTTCCTGATGTCAATAAACTCGCTGTTTCCTTCCTGGACTGTTTCCAGCTGGATCATGACAGTAGACAGAATGGTTTCCGTCAATTCGTCTTCTGTACGTACCGCAAATTCGATGCGGTTGTCTCTGACAGAACATTCACAGTCACTGCCCAGAAGATCCAGGGCATTGCATGCGCCGAAGGCGATTGCACTTACAGCCGCACAGACAAGATCCTTACCATATACATCGCTTTCGGCATGACCGCTGATCACAATGGAACGGATATGATTTTTCTGCCGGGTAAGAACAATGTGAATCATTAAGCCTCGATGGATTCAACGATCAGCTTTGTGTACGGCTGACGATGTCCCTGACGGCGACGGGTGCTTCCCTTCTTCTGCTTGTACTTGAAGATGCGCACCTTTCTTTCCTTACCCTGCTTTTCAACCTTGCAGGTGACCTTTGCACCGTCGACATACGGTGTTCCGATCTTGGTTGCGGCGTCGCTGACAAGACAAACCTTGTCAAAGACTACGGTTTCGCCCGGTTCAACTGCGAGCTTTTCGACATAAATGGCCTGATCTTTTTCGACCTTGACCTGTTTTCCGCCTGTTTCGATTACTGCGTACATACTTACACCTCCTGACTGCAATTTATCTTAAGACGCGCCATGCAGGGGGCAGAACGCACTTTTTTCCCTGTTCTGAGCGGTTACAGACCTCCTGTCAAGAGGACTGAAACACAAAGATGATATCAGTTTGTTGAACCGCCGTCAATGACTGTTTCATATTTTTTATACAGGCTGCGGTTCATATCGAAGGACAGGATCCTCAGTCCTCTTTCCATCGGAAAACAGATGCCGATTTAATCAGTTTCAAATACATGCATTTCCCATACATCCATCCGAATTGCTTTATCCAACATCTCTTCTCATTTTCCTGGCTGGATTGCCGGAAATCAACCGGGCTCATCCGGATTCTGTCCGATCTATCCCGTATGCCGGTGTCTGGATCTTGATTCATGGAGACGGTTCAGCCAGGCAATCGGCATCACCTCAAGCGTATCCTTTTTCTCTTTTGAAAATTCCATCAGACAGCGTCTGACTTCTCCGCCTTTCTGGTCATAGACCGCCTGAAGCCGGGTAAGAAAGAACTGATTGGACGATGCCGTCTCAAGGACTTCCTGCATGAAGGAATGCGGATAGATCACAGACAACCGCCCGGTTTGGCAGGACAGCCTTGCGGCATGAAGAAAAAGATCGTGAATGGAAAGCGTATCCGTAAACCTTGCGGCCCGCCGGTATGGATTCTCACTTTTGAGATCCTCTCTCTGAGTAGTGAAAAACGGCGGATTGCACAGAATACAGGAAAAAGGTTCATGTTCAAACTCCTGCAGCGGTGTCACCTGAAGCTCCGCTTCCAGATGGTTGTACGCAAGATTCTCGCGGGCAGTTTCGATCACTTCCGGAAACAGATCAATTCCGCACATGGCCCTGGGCTCATGCAGGGATGCATAATGAAGCAATACTCCGTTATTTGTTCCGATATCAAGAACCGTATCTTCTTTTTCAATCCGGCAGAAACGTCCCAGCAGTTCACTGTCGGAATTGAAATGATACATGTTTTCCTTCTGAAGAATGGTATAGGGGGTTGAATAAAGATAGTCCCGTTTCATTCATGAACCTCCTTGGGACTCTGAAGTTCAAACCAGAAAAGACTGCCCTCTCCCACCTTCGACTCCACGCCATAGCGGGCATGATGACTGTCGAGAATCGCCCGGACAATCGAAAGCCCCAGTCCGGTGGAAGTCATCGATCTCGAAAAGGAACGGCTGGATTTCTGATACCGGTCCCAGATCAGAGGCAGTTCATCTTCCGGGATGCCATCCCCCTCATCCTGCACTTCCACCCGGACTGTTTCCTCATCCTCCTTGAGAAACGCCCGGATCGTGATGGTCTTTCCATCCGGTGAATGCTTGACTGCATTGGACAGGAAATTGTAGATCACTTCGGTAATCTTGGTTTCATCCCCGTAAATGATCAGGGATTCCGGACATTCGATATTCACCTGCAGATTTCCTTCATCAATCAGGACTGCAAACAGCCGCACAACCTTACGGATCACGGAGGAAATGTCAAAGTTGGTTTCCTTCAGAACATAATTGCCGCTCTGCAGTCTGGAGAGCTCGCTCATGTCAACCACGAGCTTATCAAGATAATCCGCCTCGGAGATAATCACATCCAGATGTTCCTCCCGCTTTTTTGGATTGTCTCCGGAAATATCACGGACCATTTCCGCATAGGCACGTATGGAAGTCAGAGGGGTTTTGATATCGTGGCTCACATTGGCGATCAGATCCTTCCGCAGCTCATCTATCTGAGCGAGTTTCTTGGTCGCGTCATTGAGCGTATGGGCAAGTTCCTTGGTTTCGGTAAAGCTTCCCCCGGAAAACTGAACGCTGTAGTCGGCATCCGCCAGCCGGTCTGCCTCCCTGTTCATATTGACAATCGGACGGGTCAGCCGGTTGGAGATCAAAAGTGAAATGATGGAAGCAGCCACAATCACGATCAGGGTGTAGAACACATACTGCTGACCGAAGAAATTCACAATGGAATCCACCGGCTCCAGCGGCGAATTGACAAACAGATAGAAGCTGACCAGATTCATGGTCACCCTGCGTCCGTATACAACCATGTCCTGTCCGGTTCTTTCATTCATAATATTCAGGCTGTATTCGCCGCTGTTGGAATCCAGCAGATTCTTCAGTTCTCTTCCATCCGAGGTATTGACGGAGCTGTCCGTCCGGGCGTTCGGATTGAACACACAGCCGCTCCCAAGGGAATCGGCGGAATAGACCATGGCGCCGGAAGAGTTATAGATGGAGACACAGACATTATTGTCCACGGCAACCTGAAAGGCGCGGTGAACTGCCGCGCTGTTCTGGTTTTCTTCAATGACATACCGCTGAATCTCATTGCTGACATGCTTGACGGTCTGAAGCTTGTTGTTCCGGTAATACGGCTTGACCAGGGAAAACTGCAGAATTCCCAGCAGAAGAACCACACCGACCGCAAACACAAAGAAATACAGCCACATCGAAAAGCGGATGCCCCGGAAGTCAGGCTTCAAACTTGTACCCCATTCCTCTTACGGTTACTACATAGTCCCGGTACGGCCCGAGATTGTGACGCAGCATCTTGATATGCGTGTCAACCGTTCTGTCATCTCCGAAGTAGTCATAGTTCCAGACTTCTTCCAGAAGCTTGGTCCGGGAAAGTGCCGTATTGCGGTGATCCACCATATACAGCAGAAGATCAATTTCCTTGGGTGTCAGATTCGCTTTCTGTCCATCCACCGTGACGCTGCGTCCGGCAACATCAATTTCCAGACCTCCGAATTTCAGAATTCTGGTTTCCGGCTTTCGGCCGCGCTCCAGAACAACCCGGACCCTTGCCATCAGTTCCTTGGGCGAAAACGGTTTGACGACATAGTCATCCACACCCAGTTCAAACCCGAACAGTTTGTCATATTCTTCCTGTCGCGCACTCAGCATGATCACCGGTACGGGCTGGATCTGCTTGATCTGCTTGCATGCCGAAAACCCGTCCAGTTTCGGCATCATGATATCCAGAATCACACAGTCATATGGATTCTTCCGGATCAGTTCCAGCGCTTCCAGCCCGTCCTCTGCTTCATCGGTTTCGTAACCGCTGAGCTGGGCATATTCACGGACAACTTCCCGGATGTTCTTTTCATCATCAACTATCAGGAGTCTTGCCATTCTGTTCCTCCTTGCCGGAAATCTCTTTCATCTGATTCACAATGCATTTTCCGGTTTCTTCCATTTTACCATCAAACAGAACATACATTCCCTTTCTGAGGATGGATTCATATTTCAAAAACGTACGCGGCATGACAAGAAGATCCAGATCCGCGGTTTCATCCGATCCCTTCAGAAACGCCATCCTTTCTCCCCGCTTGGTTGTATAGGGACGTATGGAGGCAATCCGGGCAAATCCCTGAACCACCCCGCCCCGGCCGGCAATCTGAGCAAGCGGCGGAACATGAATGGAATACTTTTTTCTCACCTCTACGATCGGATCCGGTCCAAGGGTGAATCCAAGCGCATTGAGTTCATTTTCCCGGATTTCAGAAGGTTCATCATACCGACGGGTCAGTATGGGCCGCGAGACCAGTTCCGGATGAATGGAAATCTGTCCGTTGGATTCGATCCGGATCAGTTCCGCATACGCCGACGCTTCTTCCAGCCCCTGTTTCATGGTGGTGCGGGTTTCTCTGAAGCAGTCCAGCGCGCCTGCATCAATCAGACTTTCGATATTCGCACGGCTGATCCGGAAAACCATGACTCTTGCGACAAACTCAAAGAAATCAGTAAACTTCCCTTTTTCTCTTTCCTGGACGATCGCTTCGGACGCGTTCATTCCGATCCCCCGCACAATGGACAGCGGCAGACGGATTTTCTTTCCGTCCGCGATGCAGGAAGAAGCAGACTCATTGACATCCGGCCCAAGCACTGTGATGTTCTTGCGCCGGCATTCATCCATATACTGGCTGATGCGGACATGATCTCCAAGCGATCCGTCAAACAGGCAGGAATAAAAGATATACGGATGATTGGCTTTGAGCCAGGCCGTCTGCCAGGCCACCAGACCATACGCAACCGCGTGTGATTTGTTGAATCCATAGCCGCCGAACTTCTGAACAAGATCAAACAGTTCCTTCGCCTTTTCCTTCGCGTAGCCATTGCGGATACAGCCCTGAATGAAGGCCTCCTTCATGTTCAGCAGTTCCTGTTCCTTCTTTTTGGACATTGCCTTGCGGAGCGTATCCGCTTCCGCCAGCGTAAACCCTGCCGCAATCTCAGCCGTCAGCATGGACTGTTCCTGGTAGATCATCACCCCATAGGTATCCCGAAGCACCGGTTCAAGCTCGCTGCTGGGATACCGGATATGCATCGGATTTTTCTTGTTGGAAAGATAAATGGGAATACTGTCGACGCTGGCAGGCCGGTACAAGGCAAGAGCCGCGACCACATCCTCAAAACAGTCCGGAGAAATCCGCTTCAGCAGCGATTTCATTCCTTCCGACTCGAACTGAAATACGCCATTGGTATCCGCCCTGCGGAACAGGGCAATCGTATTGGAATCCTGCAGGGAGATCTTCATGATGTCAAAATCCGGACGTTCCTGACGGATCCGCTGAACCATCGAATCGATCATGGTGAGATTGCGCAGTCCAAGGAAGTCCATCTTGATCAGTCCCCTCTCTTCCAGATAATCCTTGGCGTACTGGCTGGTCAGGGTACCTTCCGCTTCATAGCATAAGGGAATGATTTCTCTGAGCGGACGGCTGCTCATGATAATACCGGCTGCGTTGATGGAACGATGCCTTGGAAGCCCCTCCAGTCTTGCGGCTGCCTTGAACAGCTGCCGGTAGCGGTCTTCCGCCGAAACTATTTCCCTGAGCCGGGCATTTTCATTGAGAGCGGCACGCAGGGTGATTCCGGGTGTTGACGGAATCATGCGGCACAGCATGTCCACATCCCGGGAAGGAATATTCATGGCCCTTCCAAGATCCCTCAGCACCTGCTTCGCGCCAAGGGTATTGAAGGTAATGATGTTGGCAGTATGATCGTTTCCGTATTTCTCACGGACATATCGGATCACATCCTGACGGCGGTTGTCCGGGATATCCGTATCAATATCCGGCATGGTCACCCGGGAAGGATTCAGAAACCGTTCAAACAGAAGCTGATAGCGGATCGGATCCACCATCGTAATGCCAAGACAGTAGGAAACAAGCGATCCGGCCGCAGATCCCCGGCCCGGGCCGACATAGATCCCCTGTTTTCTGGCATGCTTGATGAAGTCATAGACAATCAGAAAATAGTCCGCGAACTGCATGCGGCCGATGATATCCAGCTCATGGCTGAGACGCTTCCGGTACTCCGCAGGCATCGCGCCATCCGTACGCTTGTTCAATCCCGCAAGGCAAAGCTGCGTCAGAACCTGAATGGAAGTCAGTCCCGGCGGCACCTCATAGGAAGGAAGCCCGGTCTTTTCATAAGCTGAGGTGGCATGGCACATGGCAGCGATCTCATCCGTACGGGCCAGATCTTCCGGGGCATACAGTTCCTCCATTTCTTCCTTCGAAAGCATCCATCTGCCGTTGATCAACGGCAGCGAGGTGTCATTCAGGGACCGCTGAAGCCGGATTGCCTTCAGCATCCGGTACAGTTTTGCGTCTTCTTCCTTCAGATAATAGATCTTGTTTACCGCCACAGATGGAATCCCTAAGGAAGCAGCGCACTGACGGAACATCCGGTTCTTGATTTTCCACATGCCGGATTCCTGATAGGAAACCGCCGCGTCAAACGCCGGCAGCCGCTCCTTCAGCCAGGAAAGCTTTTCCAGGATTTCCTGCCGATTGTCATTCAAAAGAGCAGAATCCATCCAGCCCTCTTCCCCATAGACGATCACATGAAGCCCGCTCAGCCAGTTTACAAACTCCTCAAAGGGAACAGCCTCCTCCTTTTCCATATACAGGGAGGACAGCACAGAAAGATTCGAGAATCCGGAATTGGTTTTTGCAAGAAGCAGAAACGGTACGGTGTCTCCTTCAACCAGAACATCCAGTTCCAGTCCGAAAATCGGCCGTATTCCCGCCTTTTTACACGCGTGTTCAAACTCCGCGGCGCCGAAAAGGACATTGCGGTCAGTCAGGGCAATGGAATCATATCCGAGCAGCTTCGCCTGCTCTGCCAGCTCAGAAATGCGAATGGTGGAATTCAGCAGAGAATAGCAGCTGCGTACCATCAGATGTACAGACATGTCCCTATTTTATCATTCTTTTCATCCTGTCCATCCTTTCTGTGCACCAATCATTAGTTGGAAATCAAACTATCTTTACAGGAAAGTATAGAAAACATTGCCGGGCGTGTTAAAATATTGATGCATTTCTGTGCAGATGCACTTTGGAGGTATCTATGTCCGATGAATGGAACAGCGGAATAAACCGATCAGGATCTGAAAAAGACCCGGCTTCTCTTGGGCCGGCTGTCGTGAATCCTGACCGCAGGAATTCTCATGTCGAAGATACCCTTTCCTTTTCCTTTCCTACCGGAACAAAACCAGAAAAAAAACATACCCGGTCCGTTTCCGGTGACACCCTTCATATTCCGCCCGCCGTCCTTCCAAACGGAGAGACCGTAAGCGGAAGCAGAAGCGGAAGATCTACCGGGACGCTGAATATTCCCCCGGCTGTTTTCCCGGACAGTGTATCCGGAACCAGCAGTGATACATCCAGCAAACCCATTTCTTTTTCTGATGATTTTACTGCTGAGCTGAGAAAAAACAGCAGAAAGAATGATTCTTCTTCGACACATACACTCAGGACTGATTTCACCAGTCCCTTCGGTCCCGCCGGATACCGGTCCAGCAAGACCGTCCGTGAAGGCGGATCCGGAACCACACCAACCTCCACCCTGAAAATACCGGAAGCCAGGATTGATCATACCAGCGTATATCATTCCTTCGGCTATGACGCGGAGGAGATTCCGGAAGATACAACAAGGCTCCACAATGAAAGAAAGGAACATATTTCCCGCGAGGATACCGAACTGCTTTCCCAGTCCCTTTCGGAAAATGAACAGGAAGTCCGGGTGCTTCCATCCCGGTCTGAAAAAAACCGGCAGATCCACGAAGCCGCAACCCGTGCTGAAACAAGAACCGAAAACAGCGATGGAACCACGGTGATTCCCTTCCCTTCTTCCGAATCAGAAGCAGCCGGAGAGACAACCATCATTCCATTTCCGGCTGTGGATTCAGGTACCGGCGGTCTGACTGCTAAACCGGACAAATCGGTTTCAGAACCCGCTGCTGCCATCAGAAAAGAACCGGAGCCAGCCCCGAAACCCAGGCCCGTGAAAAAACCGGCGGAAAAGCCTTCCGTATCGGTTATGGAATCCCAAAACAAAGCACCGGCCAGCGGCGATACCATGGTAATTCCCACGGATGGAAAACCCATACCGGAAAAAAAGGCAGAACCAAAACCGGCAGAAAAAAAGCCGGTCAGCGAATCCAGGAAACCGACAGCGCGGAAACCGGTGCAGACCGGGGGTGGAAACAATACGCCTCCCGCCAGTGAAAAGCCTCAGAAGAAGCAGAAAAAAACAAGCGGATGGTTTATCTTTCTTACCGCCCTTGTGGTCTTCGCGGTTCTTGTGGAACTGGTCGTCGGAGCAGTCGGTGTTTCGATCCTTTCGAAAATCATCAAGGACTCTCCCAACCTCAGTCTGACCGATTTCGTCGGTGAAGAGTCTTCCAAAATCTATGACGACAGCGGCACGCTGGTCACGGAAGTCGGCGTCTATCTGCGGGAGAACATCACCTATGACAAATGTCCGGAATCTCTTGTGGACGCCTTCCTCTCGGTTGAGGACAGCCGCTTCTTCTCACATTTCGGATTTGACGTGCCGCGCTTTACCAAAGCGGCAATCGATAACCTGAAGACGCGTTCCTTCGGACAGGGCGGCTCCACATTTACGATGCAGCTGGTGAAAAACACCTACTTCTCCATCGATTCGATGGACGCAAGCAACACCGGCACTGAACGCACGAAGTCCATCGAGTACAAGGTGCAGCAGATCTACCTCGCAATCAAGCTGGAAACCCTGCTGTCCAAAAAGGAAATCTTTCAGCTCTATCTCAATAAACTGAATTTCGGCGGAAACATCCGCGGCGTACAGCGGGCTTCCCAGTATTACTTCGGGAAAAACTGCAATGAGCTGACACTGAGTGAATCAGCGATGCTGGCAGGAATTGTCAACCTCCCGAACCGCTATAACCCTTATGAATATCTGGACTACGGCACTGCCCGCCGCAATCAGGTTCTCGATCTCATGAATTATCACGGCTACATCAATGATGAGGAGCTGAACCTTGCCAAGGCAGTCAGAGTCGAGAATACCCTGGTCGGTGATCACCGCAAGGCAGTCGAAGACAGTCAGTATCAGTCCTATCTCGATGCCGTACTCGAGGAAGCGATGGCTCTGACCGGATGCGATCCGACAGTGAAAGGAATGAAGATCTACACCCATCTGAACCGGCAGATGCAGGATACGGTTGAAGCCATTCAGAACGGAGAGACCAATGTCATCTATCCGGATGAACTGATGCAGGTGGCGATGATCTCCATGAATAACCGAAACGGAGCCATCATTGCGATCGGCGGCGGCCGCAACTATGACGGAGCACGGCTTCTGAACCGCGCGACGATGAACTACAAGCAGCCGGGATCCAGTGTCAAGCCGCTTCTCTCCTACGGCCTCGCGTTTGAGTATCTGGGTTATACGATCGACGAGCTTCTGCTCGACAAACCGATTACCTATCCGATGGAATCCATGGTTCTCGTCAACGCCAACGGCCACTACAATGGCGATGTGACAATCAAGGACGCAGTCGGCAATTCCCTCAATATTCCGGCAATCATCACCCTTGAACGGGTAGTGAAGCAGATCGGCCGGGAGAAGGTTGTCGATTATCTGCAGAAGATCGGTTTCAGCCGGGTAACCAACGACAGCTTCAACTATTCCTACGCCATCGGCGGTACCTCCTTCGAAACCACCTGTAAGGAGCTGGCCGGCGCTCACAGCATGCTGATCAACGGCGGCATCTACAACCAGCCTCATACGATACAGAAAATCGTCATGTCTCTTGACGGAAGCGAATATTATCCGACCAACACCAATGTCCGTGCCCTCTCGAGCGGCAGCGCATATCTTTCCACTCAGCTGGAGGAGAACAACGTCAGCGGTCCCTACTTCAACTGGATGCAGATACTGAAGCGTGATTATCCTGTCTATGCCAAGACCGGAACTACGGACTGGGGCAGGGACGGCATGCAGTACGGCATTCCGGAAGGACAGATGAAGGACAAATGGATGGTCGCCAGTTCCAGTCAGTATACCAACTGTGTCTGGGTCGGGTATGACATGGCTGTGGCCGGCAAGGAGACGTATTATACGTCTTATAAATCCAATCTCAACATTCCCGGCAACATCAACAAAATTCTCCTGGACAAGGAAGAAGAGCTGTATGGTGTACCGGGGGCGATTGAACAGCCGTCTGATGTCGAGGAAGTCACCTATATCTATGGCACATTCCCGCATGTACGGCCGGAGTACACCAGAGACGGCGGCGGAACCATTACCAGCCTTGCCTCAAAAGCAGGTATTGAAAGCATGCCGTTGGTTACCACTCAGGAATTCTACGATTACGCGAAAGAAGAATCCAAGCTGATCGGCACCAGCGGCATGGGAGCGAAATATGATCAGTTCAACAATCTGACGGTTTCCTTCGGAAATGCCATCAGCACCTGTGCGGATGGCCAGAAAGATATCTCCCTGCATGATCAGTGGAACAATATCACGATGTGGGGCGCGTGCCTCGCGGATGTTTCCTGGCTGAATACCGGAGAAAGCGGCAGAGGCTTCTGGGGAACGGTCTACTGTGATGATGTTCCGGTCGGTGAATTCTCATCCGATACCGGATACTTCTCCGGCTGGGTTGCGGATCTCTACGGTACCGTCAAGGTCTGCGGCGGCCCAAGCGGCGTGGACGGCGCTCAGAGCGCATGCACTGTCGCCATCTATTCCGAGGACTCAAATCCGCATGGCTACTATGATGAAAGCGGAAACTGGATCCAGCTTGAGGATTACAGTGAATACGGCCACTGGGATGACCAGGGCAACTGGATCGGCGAAGGCTGGTGGGATGAAAACGGATTCCATCACTGATTGATATGGGAAAAGGACAGCAATGTCCTTTTTTCTGCCCGATCGCAAAAAAAGGCCGCGAATCATTCTCTGATCCGCAGACCTTCATCCTTCCTCTTATTCGCCAAGCGGCGTGCAGTCCTTATTCAGCTCGGCAATAATGTTCGGCAGTTCCCTGTCGACCACATCATTTTCCAGCTGACATGTTCCGGCGTTTCTGTGTCCTCCGCCTCCATACTTCAGGCAGAGATCACCGATATTGGCATTGCTTCGCTTATCAATGATCGACTTTCCGATCATGACGGCAGTGTTCTGTTTCCGGAACCCCCAGGCAACATGCACGGAGATCTGACATTCCGGATACAGAGCGTAGATCATAAAGCGATTGCCGGAGTAGATCGTCTCTTCATTGCGGAGATCAAGGACAACCACTCTTCCCTCAACCCTGGCAATGCGCTTCAGCTGGCTGACAAACTGTTCCTGCTGCTCAAAATACAGATCCACCCGTTCCTTGACATCCGGAAGCGCAATAATGTCATCTACAGACAGATTGATGCAGTGATCAATCAGTTCCATCATCAGATCATAATTGGAGATACGGAAGTTGTGAAACCGTCCGAGTCCGGTTCTGGCGTCCATCAGGAAATTCATCAGAACCCAGCCCTTCGGATCCAGGATCTCTTCTCTTGTAAAATCAGCAGAGTCCCCCTTATCCACCGCTTCCATGAGCTCATCGGAAATCCGCGGCAGGGCCTTTTTTCCGCCATAATAGTCATAGACAACCCGGGCGGCGCTGCGGGCATCCGGATCAATAATATAACGGTCTCTGTAATCCACTCCGACCAGACGGCTCAGTTCCGATTCATGATGATCAAACGCAATACCGACTCTTGGATCAAAAGGAAGGTTGGTCGTAATGTCATTTGCAGTAATATCAACCTTTCCATCCTGAACATCCTTGGGATGAACAAATTTAATGTCATCAATCAGATTCAGTTCCTTCAGAATCATTGCGCATACAAGTCCGTCAAAATCGCTCCTTGTAACGAGACGTCTTTTTACATTTTCACTCATAACCATTCCCTTTCGACTGTTCTTATTCTAACACTCCTGCAGATAAATGAACGTGCCATCCGCATGTTCTTTTTTATGAAACCGACTATTCGCTTATTTTTCTGCGGGTAACAATCCGCAATGGTGTCCCTTCAAAATCAAACGCGGCCCGCAGAGAATTCTCGAGAAACCTCTGATAGGTGAAATGCATCAGTTTGGGATCATTGCAGGAAAGCATGAAGGTCGGAGGCTTGATGCCGACCTGAGTGGCATAGTAAATCCGAAACCGCTTCCCATTCCTCGCCGGTGCGGGAGTTGTCACCTGCGTATCCGCGATGACTTCATTCAGCACATTGGTCGCAATTCTGCGGCAGCTGTTTTCATAGACACGATCTACCATCGGAATCAGGGAAGAGACTCTCTGCCCTGTCAGAGCGCTGATAAACAGAATCGGGGCATAGGAAAGGTAAACAAATTCCCTGCGCACCTTTTCCGTAAACTCATTCATGGTCTTATCGTCTTTTTCAACCGCGTCCCATTTATTTACCGCGATAATCACCGGTTTCCCGGCTTCATGCGCATATCCTGCAACATGTTTGTCCTGTTCCCGTATTCCGGCTTCCGCGTCAATCAGAAATACCGCAACATTACACTTTTCAATCGCGGAAAGCGCCCGCAGTACCGAATATTTTTCAATAGATTCATATACCCGGCCGCGCTTGCGGATTCCGGCAGTATCGACAATGACATACTTTCTGCCTTCAAATTCAAACGGCGTATCCACCGCATCTCTTGTCGTGCCCTGTTCATTGGCTACGATCGCACGGTCTTCCCTGAGAATTGCGTTGACAAGAGAACTCTTTCCGACGTTCGGTTCCCCAATGACCGCAATCCGGATACCTTCTTCTTCCTCTTTGTTTTCAGATTCCGGAAACTGAGCAACACAGGCATCCAGAAGATCACCGATCCCAATGCCATGAACACCGCTCACCGCAATCGGATCTCCGACACCAAGAGAGTAGAATTCATAGATATTCATCATCCGTGATTCATCATCGATCATATTGACCGCAAGAACTACCGGCTTGGAGCTCTTCTGAAGCATCCGGGCAATATACTCATCGTCATCTGTCACACCGGTTTTTCCGTTCACAACAAAAATGATCACATCCGCTTCTTCCAGCGCAATCGCAACCTGGGCCTGTATCTCCTTCTGGTATGGCTGGTCTGCCAGCTGGATCCCGCCGGTGTCAATCAGACGAAACTCATTGCCGGTCCACTCCGCACCAGCATAAATCCGGTCTCTGGTTACCCCGGGTATATCTTCCACAATGGAAACCCTGCTGCCGGCAATTCTGTTAAAAATCGTTGACTTTCCGACATTCGGACGGCCAACGATCGCAATCACTCCTGTTTTCATTTCACACACTCCTCCTGTTCCAGAAACGGAACAGCAAGCTGATAAATCCGGTCCACAACCTCCTCAATAGAAAGATCAGAAGTATCAATTTCAACTGCGTCTTCCGCCTTTACCAGCGGAGAGTGCTCCCGATGCATATCCTGATAATCGCGGGCTTCAATCTCCTTTTCGATGGTTTCAAGATCAGAAGTATCAATACCCGTCTCCTGATTCTGCTTCAGCCGGCGCAGAGCTCTTGCGTGTGCACTGGCAGTCATGTAGATCTTTACCTCGGCATCAGGAAGAACAACTGTTCCAATATCTCTGCCATCCATGATGAAGCCCCGTGCTTCTGCCATCTTCTGCTGACGCCTGACCAGATCCCGACGGACATTCTGAAGTTTGGAAACATCACTCGCGGCCATGGAAACCGCATCTTCACGGATTTCATGACTGACATCTTCCCCGTCCAGAAACACCTTTCCATCAGGGGTCAGCTGAATATCCGTACATTCAAGCATGGCACATACCGCAGGTTCATCAGTAAGAGAGATTCCCTTTCTGATGGCCTTGAGGGCAGTGCAGCGATACATCGCTCCGGTATCCAGATGGACATATCCAAGCTTTTCGCAGAGCTTTTTGGCAATCGTACTTTTTCCAGCCGCACTCGGACCGTCAATGGCGATATTGATTTTCATCAGCCGATCACTCCTTTCGACGTCAGAACCCAGTAGATGACAACGCCAAGAACGAGTGTCAGGGCAATGATCAGAATAATCAGAACCACATTCAGAATCTGATTGGTTTTCTTCATCTTGTCGCTGACATCATTCAGATTATCCTCATAATCATCCAGCTGTGCCCGCATCTGAGTCGTTTCATTCAGCAGCTGCTGGCGGGTGGTACGATCATCATATTCATCCGTCTGTTCAAGATCCTCAGCCTGCTGGCGGCGCCGTGCCGGCTTTCGTTCCGCATTTTCTCGCTTCTGCTGCGCGCCGTTGATCAGTCTCTGAACTTCTGCGGCGATGTCCTCTTTGGACATGGTACGGGTATCGCTGAGCGGTGCTTCCCGTTCCGCGGTCTCATCATCCAGAAAATCGATGACCGAACTGCTGGGTTTGGGCCGATCGGCAGCCGGACGATCACTGCTGTTGTTGAAGAAAGAAATGTCTGCCGTATCATTTTCTCTGACGGCGTTGATCTTGGAGGGTTCAGGCTTCGGCGCAGGCGCAGACAACGCCGGCTTGGAAGGCTGCGGTGTCGGTGTCGGCGGCATGATTTCTTCAATCCGGCCGGACGGAACCCGGATCGTTTCCTGCTGTTCATCCGGATACGGCTTGACCGGAGGCTTTGCCGGTGTTTCACCCTTCAGCGCCTTCAGTATATTCAGATCCGTATTTGCGGATATCGCATTGCCCTGGTCAATGTTGTACTGCTTGACCTCACGGATATATTCATTGAGATATTCATTGTTGAACGCGCTGGTATAATTCGCGTTATTTGAAAGATAGGAATTGCTGTAATCCGGATTCTGCGGCTGCTGGACCAGAGGCGCTTCCTTCGGCTCGTTATAAACAGCAGTTCTTCTGCCCTGAATCGGATCTGCATCACTGCCTGGATTCTTTTCAGGAGCTCCGAACTGATTCGGTGCTATCTGATTCAGCCGCTGTTCGTACTGTGAAAGGTCATTCGTTCTTACATCAGATTCCGAATCACTCTGCAGACGGCTGCGCAGTTCTTCATATTTTGCTGTACGGGAATATTTCGGCATAGTCTTTCGTTTTCTCCAATAAAAGCATTATATCATCATTTAACGGGCAAACCCGCATTATTATGCGCTGAAATCCACCTGAACGCAAATTTGATCGGCCGGATTCTCCCCCTTCTTTCACATCCAAATCATAGACAGGAGCTTACTTGCTGTGAAGCAATGGAGAAATCCGTTTGTAGATCAGAAGGGTAATCAGACTGACGCATACAGCCTTGATCAGATTGAACGGTGTTGTCGCAAACAGAACAAATGTAAACCGGTCTTTGATCAAAGGGACAAGCTTCGTACCCATGGCGATCAGAGCATCCATCGGCATATGGTAGAAATAGGAATAGGCCGGAAGCAGAACCAGCACATTCATGACCAGCCCTGTAAGGGTCATGCATAACCCTCCTGCAATCAATCCTCTGACAGCATTTCCCTTTGTCTTTTTCTTCTGATAGATCAAAGCAGCAGGAATCACAAAGGCAATGCCGATGATGAAATTTGCGATTTCTCCGACAAATGCCGTAGAGGTTCCGGTAAACATCAGGTTGAGGATGATCTTTATGGCTTCAATTGCTGCTCCGGCCAGTGGTCCGAGGGCAAAGCCTCCCACCAGCACCGCAACCTCACTGAAATCCATCTTGTAGAACGGCGGCACAAACGGAAGCGGAAATTCCACCAGCATTAAGATAAAGGCGATGGCTCCGAGAACGGCGATTTTGGCAATGTTCTGAGTTTGAATCTGTGTACTGCTGTGAGTTGTCATGGTTTTTCCTCCCTTGCCTCAAAAAAAGAGGCTTCAGATAAAAACCCCTGGGTAAAAAGATAAAAGACTGTAAACTCTTTCATCCAGACTTTAACTGTCGCCACCGGAATTCAACCGGTTCTAGCGCGGGGTTTACCGCCGATCAGGAATTTCACCTTGCCCTGAGTTTTTAACAGTCCTTATTATAACGCACAATCATGATTTGAAAAACAGAATGCTCATGGCAGCAGCTGGCTCAGGATTCGAAGCTCTCCTCTCATGAGAACTATCATTCCACATACTGTCACAATCATCAGTGCCGCAAGAAGAATGGAAAGAACTTTGGCCTTCCTCTTCTTCGGACAGTAAAGATGGATCAGCCACATGACCGCAACCAGAGACAGCGCACTGACAGCACTGATCAATGCAAGTGCCTTTCCGCTGTCGATAAGAAAGAACGCAATACATGGAATCTGCAGGATTCCGGTAAACAGAGCATAAGAGCTCCATTTTGTAATCAGCGCAACGCTTTCACCCTCTTCTGATTTTCTGAGCCCGGCAACGATCAGAAACAGGCACAGTACAGCAGCCGGTACCATCGTGATTCCAGCGGTAACCTTCAGGATGGATAAGAATGAAAGTTTTACAGCCGACTCTGCATGCATGACTGCTGAACAATACATCACTCCTGCATAAAGAATGGCAAGAACGGCATTCTTCAAAAGAATGATTCCAGCCGCCTCCGGAACAGATTCCTCATCACTGTCAATCATAAGAACAGCCGGAATACGAGACGCAGGAGGTCTGACTGTTATCTGTTCGGATTCTTCTGAAGCCTCACCCTTCTGTTCCGTCTCTTCCGTTTCAATCGGAAGATCCGGATTCTCTGCATCAGGCGGTAATGTTGGTGCTGCAGAAATGGATGGATAATATACCGATTCCGCAAGAGCAGGTGTTCTCTGGCGGATTCTTTCAGATTCTTGTTTTATTTCATTTCTGTCCGCGTCTTTATCTTCTGAACCAGACCGGTATTCCGGCTTTTCCTGATACGCTTCCGCTTCAATATTTTCAAAGGCAGCGGAGGATTCCGGATACGCTTCTTCAGTTTTCCCTTCCGGACCGGATACACT
>CAMNFS010000050.1 GCA_946537255.1 uncultured Erysipelotrichaceae bacterium
TTCATGATTCCGGTCCCATTCAAAACCCTGCGACAGAAACAGACGCATATCTTCCCGGTTCGGCAGAAAAAAACAATAATTCCGGAAATCAGTGTTCCATACAGTCGAATACATGATTATGGTGGATTGTGCTTTGTGAGGCGCTTCCGCCATTTCTTCATGAACCGATGAAGATGTGACTTACAAGTGCGTGATCTGCTTCTTCTGTGGTACGAAGCGTTCAGAAGCTATAAGTCCGGATTCGAAGGATCTGTATTTTGATTTCTGTGTGTATGCTCTAAGAAACATGGAGGACATGCAGTACAAAAGGTTTTCACCGGTCCTGAAGGGAAATACCGCGCTTCCAACGGACATATCATGGAACTGCCATCCCGATCGGTGTCCATGCATGAAGGAAAGCACGGGAATGCGTGCACAAAGCCATTTCAGAACAAAAAATGAATTTGGAAATGGTACATGCAAGTGTAAAATGAGAATAAATACAGAAGGAGAGTATTAAGGAAATGAACAGTCTCCAGGATTTTGTCAGAAAGTATTATCTGGAAGACGGATATAACTGCAGTGAAACGATTCTTCATGCAGGGAATGCCTATTATGGACTGGGACTTCACGAAGAGGATATGAAACTATTGTCCGGGTTTGGAAGCGGCATGTACATCGGCAGTACCTGCGGTGCCCTGATCGGCTCTGTCGCGGTTCTTTCGAAATGTATTGTCGAGACGAAAGCACATGATCATCTGGATCGGCTGCGGCCTGAGATTTCAACCTGTGTCAGAAAGTTCCGGGAGGCATTTGGTTCCCAGAACTGTGCGGAAATACGACCGGTATTTCATTCGAAGGAAGTCCGCTGTCTGAACACGTGTCTTCTGGCCGCGAAGGTGCTTGAGGAAACCGCTGCTCAGTATGGTATCCTTCCGTCTTCGAATACGGAATCTTAACGGATTCGGACCTCGTAATGGAACCTACAGGTATGACCCTGTGGAAGGAGAAAAGAGAAAATGGGTATTTCGAGAGTGATATTCCGCAGTGATATGATCCACTGCCTGATCTGTGAAAACGCTCCCTGTACAGCTGCGTGCCCGCATATGGATCCGGCCCGGGAACTGCGGTCCATCTGGTTTGCCGACGAAAACACAGCTGCAGCCCGGATTCCCGATCCCGTCCCATGCGCTGACTGTGATGCGCCATGTGAAAAAGCGTGTATCGCCAGTCAGGGGGTTTCAATCAGAAAACTGATGATGAAAGCAGCCAGTCTGAAGGAACCGGCATTTCTTCCCGATCCAGGGGATGATGATCTTCTGAAAACGGATATCTGCGGTATTCCGGTTCGGAATCCGTTTCTTCTTTCGTCTTCTGTTGTCGGAAGCACATATGACATGTGTGCCCGGGCTTTTGAAGCGGGCTGGGCGGGTGCTGCCTTCAAGACCATCTGCCTGATGGATATCCATGAGGCATCCCCTCGGTTTTCCTGTATCAAGTCCGATACCGGATCCATTGTTGCATTCAAGAATATTGAGCAGCTTTCAGATCACGCTCTGGTGGAAAATCTGGATGCCTTCCGGCGGCTGAAACGGGATTATCCTGATCATTTTCTCCTTGCGTCCATCATGGGAAGAAATGAAGAGGAATGGGCTTATCTTGCAGAAGAAGTAGAAAAGACCGGCGCCGATGCGCTGGAACTGAACTTCTCCTGTCCGAATATGACGAAGGAGGGCACCGGAAGTGATGTGGGTCAGGTGCCGGAACTGGTGGAAAAGTACACACGGGCAGTAAAGAACGCCTGCTCCATCCCGGTCATTGCCAAGCTGACGCCGAACGTAACTTCCATGTCAGAAGCGGCCCTTGCGGCATACCGGGGCGGCGCGGACGGCATCGCGGCGATCAATACCATCAAAAGCCTGATGGTCATGGACAAGGAAAACTTTGAATTCTCTCCGCATGTAAAAGGAAAAACCGCGGTCGGCGGTCTTTCCGGTGAGACGGTAAAACCGATTGCCCTGCGCTTCATCGCTGAAATCTGCGAACACCCGGAGATCAGAAATCTGCACATCAGCGGTATGGGCGGAATCGAAACCTGGGAGGACGCTCTTGAATTCATGGCACTTGGAGCAGATACCGTTCAGGTAACAACCTCGGTCATGGAATACGGCTATCGGATCGTGGAGGATCTTTGCGGCGGACTGAAATGCTTCATGAAGCTTCAGGGCATAAAACATGTCAGTGAACTCACCGGAATGTCTCTGCGGATGGTGGTGGATACTTCCGAAATCGAGCGGGATACAGTGATCTATCCGAAATTCATCCATGCGACATGCATTGGCTGTGAGAGATGCTATGTTTCCTGCCGGGACGGCGGTCATCAGGCAATCAGACCGGGAGCGGATCGGAAACCGATTCTGGATGCGAAGAGATGCGTCGGCTGTCATCTGTGCGTGCTGATCTGTCCTTCAGGCTCCATTGTTTCAAGCGGTATCCGGGTGAAAAAGAAATGTGAATAATTGATGAAAAATATTTCTGAAACAGGATGAAAAGGAAGGGATCGCTTTATAATTGGACGTATGAAAGCGGATACACTGGGAAAAATCGGAGACAGGTACGAACTGACGGTCATCCTGATCCTGATTCTTGCGGCACCTTTATGTGCCTATACTCTTCTGAATATCAACAGCAGTACACATCAGGGCATCGGCGTGCTTGCCCTGATCTCTCTTACCAACCTGATCAGCGATGTCAGCGCGCTGTTCTCCATCCGGGGCATCGATCAGATTAAGAAGCTGGATCAGCCGGTTTACCGACGGAAACGGAATACAGTGCGTCCGATACATCCGCTGAACTGGATTGTCATGCTTGTTATGTCAGCCGTCACACTGGTTTCGACAGCGGTGATCCTGAAGAATACGGAATTCGTAAAGGAATTTCTCGTGCTTTCCGGCATTCAGCTGTTTTTATGCGTCTATGCATCTGTGCTTGGAGTGAGGACGATGAAACTGAGCGGGCCGGGCAGGGAAACCGTGCGCCCGTCCAGATAAAGGAATATCATGAAGATAAAGAGAAGAGGTGTTTTATGCTGAAACAAATGAAATGGATGTCACTTCTTATTTCTGCCATCTATATTATCTGCGGAATTGTGATGCTTATGTATCCGGAACAGGCCATGATCATGTTCTGCGATTTCTTCGGGATCGCCCTGATTGTTTTCGGTATTGTCAATATCGTTACCTACTTTCTGATTGATCTGAAGGAGTCTCTGTTTCGGAATGATTTTTCCATTGGCGTCATTCAGATCCTGCTCGGGGTGATGGTCATCTACCAGAAGGATATCTTCCGTCAGCTGATTCCGTTTCTTCTTGCCATCGCGATTATCATCAGCGGTATTTCCAAACTGCAGGACGGCATCGATGCCAGCCGGATCGGCTATCCGCAATGGTGGCTGTATATTGTGCTGTCTTTTATTTCCGTGGGAGCAGGCGCCGCGATTCTCATGAATCTTGTCCCGGCTGGAAATCTGATGATGCAGGTGGCAGGCGCCGCGCTGGTTTACAGCGGGATCACGGATCTGTATTCCACTCTTTATCTTTCCGGAAAGATCAAACGCTTCATGTCTGTGACAAAAGAATCTGTTGAATCCGTGAAGGAGAGCTTCCGTGAAGTCATGGATGCGGCTGCTCAGTCTGTGGAGGAACCGGAGGCCAGCAGGAATGAAGAAAAAGCGGAATGGAATACCGGTGCTGTCCCAAAGCCGGATTCAAACCCTGAGGACAGACCGGAAGGGACAGAAAGCAGCCCGGAATAGGGCGCTAGCATTATTCTTTTCTTTGCCTTCGGATTATTCTAAAATGATGACCGGAGGCTTTTTATGTTCAATGACTGGTTTAAGATCGGCTCGTTTACGATTCATGGATATGGTGTGATGATAGCCATCGGTATTCTTGCGGCATATTTTGTCGGAGAACGTCAGGCGAAAAAACACGGACTGAGTCCTGATCTTGTGGATACACTGATCTTTGTGGTTCTGGTGACGGGATTTCTTGGAAGCAAGATTACCTACTGTCTGACGAATCTCAGCGGCTTTCTGAAGGATCCGATGGCATATCTTGGATCGGATGGCTGGGTAGTATACGGAGGAATCATCGGTGCCTTCATCGGATCATATATCTACTGCAGACTGCGTAAAATCGATTTCTTTGCCTATATGAATCTGCTTCTTCCTGAAGCGGCTCTGGCCCAGGGCTTCGGCCGGATCGGGTGCTTCTTCGCGGGATGCTGCTACGGAAAACCTACCGATGGGCTCGGCGTGGTATTTCCGCCCGGCTCCCTGGCACCATCAGGAGTGAAGCTGATTCCGACACAGCTGATTTCCTCTTTTGGAGATTTTCTGCTGTTTTATATTCTGTACCGCAATTATGAAAACGGGGAACATCGGGATGAAACCGGTGCCTGGTATATGATTCTTTACAGCATCGGAAGATTTCTGATTGAGTTTCTGCGCGGTGATGAAGCCCGCGGGACCATCATGGGCATGTCCACCTCTCAGTTCATTGCCATTTTTGTGGCTCTGGGAGGAATCATCCTGCTTGTCATGATCCGCAGGGCCAGAAAGAATCCCCCGGAAAAAACTTTGGAGGCATGAAAATGAAGAAAATCGCATGGGGCAATGATCACAGTGCCATAGAAATGAAGAAGGAACTGATTCCGTATCTTGAGGCAAAAGGATATGAAGTGATCAACCTTGGAACAGATACCAGGGATTCCGTAGACTATCCGGTCTATGGAGAAAAGGTTGCCAGGGCAGTCAGGAATCATGAGGCGGATGTCGGCATCGCGGTCTGCGGAACAGGGCTGGGCATTTCCCTTGCCTGCAATAAGGTGAAGGGAATCCGCGCCTGTGTCTGTTCGGAGCCATATACCGCAAAGTATTCCCGGCTGCACAATAACTGCAATGTGCTCTGTTTCGGAGCGAGGGTCATCGGTCCGGAGCTTGCCAAGATGATCGTGGATACTTTTCTGGAGACGGAATTCGAAGGCGGCAGACATGCACGCAGAGTTGATATGATCACGGAGATTGAGGAAAAGGAAGGATGAAGAAAATCAGAATTGTTCTGATTGCGGCAACGGTTCTGCTGGCTGTGTATTTCATGCCCTTTATCACGGTTACCGCCTCGGACAGCTTTGGAAGAGTCTGGCGGGTTCCGTTCGGGTCCTGGTTTTCTTCCGCCGGTGAGGATTCCGTGACTTTTTCAAACCTGCGCAGCGGATATGCCATCGGCAGGGACGCCGCGAATGCCATGCATGCAGGTGAAGAGGTCAAATGCTTTGGAAATACCTACTGGTACCTTCCTGACAGTGACATTTCTCTTTCCGGGTATTCTGTAAGCAGCGGTATTCCTTCTGCCGTAACGTACCGGTATCAGAAGGGAAACGCATGTCTTGGCTGGAGCAGGGATGATGAAGTGGTATGGGAAGCCGGCCCGCTTGCGGAAGCGGATCTTTTGATTGATCCCGCTGCGGCAGCGGAAAAGAACTGGTTTGTGATTGTGGATGGAAAGGCGATGAATCCCGGCATCTACAATGATTTTTCCCGCCTTGTCAAACAGGGTGTCACTTCGCTTCTGAGAACTCTGATTGTGGAGGGACAGGACAGAAAACTGGTCGATATTCAGCTTCTGGAAACACCGGTCAGTGTGACGGCAGGAAAGAATGTTCAGGAGGCTTATTACCGGACTGCTGTGCGGAGCGAAAGCGGAACAGAAGAGCATTTCTACACAAGGTACAGTGAAACGAATGAAACGACACCGCGGGTTGTCTCTGTTTATGAGAAGGACGGAGACGGTGTGGAACATGAAACAGTATTATTTACTTATTCTGTACAATGAATGCTTGTTATATATCGGGAAAATGTGAAATAATAAAATTTGTTACTGATGGGGAGATGACGTAATATGAACAGACCTGAATTCAACGATAAGTATGCAAAGGAACGTGCCAGAGAACATAAGGCATTCCAGGGAAAGGTAGTAGAAATTTTCTACGGTGCAAAAGACGCAGAAGGCAATCCGACTGAGACCCGGGAAGGCGTTGATGACGGACACGGACGCTGGTACGGAATCCGCTGCGGCGAAGATTACACCATGTTTGTATGGGAGCACTCCCGTGACGAAGGCGGTGAAGTGGAATACGGAACCGAATACGGCTATGACGCGGTCAAAGTCATGGAATCTCAGCTCGAAGAGAAAAGACAGCTCTGTCTGAAAGCCGAAGAGATTGCCCGCACCTATGAAGGAGATGACGGAGAAGAAAAGCTTCAGGAACTCCGCGGCTCCTGGGATGCGCTGAAGGACTGGGGAACTCCGAAGGACGCCGAGCTCAGCAGACGTTTTGAGAAGGCATTTGCGGAATACGCACCGCGGGCGGAAGCGATCAAGACAAACAAGGCTTCCAAGCAGGCGGTTGTCGATAAGATTGAATCCATCCGTTCCATTGTCAGTTTCAAGGAAGCGCGTGAAGCCGCGAGAGGTCTTCTGAATGAACTGGATGAGATCGGCTCTGCCGGTGATGAGAATGATGATCTGTTCCGGAAGCAGGTAAGAGATCTGCAGAAGGATATCGAAAAGAGATTCCAGGAATACCGTGACAATATTGAAACAAACCGTGCCGCAGCCAAGGAGAAGAAGGAACAGATTATTACGAGCTCGAGAAATATCCTTGCCAATGTCTCCAACTGGAAGGCCGCAGGAGATCAGCTGAACGGTCTGTTCACAGACTGGAAGGCCGCAGGGTCCGCCGGACATGATGAGGATGATGCGCTCTGGGCTCAGTTCAATGCGGTCAGAGATGAATTCTACGCAAAGCGCAAGCAGTTCTTCAATGAACGGAATGAAAAGTTCAAAAAGAGCATTGAAACCAAGAATGCCCTGATTGAGGAAGCCAGAACCATTTCCGAGACCAAGGATTACGGCCGTGAGAATACGGAACGCATGAAGAAACTCGATGTGGAATGGAAGGCGGCCGGATATTCCGGAAAGGATGAAAACGACAAACTGTGGGAGGAATTCTCCGCGGTGAAGGAAACCTTCTGGGATGGCAAGAAGGCACTTGCCAACGCGAAGTTCCAGGAAGAACTGGATGAAAAAACAGCTCAGATGGAAAACCTGAAGAAACAGGTTGAGGATCTGGAGTATCGGATCACAATTGCTGAAACACCGTCCATGCGGGAAGGATTTGAGAAGGATATCTATATCAAGAAATCTCAGATCAATGATCTGGAAGACAGGATCAGTGCCCTCAGAGACAGAATCAGATAAACAATCAGCCGACCGGAGCGAAGAACTCCGGTTTTTCTTTGAAAAAAACGGAACTGTCAGTCCCGTTTCAGTAATTCCAGCATGTCCGTCAGCGCCTGTTCCGCGGTTTTTGTACGGATGGCTGCCCGGTCTCCTGAAAAATGATATTCATGTACGGTGGTCCGTTTCCCGGTTGTGAGGCCGATGTAGACAAGGCCTGTTTCCTTTCCTTCCATCGCCTCCGGTCCTGCGTTGCCGGTGACGGATACGGCACAGTCCGTGCCGGTTTTCGCGCGGATTCCTTCACACATCTGCCGGGCGGTTTCCGGATCAACCGCACCGTTTTTGAGCAGATGTTCCGGGCTGACATCGGCCAGAACCGATTTCATTTCTGTCATATAGGTGACAGCGCCTCCGGCATATACCGCTGAAACACCGGGGATTTCTCCCATCGCGGCCGCAATCAGACCGCAGGTCATGGATTCACAGGTTGAAAAAGTCAGCTTCTGTTTCTCAAGCTCTTTTTTCAGTCTGGCAGCCGCGAGAATCAGTTCATCATTCACTTTCTGTTTCCTCCTGCGCGTCTTCGTGATTCAGTATTTTCATGAACTCTTCACCGGTGATGGTTTCCTTTGTATAGAGATATTCCGAGAGCCGGTCGAGATCCTCCATATGGGTTCTCAGCAGTTCCTTTGCTTTTTCGTGCTGAGTCCGGATCAGTTCAATCACCTTCCGGTCTATTTCCGCGGCTGTGGTTTCACTGCAGGAGAGGGAAGTGTCACCGCCAAGATACTGATTCTGAACGTGTTCCATTGCGACCATGTCAAACGCGTCGCTCATTCCGTAACGGGTAATCATGGAACGGGCTATTTTCGTTGCCTGTTCAATATCATTGGATGCGCCGGTGGAAATGGTGCCGAATTTCAGCTCCTCGGCCGCCCGTCCGGCTGTCAGGGTAGCAATCTTGTTTTCAAGCTCGGTGCGGGAATACAGATAATGGTTTCCTTCTTCAACCTGCATGGTATAGCCTAGTGCGCCGCCGGTACGGGGGATAATGGTGATTTTCTGTACCGGGGCACTGTGTGTCTGAAGCGCTGCGACAAGCGCATGTCCGGTTTCATGATAGGCGACCATGCGTTTTTCCTCATCGGTCAGAATGGCGTTCTTTTTCTGATAGCCGGCAAATACGACTTCGATGCTTTCTTCCAGGTCTCTCTGAGTGACAGAGGTACGGTTTTCCCGGACAGCCCGCAGCGCGCCTTCGTTGATGATATTGGCAAGCTCTGCGCCGCTTGCGCCGCTGGCCATGCGGGCAACCGCGTTGAAGTCCACATTCGGATCCATCTTTACCTTCGCCGCGTGTACTTTCAGGATATCTTCGCGGCCCTTCAGATCCGGCAGTTCCACCGGAACCCGGCGGTCAAACCGGCCAGGCCGCAGAAGGGCAGGGTCGAGATTTTCAGGCCGGTTGGTAGCGGCAAGAATGACGACGCCGTTATTGCTTTCAAAGCCATCCATTTCCGTGAGCAGCTGATTGAGGGTCTGTTCCCGCTCATCGTTCCCTCCAAGATTCCCGGCGGTCCGTTTTCCTCCGATTGCATCGATTTCATCAATAAATACAATACAGGGAGCTTTTTCCTTTGCCTGACGGAACAGATCCCTTACCTTGGAGGCTCCCATTCCGACAAACATTTCAACGAATTCAGATCCGCTGATGGAAAAAAACGGCACATTGGATTCTCCGGCAACTGCCTTTGCGAGCATGGTTTTTCCCGTTCCCGGAGGACCTACAAGGAGGATGCCCTTGGGCATGGAAGCTCCGATATCGCTGTATCTTGACGGATTGTGCAGATAGTTGACGATTTCCTGCAGAGATTCCTTTGCCTCATCTTCCCCGGCAACATCCTTGAAGAGAATGCCGGTTGTGGATTTGATATACACTCTTGCGTTGGATTTTCCCATATTGAACATCAGGGAATTTCCGCCTTCCTTGCTCATGATTCTGCGCATCGCCATCTGTCCGATCGCGATGAAGAATACCGTCGGCAGAACCCAGGAGAGCAGGAAACTGATGAGAGGGGAGGCTTTCTCCGTAATGGTTGAGGAGAAAACCGTACCGGATTCATAGAGACGCTCTGTCAGGCCGGGATCATTCATGAGACCGGTTTTATAAACCTGGTTTTCGTCTGATTTCAGTTTATAGAGAATCTGATTATCCTCTATCTGTACTTCCTTTATTTCGTGATTCTCTGTTGCCTTCATGAAGGTGGCGTAGTCCACTTCCTTGATCTCCGCGCGGTTCAGCGCCGGAAATGCAAACAGATTCAGCAGCATGATTGCAAGCATGACAATCGCGTAATAGTAGATCATGGGTTTTCTTGGCTTGTCTATGTTATTCATGTCGAAAAATCTTCCTTCTTTCTTTACGCGTATTTCAGTTTAGCACACTGACATTAAGAGTGCTAAGCAGAATGCTTATTCCCTTAATTTCACATAATTCCCGTTGTCATCAAATTAGGGGCGTGATAGTATACTTAGGAATTCTTTAAGGCGGCACAGCGATGCCGGCAAGATGATCTGACTGCATCTTTTTCTCTGTACAGAATCTTGCCGCGCGGCAGGCTTTTTTTCTGAGAAGCCGTCTGAGAGAACTTCAAAGGAGGATAGAATCACTATGAAACTCATGTATGACATCGACGACAGACCTACACCGAAACAAACACTGGTCTTCGCGTTCCAGCAGATGATCGCGATCATGGCTGCGACGCTTCTTGTACCGCTTCTGATGTCAAGTTTTCCGACTGCGGACGGAACGACACTCTACTTTGACCCTTCAGCGGCGCTGTTCGGTGCAGGTATCGGAACCCTTGTCTATATCGCGTTCACGAAAAAGAAAAGCCCGGTTTTCCTGGGCAGTTCCTTCACCTTTCTTGGAGCGTATGCGGCAATCATTGGTCAGAATTACGGTTACTGGGGGGTAATCATCGGAATTCTGCTTGCCGGTCTTGTCTATGTCATCATTGCCCTGCTTATCCGGATTGTCGGCAGCAAATGGGTCAACCGTCTGATGCCTTCCGTCATCATCGGACCGATTGTCGCGCTGATCGGACTTTCCCTTTCTTCCACTGCCACCTCCTGGATGGCAACCAACGGGGGATCCGAGTACAGTCTCATCACGATTGTGGTCGGCGTGATCACCTTCCTGGCAATCGTCGTCGCCTCCATCCGCGGCTCCAAGATGATCAAGCTGATTCCGTTTGTGGTAGGAATCGGAACCGGCTTTGCGGTGGCTCTGGTGCTGACGCTGATCGGTATGGTGTCCCATATCGACCGGCTTCTGATCATGGATTTCTCTCCTTTGAGGAATGCGTTTGTTCCTTTTAACATCAACTCCATATTTCATATCCCGCAGTTCGTTTTCATGAGCGCACTGAAGTCCGATACCGTTATTGATGCGGCAGCTGTTTCCAACATCGCGATTACCTTCGTGCCGATTGCGATTGTTGAACTGGCGCAGCACATTGCCGATCACAAGAATCTTGGAAGTATCATCGGCAGAGACCTCATTACCAATCCGGGTCTTGACAACACACTGCTCGGTGATGGCGTCGGATCCATCGTCGGCGGGTTCTTCGGCGGGGCAGCCAATACAACCTACGGAGAATCCATCGGCTGTGTGGCGATTACCGGAAACGCTTCGATCGTCACCATCGCGACCGCGGCGGCCGGCTGTATGATTCTCTCTTTCTTCACACCGTTCGTAGCGATTATCAATACGATTCCGAAGTGTGTCATGGGCGGTGCCTGTGTCGCTCTGTACGGATTTATCGCAGTGTCCGGTCTGCAGATGCTGAAGCGGGTGGATCTCGGCAACAACCGCAACCTGTTTGTGGTCAGCGCAATCTTCGTCACCGGAATCGGCGGACTGACTCTGAACTTCGGCACCAATACCGCAACCGGCGGATCCCTTCTGGAAATCACTTCTCTTGCGACCGCGCTGATCATGGGAATCATTACGAATCTGATTGTGAATGACGGTCACCTTTCCGGGGATGAGGAAGAAACCGACGGCATCACCGCTCATGTCAAGAACATGAGCAAGGTTGAGGTCAGGGACCCATCTGTCCAGAAGACAAAGAAAAAAACCACAGCGAAAAAGAAGAAATAAGAGCGGAAAAAAGGAATGGTCCTGAATCAAGGAATCATTCCTTTTCCTTCTCTTCCGCCGGCCAGTCTTCCTCTTCGGTATATACCGGGATGCCATGGCTCAGAAGAAGTTCTGCCGCGACGCCGTTTCCTTCTTTTTTCGCTCCGGTAAATGTTCCGTCATAAATAATGCCTTTCCCGCAGGCCGGACTGTTTGCCTTCAGAACAGCAAATTCCGCATGGTTCAGTCTGGCAATGGCAAGGACGGTCTCTGCGCCTTTCTGATAGTTTTCCGTTACATCCTTTCCTTCTCTGGTAAGAACCCGGTCCCTGACCCGCTCACTTGGGATCCGGGGCGTAGGCAGACCTCCCATCTGTTCCGGACACACAGGAATCAGAATGTGATCTTCCGAAAGCGAAAGCAGTCGATCACATCGGCAGTGATCGCCTTTATACCGGCAGGAAAATCCCAGAAGACAGGCGCTTGCAAGTATTACACGCATGAGTGATCTCCTTCTGTTTTCTGAAATATATTTTATCTGGTAATACCGGAAAGTACTATCATGGAAGGCAGAAAGAAAAGAGGACTGAAGATGGAAGACTATATGAAGAACGTCGTTGAGTTCAGACATCCGCTGATCGCGCATAAGGTGACACATCTCTGTGATGTGAATACGGGATCGAAGGAATTCTCGGAACTGGTCAGGGAACTTTCAATGCTGATGGGGTATGAATTGCTCAAGGATCTGCCGCTCAAGAATGTTCATATCCAGGCTCCGCTTTCAGATTTTGATTCTCCGGTGCTTGCGAAGGACTTTACAATTGTTCCGATTCTGAGAGCGGGTCTTGGCATGGTAGATGGGCTGAGAAGTCTGTCTCCGACCGCCAAAGTGGGTCATGTCGGATTGTATCGGGATGAAGAAACGCTGATGCCGAAAACCTATTATTTCAAGCTTCCGGAGGATGTGACGGAAGGACCGGTCATCATTGTGGATCCGGCGCTTGCGACCGGTGGAAGTGCCGACGCGGCCATTCAGTTCATCCGGGAAGCCGGCTGCACCGATATCAAATTCATGTGCATTTTCGCGTCGGAAGTCGGAGTGAAGCTGCTCGCGGAAAAGCATCCGGATGTAAAAATCTACTGTGCAAAATACATGCCGGGACCGCTCGATGAACACGGATATATTCCGGCCGCGGCGGGAGATGCCGGTGACAGACTGAATGGGACGGTCAGTTATAAGCCGCGCTGAAAGCGATCAAAAAGCAAAGACTGCAGGAACTGCGTTTCCTGCTTTTATATTGAAAAAACCGCAGAGCTGCGGTTTACCATTGAACACGTTTTTTAGGAAGGACTTCACGCAGCCTTTTCTGCACATATTCCTTCATTTTTCCGGGCTTCGAAGAGGGATATCCAAGATACTGACGGACCGATTCATAGAAAAGTGCCATCGTAACCGAACCGTAGGAAGTGTCAAAATCACCGCCCTCTTCCTTCAGCCATTCCAGATCCTGATCGAGAAGATACTGAAGGGAAACGGGGATTTCTTCAAAAGGCCTGGGGTCTTCGTGAAGATTCAGATAATCAATCAGTTCTTTTCCCCGCAGATCCGTAACGGTAAGGCTGGCAATAAACGACCGGAGTTCTCCGCGTCCAAGCGCAAGAAGAGAGAACTCAGGGCATGCCCCGGTTTCATCGAGAAACAGCAGTCCTCCCTGTATATATTCCCATTTTTCCAGAAGGCTTTTCAGATCCAGACTCATAATAAAAAACACTCTCCGTTTCCTATACTATCACGGGAGTGCTTATTTTTCCTTCACAAAAGTGATCACATCATTGGGACGGCATTTCAGCGCGGTACACAGCTTTTCGAGGGTCCCGGTTGTGATGTGATATCCGTTTTTTATATGATGGAGCGTTTTATTGTCAATCCCGGAACGAAGCAGTTCATACTGGGAGATCTGTTTCTTCTCCATCGTTTTCCACATTGGTTCGTAACTGATCATCAACTACTATTCTATATGCAAGTCAGGGGGATTGGAATTGTGGAGATAAACACAATATATGCATAATATGACATTAAAATATAAATATCATATATCCCGGAGAAAAAAGAATCATAACACATGCAGGAATGGACATGTTCGTGTCTTTTTCACATTGAAGATACCGGGATAATAAGCGTTCCGTCAGAAAGGGCTGAAAGTTTATCAGCGGTGCATACAATTGCACGGTTTCCTTTAATGAAACCAGACTGATCAGGCTGTTTGAATCCTTTTACGTCAGAAGTGCTGAAAACAACAGTCCCTGATTTCATTTTGACGCGGAATAACTCTCCATCCCGCGCATAAACAAGATCTATTTCTTTTTGGTTATTGTCTCTGTAATGAAATGAACAGGAATCACAATGTTTCATCTGTAATTCCGGGGCGGATATTCTGATGATTTGCAATAGAATGTTATGTGAGGGAGGCCGGACAGCTTCCTTACAAATCTTTGCAGGAGGCGCCATGGAAAAAATAAAACCACATTTAACCAATAGAATTCATGGGCTCGCAGCCATATTCACCATAGCCTGCGTGCTCGTGCTTGTCGGATGCGGTCAGACATCAGCGGGTTCATCCGGCGCAGATGCAGGATCAGACACTGCTGGAGGGGAAGCCGCATGGCGGCCTTCGAAAGGGGAACTCAGGCGACTCGACGAGGACGGCTACCTGTACTATCTCGACTACGCAAAGGACTACTACTCCCAGGAGGTGCTGCAGGCGCTGGAAGATGCCGGCAAAACCAAGCCCGGCTGCTCGGCGTTCTTTACACACACATTAGACGGCGCCCCGCTCACCTGCCGCAATTATGATAAGCTGCATCCGGTGTCGGCCGATGATCCCACGCCAACCGGTCTCAATGTGATTCTGCATTGCGCTCTGCCCGGAAAATACGAAACCATAGCAGTGGGGGACACTTTCTACTGCGATGATGACAACCCGCTTCTCACTCGCGGCGGTCCTGAAATGGCGGGCTTCAGCGTGGACTTGCTGGACACCCTCCCTTACCAGTGCATGGACGGCATGAACGAGAAGGGGCTGATGGTTTCCGTCCTTATGGTAGACATAAAGGAAGGCGATGCACCGGCGCAGATGGCTGCGGGGGCGTCTATTCTGCTGCGGCGCTTGCTTGACGATTGCGCAGATGTCAATGAGGCCGGTGAATACGTGAACAGCTGCGATCTGAAGCCGGCTGACTGGCAGAGCTGTCATCTGTTCGTGACTGACGCCGCCGGCAACAGTGCTGTCATTGAGAGCCGCAACGGCAAGCTGTCGGTGATCAAGACCGACGTGGTAACCAATTTCTACGTGGGAAGCGATGATGCCGCTGATTCATATCGAAATGGCAAGCTGCGCGAAGAAGCTGTCAGGCTTGTAGACGAGAATGGCGAGCCACGTTACCGATTCGGCTACGGACACGGCTACCATCGTTTCACGACGCTGGCAAGTCAGCTCGAGATGCACCGCGACACCGATGCGGACACGTACCAAACACGGATGACCGAGGCTGAGGCACTTGTCATGCTGCAGAGCGTTGCCCAGAACGAGCAGACGACAGCCGCCGGCAGGTCCTGGACGCAGTTCAGCTGTATGTACCGCAACGCCGCAAAAACGGTCTCGGTCTGGTCTTTTCAGAACTGGCAGACGTCGTATACCTTCAGCGTCAGCGGTGACAGGCTGTCCTGATGGACTGAAAATCGCGTGGGAATCGTTTCAATATGACAAGACCTCTCAGCTGACGAGGCAGGTCAGGATATCACTTTGGATTGTTTATTTATGCAGGCTCCTCCTGAAAAGCATTCTGTTCATGACCGCCCGGAACAACTGTCCGGCGGCGGTTTGTTTCCAGTTCATTTTGCCATCATACTGAATATCATGCCGGTTGGAATTGCGTCGGACGGAAGAAGCGATGCGCCGATGCGAAAGAGGGTATCCAGCAAAGAAAAAAAGAAGCGTTGAAAACCATTCTTGAATGTCAGAATAAGAGGAATTGCCTGCTGATCATTTGCCGTTTTATAATGAATGCCGGATACAGGTGCGAACCGGACTTTTGAATCGGAACCGCAATGGATATGTTTCAGAGGAAAGATATGCCTGAAGGATTTTCGATATTTCGAAAGGAGAGAAATATGGCTGCCTTGATCGCATTCCCAATCAGTATGATTCCGATGATATTATTATTTCTCTTTGTCAGGAATAAAGCCGGGACAGGGGAAGAATGGAAAAGAAGATGCAAAGCATATCTGCTGAAAGGATTGCCTACGGTTCTGCTTGCCCTTTTGTTTTCGTTTATTTTCAACCTGATTGAAGCTTTTTCCGGAATCCGCAATACAAATCCGGTTCTGGTCAGACTGTTCCATGCCTTTATCGTGCTGGCACTTGCCGAGGAGTTGTCCAAAGGATACAATTCCCTGAAGGTTTTGAAAAAAGAAAAAGCAGGCGGATTGTCCTGGCTGGACTTCATCACGGCATTTATGATTGTTGCCATGGCATTCGGAGTGCTTGAAAGCATAGCTTATGCGTTTGCTACAAATCCGATCCAGATGTTTGTAAGGGGCATTACAGGCATGCATGCAGGATACGGCTTTATTACCGGATGGTTTTACGGCAAAGGAATTCGGGACAACAGCAAAGTGCTGAAGATAACAGGATTTCTGATTTCTCTGTTTTTGCACGGACTCTATGACTGGATGCTGGATCCGAATGTTCTTGAACTGACTGAATGGATTGCCGTTGCGGCAGTTTCGATCGCCTTTCTCGGATTTGTTTTATTTGTTTTCATGTTCTTCTTTTACTGGAAAGCAGGCAGGAATCCGAAATATACCGAGCCTCTGATTCCGGCGGAAGAGGTCAAAGAAGAAGTGCCGGAAGCTCCGCAGGCCTGAAGGAATCATCCGCATGATCAGAATCGGGAACAGACCCGGCTCTTTTTTTTCATGCAGGAATATGTCAGCGGAACGCAGCGGGCCGCAGTTTTCCTTCATCAGCCGGACATTTTCCGGCGATGCGCCGGCTGTTCCGAACCCGGTGCTTGTTTTGATGAAATCAGGTTTTACCCGTGCGGCAATCCGTGCGGCTTCGATGATTTCCTCCTGGGTAAGGAAGCAGGTTTCGAAAATCACTTTGCAGCAGATGCCGGCTTTGCGGGCGACAGCTGTGAGCTGCTTCATTTCTTCTTCAATATAGGCATAGTCATGTTCTTTCAGCATGCCGACATTAAGCGCATAGTCGAATTCCTGCGCCCGTCATTTACGGAATTCTGTGCCTCTGCCGCCTTGGTCGCAATCGTCATCTGACCGAGCGGAAATCCAACGGCTGCTCCGGTGAGCACATCAGAGCTTTCCAGCATTCTGCGGCAGATGCTGACCGGATAGGTATTGATGGCAATAGATTTGAAGCCGTATGCTTTTGCCTCATCGCACAACTTCTGAAAATCTGCTGTTGTTGCCATGTTGCTGTGGTCATGACAAATAGCCATTTTACGAAATCCGCAATTGATTTGGCTGAGAAGACAAAAGTTGTGTTATGGGATGGATTGGGTCTTTCTGAGATGATTGAGCGCAACAAATTGTGATTCGGCAGAGAGTAGATCATCGATAGTCATATGGCAACTAGAGCTATATTTATCAGTACGAAAACAAAACCGTATTATCGTGTAATACCGGTATTTTTTGCGTGGAACGGCGGCTTTGCGAAGATACAGAGCCAGAAGAACATCCGGGCAATGCACAGGGAATACCACAGGTATTATCCGGACGGAAAGATCCTTGAGATCTCATCCAGGAGTGAACAGGATCTCGGAGTAAAGTTGTCGGCGTTTAACCTGATGACGGTTGTTCCGTCACTGAAGAAAAAGATTCCAGTGGAATGTGTGTTCCAGGCTTGAAAAGTATTCTCAGCAGGCGGGCCATATACAGATCTTCTGGAAGTATCGCCGAAGGACGCAAAGCGGGATGAACGGCTGAGAAGTTCTGGAAGAATCGTCGGATTCCATTTTGAGGGCATCGATTATCCGTCAGAACCGAAAACAGCATTCTATGACTGGATGTATTATTCGGCACTGAAAAACAATCCGGATCTGTTGAATAAGATGCTGGAGTATGATGCGTTTACAGATATTGCGTTTAATCCGGAGAAGTCATTGAACTGTCAGGCGCAAACCGCTGCAAAGATAGCGGGGATTGTGCGATCGGGGAATGTGGAACTCCTCGAAAATTTTGATTCTTTTCTGAAGTGTTACAAATAAAAAAACATGAAATCCCCCAAATACCGAATTTGGTGGATTTTATTGCACAGCGCATTAATCCTTAAAA
>CAMNFS010000051.1 GCA_946537255.1 uncultured Erysipelotrichaceae bacterium
GAGAATTCCAATGGGAAATAACACGCCCGCAGAAAAGAAATCAGGCATTCCTTCCGTTTCAAAACATGATGTCTGACATTTCATGACACGATCCAAAGAAGCTAAAGGATGAAATACGGTCCGGTACTCAGGGAGTTTCAGAGTTCCGGACTTTTTCTTCCTGACTGTTTTCCTGTTCTGTAAACGACATGACTGAAATCCTGACGTAAGGAGGATTTTTTCTGGCAAGTGAAAAGAAAGCGGGATATAGTTGATGTCGTTGGGTGAATATCTATGGGAAAAAGAAATCGGAATCACTGGTTCAGATCAGTATTGTTTCTGCAGGGACTGATGCTCGCTGTCTCTTCAGGTACCATCTGCGCCTATGCGGAGGGAGAAGTCCCTTCCTTTCAGGAATATGAGGTCGAGGCAGAGGATGGAATCATCACGCTGAGTGACAGGCAGTATTACCATGTGACAGAATTTCATGCCGGACAGGATTATCTGATTGTTGTGAACGGGCACGCACTCGGCACGGTGAATTCTGCTTTCTTTCATACGTCAGCCCGCATGGGAGGAGATCAGAATTCCGTTTCCCTCAGCACCGGAGCTTATTCGCTTACCGCTTCGGATCAGGGACTGCAGCTCAGTGAATCAAGAAGACCGAAAGAGGGCAGACCGACAGGAGACAGTGACGTTCCGGAAGAAAACAGACCCGCACCGCCTCCAAGAGGGGGTGGCTGGAAATATGAAAATGAACATCTCGTCTATATCTCCAATGAAACAACCTATTATCTTTCCTATACGGAACCGGTACTTTTTTCCGGAAAAGGAATGACCGCAGCTTCTGTACCGGAAGAGAAAACGATCGATGAATCCGGTGAATCTCTGAATAAAACAGACGGAGAGATTTTTGAGGCGGCAGAAACCGGGCTGGATGAGGAATCCATTATCGCATCAGAACATGTGGATGAAACAAAAAGAGATGACATTGAGCAGAGTGATCCTTCATATACTCTGTCTGACATGGAAGAAGAAACGGTACTGAACCCGTCGGAAGAAACAGCGAAGGAAGAAGGCGGGCAGAAGGAGCTGCAGATGGATCCGGAGGGAGAGACTTTGGATTCAGATTCATCGACTGAACAGAGAGAGCCGGATGATCCGGAAAGGGAAGCACTGGCATTACAGGAAGCCTTTCTGTCGGCACCGTTCGGGTTTGGATGCACAACCGATATCAATGAAGCCGCTGTGACAGCCATTTATACCGATGGAGAGTATCTGAATTCCTGTATCACATCCTTTGCTGAACCGTTTGATTATTATCTGATCGGAACGGAACATTCCGTCCGTAAGCCTTCCATCACCTGTAAAGAAGGTCTTGAATCACTGGAAATCCAATGGCATATCTCGGACGATGCGGAAGCTTACAGCGCGGAAGCGGCTCAGGAAAAACTTCAGGCAATTGAAACACCGGGTGTCTATCCTCTGACCTGTACGGTTTCAGGAAAGATTCAGGATGTCTATTACCGGGAAGTCTCCAGTGCTGTCAATTACATTGTCACCAAGGGAGTTCTGGAAAACTCGATACTGACTTTTTCGGATGTGCACATGGAGTTTGAGGGAATCGGAAAAGCAATCGATGAAATCATGGAGAAAACGGATGGCAGAATCCCGTCTCTTGTTGTGTGCACCGGTGACTGGGCAAACGGCCATGGCATCACCTATGAATATACAAAGGATACAATTCTATCCATGATCAGGGGCCAGCTGTGCGGACTGGATACGGTATATGTGGCAGGCAATCATGAGGTTGGAGCCGCTGCCTCGGAAGCGACCATCGAATCTGACCTTGGGGCAGATGAGACCTTTATGAAAGGCTATGGGATGATCTTTGACAGTGAAAGCGCAGGGGTTGAAAGTCATGGAAAAAACAGCCGGTATGCAGAAAAGGTAGCTGTCTATGGAATCAATTATGACGCCATGGCTCATCAGGGGGAGTATTCCTATGCCCATATAGTCGAGGATGTGAAGGCATTTCTGGAAAACACAGCGAAAAGAGATTCCAAAACGCTGGCAGTGATTTCCACCCATGCCGGCATCCATGTCGTCAATGACGGCGAAAGAGACTGGACAGGCGGAGCCGCCTACAATATTACGGATTCCTATCTGCTGACGGAAGCGATCAATGAAGCCGCAAAGAAATATAATCTTGATGTTCTGTTTCTTTTTGGCCATGACCATTCCCATGGAGAAGCGGAGTTTATTCAGCAGCGCGATGAAATCATCCGATCCCCCATCAGTTACAGAGAACAGCAGTATAAGGAAGAAACACTTTGCTTTACGTATGGTCACGCGGGATACATGACTTCTTCGATCGGTGTCGGCCGGCAGCACTACTCTCTGATCACCTGGGATGAAAATACGCTGACTCGGAATCTGAAACAGATCCGTCATTCCGAAGAAGCGGTCACCGTCATCGAAAGACTTTCAAAGGAACCGCAGTATTCAGCGGTAAGCGGGGACGGTTCTGTCTATAAAAAAGGAAGCGGTAAAAACCTTTCCTTTGAAGTGAAACGCAATGGCTATGATCTTTCCTATGATCTGTTTTCAAAAGCAGAGGTGGATGGAAAACAACTGGCGGAAACGGACTATCAGATCAAGGAGGGAGGCCTCATTCTTGATCTTGGACCCGCTTTCCTTGAAACGCTTTCTGCAGGAAAGCATACGATCACGCTCTTTTTTGACGACAATGGATCCATTTCTCTGACCTTCACGGTAAGACCAAAGACACCCGTACCGACTCCATATGGTCCTTCTGAGGAATCCTCCTCTTCCGCTTCAATCGTGCCGGTTTCCAACCCGTCTGTACTTTGCAGTGTCTCTCCGGATACAAGTGATTCCTTCCGGCTGATGCATTGGATGAGACTGGAAGTGATTGGAATTCTGGGAGCTCTTGCAAGTATCTGGTTTCTGAGAAAATCCTGATCTGCGGGAAACAAAGCTGAGATATGGAAAAACGGACGCATCATCCGATTGATTCAAAAAACTGCCCGGGCCATGCATGCAGGGCAGTTTTCTGTTGTCTGAAGTAAAGGGCGGCAGTCTTTCCATGAGGATATCAGATCTGAGACATCATCGAATCACTTGCGAAACGTCCTTACAGATATGCTCTGACCGGGAAGAAACACAATTCAGGCACTGGCAGCAGACTTCTGAAGTTCCAGATCCATCCATGGATCATATGGCTGGCTTTTTCTTTTCCTGCCGAAGTACCATGTGATAAGACATGCGAGAATGTGAAGGCCGGTGGAAAGAAGCGTGCCTTCGATTCCAAAAGAGGGACCATAGGCAAAACTCTGACGGGCATTTGCGGCATCCAGCGTGAAGATGGAGTAGGTGCTGACAAGACCGCTGTTGGGGAGTCCGAAGATGATGTTCTGGGTATAGTTCCACATGGTGTGAATTCCAAACGGAAGCCAGAGGCTGTCAAAATACCGGACGCAGAGACCGAAGAAAATGCCGGTAAGGAAGATTTCGAGCAGCGGCAGAAAGGAAACACCGGGATTCATCATATGCTCAATGGCAAACACCAGGGAATTGATAAGAATGGCGAAGAACCAGCTTTTATACCCGCGGGTGATCCGGTAATATCCATAGCATCTTCCAGTCAGCTCTTCCGCCGAGGACTGGACAAAGACCGCGAAAAGAAGCAGCAGAAGCGGAAGCGGCTGGAAGCCTGCAAAGCTCAGAGCGATATCCTTGTTGAGCCAGGCTGCAAGAATACACAGGCCGTTCATCAGAAATCCGATCAGAAGGCCAAGAAGCAGATAGGAGATCCGGTTGTTTCGCATGGCCGGGCCAAGGGTCTTAAGCATCGGGCGGTTGCGCTGAATGACATTCATGGCGAAGATGACCGCGATCCAGATGCCGATAAAACTGAAGTAGTCTCCAAACATTACCCAGAACGGATCAGTGACGGCGCGCATGGGAAGAGTGACCAGAAGACTGCCGATCAGCTGACCCATCTCTGTCAGCAGCATGCATAACAACATGGTAAACAGGAAAAAGTCTGACCATTGATAGTGTCTGGTATGGAACTGTTCCAGAAATTCTTTCATGAGATACCTTCTTTGTTCTTAAAAAACTATATCATTTCAGCCGGAAGAAGAGGCAGGAAGATGGAAGTCCCGGTAACCGCTGTTTTGCGGATACAGTCCATGCCTGCAGGACGTCGGCGGAGGGCCGGCAATTCAGTACTGGTGCTTCTGTCTGAAATCCATTAAAATAAAGCCAGTAAAAGGAGTGTTGGGGATATGAAATACAACTATTGCCCGGTCTGCGGGGAAAAGCTGCCGCCGCATCATATCGGAAAAATGTGCAGAAACTGTGCCCGCAAGGATTTCAAAAAGAAGGTCATTGCCGGAACCGTGATTCTCGGTGTCGGTGCTGCCAGTGCCGCCGCAGCGTATTACTATGTCAGAAGCCATAAGGAAGAAGTCGCCAGTGCCGCAAAGGATCTTGCGGAGCTTGCGGTCGCGTCCGAAATCAAGAAGCTTGCCAATGATACAGGCGCGGTGGTCGATTTTGCGAGAAATGTCTACCGGCTTGCTCAGAAGCAGCCAGTCTGAAACGCCTGATTCCCTCTTCGGAGGGTTTTCTTTTTGCCTGCGGAAAAAGAAAAACGCACTTCCGTGCGCTTGTTCTCAGATCTTTTCAACCTTGATCAGGTTCGTGTTTCCCGATTGGCCGGTTGTGCCGCCGCCGGTAATGACAATTTTTTCTCCTTTGTTCAGATGCATGGAATCCACCGCTGTTTTCCTTGCCATGTAGAACAGAACATCGGTAGAAGGAACGACTTCACACATCTCCGGCTTTACGCCCCAGGAAAGGGCGAGAGAACGCCATGTTTTTTCGTTGGTGGTAAGACCGATGATATCAACCGGCGAGCGGAATCTTGAAACCATCTTGGCAACCCGGCCGGACATCGTGCAGGCAACGATGGCGCTTGCCTCCACATCCATGGCCATGGTGCAGGTCGCATGGGAAATGGCATCCATGTCATTTTCGATCTTGAAGTCATACTGATAGAACCGCTTCTTGTAGTTGATATTCTTTTCCGCCGCTTCCGCGATCTTAGCCATGGCCCTGACCGCCAGCACCGGATAGGCTCCGGCAGCGGTTTCTCCGGAAAGCATGATAGCGCTGGTTCCGTCATAGACCGCATTGGCGACGTCCGAGGTCTCGGCTCTGGTCGGGCGGGGATTGTGAATCATGGACTCCAGCATTTCCGTAGCGGTGATCACGCGCTTGCCGAGCATGCGGCAGCGGGAAATCAGATCCTTCTGAATCGCCGGAAGGTTTTCAAAGGGAACTTCGACACCCATGTCGCCGCGGGCAACCATGATGCCGTCACACTCCGTGCAGATGTCATCGATATTGTCGCAGCCGGACTGATTCTCAATCTTGGCGATCAGCTCAACCGTATCATCCTTGCCAAGGGATTTCAGAAGGTTGTGAACATCCACAAGATCCTGCTTGACGGACACGAAGGAACAGGCGATGAAGTCCACATCATTGGCCACGCCGAAGCTGATATCCGACTTGTCCTGCTCGGAAAGATATACCTGCTGCATATGCTTCCCGGGGAAGCTCATGGATTTGCGGTTGGAAAGTTCACCGCCCGCAAGAACCTTTGTGGTGATGTTTCTTCCGTCTGTTGAAAGAACCTCGAATTCAAGAAGAGCGTTGTTCAGAAGAATGTGGTCTCCGGCGGAAAGCTCATTGGCAAGATTCTTGTAGCTGACGGAAACAATTGTTTCATCTCCCATGACATCATCGGTAGTGAAAGTGAAGGTATCTCCTTCCTGCAGATTGACCTTGCCGTTCTGGAAGGTGCCGATCCGGAATTCAGGACCTTTGGTATCGAGCATGATGGCAATCGGAAGGTTCAGCTCTTCTCTGACCTTCTTGATCCGGTTGATCCGCTCCAGATGTTCCTCGTGGGTGCCGTGTGAAAAATTCAGACGCGCGACATTCATGCCGTTGAGACACAGTTCGCGGAGCACTTCTTCTGATTCACTGGCAGGGCCGATAGTACATACGATTTTGGTTTTGCGCATAGCCTGTCTCCTTTTTTAATAGTAATAACCACACCAATTATACAGATGGAACGGATCCTGAGACAGAAAAAAATGCCGCCACAGGCAGGCAGGAAATACGCATTCCGGAAAATAACTGGTATGATTTCAGATAAGCGCACGGCAGTAAAAATGCCGGTGCCTGGAAATGAAGGAAAGTATGAGTGTATTGAAAGCAGAACCAATCTATGACAGGACCATCTGGGCCGGAAACCGGCTGGCAAAGCTGCGCGGACGGCCGGATCGTAAAGAGGGGACAAGCTGGGAAATCAGTATTCATCCATATGCCCAGTCGGTGGTAAGCGAAGGCAGGTTTCAGGGAAGAACGCTGGCCTCCCTGGTGGAAGAAAACCCCGAAGGAATGCTTGGAAAAGGATTCGGGGAGGAAGAACTGCTGAGGATCGCATGGCTCGATGCCGGCGAAGCGCTGTCCGTTCAGGTTCACCCCGGTGAAACCTATGCGATGTGTCATGAGAAGGATCATGGCAAGACGGAGAGCTGGTATATTCTCGAAGCAGAGGAAGGTGCCGAGCTTGTGGCAGGCAGCCGGTTCAGCAGCCGCGATGAGATTCTTGAGGCCATTGAAAAGGATACGATTGAAGCCGGGCTGATCCGGATCCCGGTACAGGCAGGCGATTTCGTCCTGGTGCCAAGCGGCACGCTCCATGCCCTCGGCAAGGGGATTCTGGCTGTGGAAATCGGCACGAACTCCAATACCACGTATCGTTTCTATGACTATCACCGCAGGGATGCGGAGGGAAAGGAGCGGCAGCTTCATATAGAAAAGAGTCTCGACGTGGTGCGGTTTGATCAGCGCGGGACCTGCGTGCATTCCCCGCTTGACCATGTTGAAAAGATCAGAAGGATCGCTGATTTTGCGGAGTATTCCGTTGATCTTTATGACATTGAAGGAGAGTATACGCTGAAGGCGCATCCGGAAAGCTTCCGTACCGTTACCTGCGTGAATGGAGACTTCACGGTAAAGGAAAACAGTGAAACGATCGCGCTGGAATATCTGCGCTCGGCATTTATCAGTGCCGACAGCCCGGATCTTGTTCTGAAAGGACATGGCCGCATTCTGGTCGGAACACCCAGAAAGCGGCCGCGCATGGAAATAACGGAACCTCCGTATACTGCTGACTTTTCTTCCGTCAGGGAAGATGCTGTCCTTGAAACCGGAACAAAACGGCTGAAGGATATTTCCGGAAAATTCTATGACGTATCCGGAATGGATCCGGAAACGGTTCTTTACCGGGTCACCTGTGACAACGGGGATCCGGCGGTGCCGACTTCTCTCTCGTTTGGAGTAACTGAAATTGAACCGGTTCTTGTCAACGGGGAATGCGCCTTTACCAAAGGACACTGGCATACGAATGAAGAAGCGGAAGAAATCTATGAAGGGGATGCGGGTGAAGGCCTGCTGATGTATATGGACCATCAGGGAACGTGCTGGTGTGAAAAGGTGTTCCCCGGGAGTATTCACCATATCAGGGGCAGTTATGCGCATCGATTGATCAATACCGGCGATACGCTTTTCCGGGTCCGCTGTACCTGGCCTCCGTGTGCCGGGCATAATTACGCGGCTGTGGATGCGATGCCGTTTGCGTTTCGGGTATTTAAAACAGAAGGAAGAATCCGGGTAGTTCCATATGAGCAGTTATGATCGGTTTCCCCACATCAAGGCGGGAAAAGAAGAGGAAGTGATCCGCGGATATGACGCGATCATTCAGAAGATTCAATCATCCGGGAATGAAAGAAACCGGATTATCGCGGTAGAAACCTATCCCGGAGTAAGGGATGAGGAACTCATCCCGCAGTTTGCGCGTCTGAATCCTGACCTGTTTCTGGATATGAAATCCGTATTTCTCGGGGAAGCGGAAATGAATGAAGCCATGAAGCCATGGCTTACGGACGACCGGGTGTTCGGGCGGATGTTCTTTGGTTCGGTTTCGGATTTTTTCGATCCGGATGCCCTGGATAAGGCAAGGAAAGAAGTATCCAGGACAGAAGGACTGACGGTGATCTATGGGTTTGGCGCTTCCCTGATTGCCAGGGCGGATCTGGTTGTGTATTGCGATCTTGCAAGATGGGAGATTCAGCTGCGCTATCGGGCCGGCATGGGAAACTACAACTGCTCCAATTGGGATGAGGATATTCTGCGCAAATACAAGCGCGGCTATTTTGTGGAGTGGCGCATGGCGGATCGGCTGAAGGCAGACCTGCTTGAAACGATCGACTGGCTGATCGATACCAATGCGAAAGCGGATCCGAAAATGATTTCCGGCACTGCCTTGCGGAACGCGCTTTTCAAGGCGGCGCATGAGCCGTTTCGGCTGGTGCCGTATTTTGACCCGGGCGTATGGGGTGGCCAATGGATGAAGTCACACTGCAATCTTGATCCGGAACCGGCGAATTACGCATGGTCATTTGACGGAGTTCCTGAAGAAAATTCTCTGCTTCTGCGGTTTGGAACAACGGATGTTGAGATTCCGGCGATGGACCTGACGCTTTATCAGCCGCGGGCTCTGCTTGGAGAAAAGAACTATGCCCGCTTCGGCGCGGAGTTTCCGATCCGTTTTGACTTTCTCGATACGATGGAAGGACAGAATCTGAGCCTGCAGGTACATCCGCTGACCGAATACATTCACCGCAGCTTCGGGATGGCCTATACCCAGGATGAAAGCTATTACCTTCTGGACGCGAAGGAAGATGCCTGTGTGTATCTTGGCGTAAAAACCGGAACGAAGCCGGAGGAAATGATCAATGCTCTGCAGGAAGCGCAGAAAACCGGCATCTTTGACGCCCAAGCGTATGTCAATCGGATTCCGGCGAAAAAGCATGACCATTTCCTGATTCCGGCCGGAACCATTCACTGCTCGGGAAAAAACGCGATGGTTCTTGAGATCAGCGCAACTCCGTATATCTTTACCTTCAAGCTCTACGACTGGGGAAGAGTCGGGCTTGATGGCCGTCCCCGTCCGATCAATATCGAGCACGGCAGACATGTCATACAGTGGAACCGCACGACGGAATGGGTAAGGAACCATCTTGTCAACCGCTTTGAGAAGATATCTGAAAACGCGGATTACAGCGAGGAAAAAACCGGTCTGCATGAGCTGGAATTCATTGAGACGCGCCGCTATACCATCCGCAGTTCCATGGAGATGGATCTGAAAGGCTCCGTGAGCATGTGCAATCTTGTGGACGGCACGGCGGCTGTGATAGAAAGCATGGATGGAAGCTTTGAACCGTTTGAAGTGCATTACGCCGAAACATTCATTCTTCCTTCCACCCTTGGCAGAATCCGGTTTCGGCCGGTGCATGGCGAAGTCATGATTCTCAGGGCTTATGTGCGGGGATCGTTTGTTGATGGGAAGAAAAGTTCGGTATAGAATATCTTGTCATAGGGAGTAAAAGGGGATGAGCGAATTCTTTAATTCACCGGCATTCTTCTATCTGCTGGTAATCGGCTTTGCCGCATACACGGTTTATTATCTTTACAATGTATTTGTTTTCCTGCGCGGCCATCTGCAGGCCCGCAGGCTTTACAAAGAAAAATACGGCATGGAAAATGCCCGTACCGTCAATCAGTTCTGGGTCTGGGCGGCACTCTATGTTTTCATGATCGGCTACTGTATCTATAACATCGTCACGATCCGCCCGGAAATGGAACAGGCAGCCTGGTTCCGGATGGCCTTCTTTTTCATCGGCATGATTCTTCTGGGCCAGCTGGCGGTAGTGATTGTCAAGCGTTCCGCCATCATCGGCCCGGAAGCCTTTGTGGTGGAGAATGCGGTTGTCCCGTTCAAATCCGTTGTTTCCATGGATCCGAAACGGCGCGGGATTCAGCGTATGGTCACCCTGACGACAACTCAGGGGAAATATGATCTTTCCACTGAGATGGGCAAGGTCATTCACGAAGCCCATGAAGCATGGCGCAGGGAAAGAAAAGAGAAAAAAGGAAAGAAGTAATATGTCAGAAAGCACAAAACGGGTCAGCGGCCGTCAGACTGCCGGACAGGCCGTCATTCAGTTTCTGAAAAAACATGGCGCGACAGATCCCGAGCACGCGGTCGGATACGACAGCCTGCGCAATATCAAGCTCAGTACCCAGGTGCTGGCTTATACGATCGCCAACCTCATGGAGGAAAACGTGGTGGTGCGGACAGAGGATGAAAAGTACTATTTCAACGAAGCCGGATGGGCGAAGCTGGAAAGAAAGGTACTTGGCTCCTATTCGTTCCTGTTTATTATTCCGATTGTGGCGGCGCTTCTGTTCTGGCTGATTACCAGAGCGCTTGGAATTTAAGGTTTTCGAGAAAAAGCACTAAAATTTCAATATGTCAATTGTTGTTTTTGGAAACGATACCGCATACAATAAACACATAGATAAATGGCGGACTTAAATCACCGGATGCACGGATGGCCGCCGGAGGAGAAAACATGAAATATGTAGTTATGATCAGCCATGGTGAATTCGCACCGGGTCTTCGTTCTGCGGTATTCATGATGACAGGACCGAAGGATGAAGTACTCTGCACGAATCTTCGCGCGGACATGAGCGCGGATGAGTTTCAGGAAAACTTCCGCAAGCTCGTAGAACCGATCAAAGCCGGTGAAGACCAGGTCATTCTGCTCTGTGACATTCTCGGCGGATCTCCGATGACGAAGTCACTGGAAGTTCTGAGCGAAAGAAATCTTCTTGACACCGCGATTGTTCTGACCGGCATGAACATGCCGATGGCGATGACGGCAGTGATCATGAAGGATGCGATGGATGACAGGGATGCGCTTACCGCCGCAATCCTCAGCGAATCGCAGAACGCAGTCAGCGAGTTCAAGGCCATTGCCGAGGAAGCCGCTGACGACGACATCTGATTTTCGGAAGTAACACAGCAGTGTAATCATAAGTAAGGAGGATAATAACAGTTATGATCACATTTATGCGTGTTGACGACCGTATTATTCACGGTCAGATCATCACCCGCTGGTCCAAGGAATATCCTTGCGACGGCATTATCGCAGTCAATGATAAGGCTGCGACCACACCTGTTCTGAAGCAGAGCTTCGTTGCTTCGACAGAGAAGAAGGTCTTCATCTGGACGATGGAGCACTTCGTTGAAAACATGAAGAAGGTCTATGACAGCCCGAAGCATTACTTCCTGATCACAAAGAACCCGATCGACATGGCTGAGATTCTGGTTGACCACGGCTTTGTTCCGAATGATGTCAAGGAACTCATCATCGGCCCGTGCAACGACCGTCCGGGAGCTGTGAAGCTCGGAAACAACCAGTCCATCACGCAGGAAGAGGCTGATGCTCTGGAAAGAATCCATAAGAAGGGCTACAAGATCACATTCGCGCTTGTCCGTGAAACCGCAATCGGTGAATGGTCGAAGTTCCGTGGTCAGTTCGGCTACAACTGAGAACTGACTGTCTGATTCATGGTCAAAACCTGTCAGGATGGAAGGGAGAAAGTCTTAACAGGATTTGATAAAGTACAAATGTCATTAACTGAAAGGGGTTTGGATTATGACAATTACTTGGTTCCAGGCTGCCATGCTCGGTATCATGTCGATGTTAGCGGCATCTACCATCGCCTGCCTGGGTACAACAGTTGGTAACTACACTCTGAACCGTCCTCTGATCGCGTCCCTGTTCGTTGGCCTTATCATGGGCGACGTCAAGGGCTGCATTCAGATCGCGATTCCGATGCAGGTTATCTACATTGCATTAGTTACTCCCGGAGGAACAGTTGCTGCTGACCTCCGCGCTGTCTCCTACATTGGTATTCCTCTTGCATATGTAACCGCTAAGAGCCAGGGACTGGATCTCGGCGGCGCAGAAGCAGCTGGTATTGCCGGCGCAATGGGCGCTCTCGTAGGTACTGTCGGTACTGTCCAGTTCTACGGAACAGCTGTCATGAACCTCATCTGGCAGCACATTGGATGGGCTGAGCTCGACAAGGGCAACTTCAAGATCCTGACAGCCGTTGAAACATGGATGCCGATCATCTCGCACCTTGTTATCTCCTTCATCCCGGTCATGCTGATCAACCGTTTCGGATCCCAGGCTGTTTACACATTCCGTGAAGCACTCCCGATGGATTCCTGGTATATGAAGGCTCTCTTCACAGTCGGTTCCATGCTGCCGGCAGTCGGAATGGGCATCCTGCTCAACTCCGTCGTTACGAAGCCGACCGATCTGATTTACTTCATCTTCGGTTTCACAATCGCACGTTCCATGGGTCTCACCCTGATCGCTGCTACCTGCGTAGCTGCAGTCTTCGCTCTGATTAACTTCCAGATGAAGATGAACGCCCTCGAAGCTAAGAAGGGCGGCGCAGTTGCTGTTGATGATGAAGAGGAGGATATTTAACAATGGCTGAAAAGAAAGTAACGAAGGCAACGTTAAACAAGTCCTTCTGGCGTTGGTTCTATGGAAACCTGACCTGCTTCACACAGGAACACATGCAGACATTCGGTTACATGTGGTCCATGCTCCCGATTATCCAGGAACTCTATTCCGATAAGGCAGAGCAGCAGGAAAAGCTCCGTACATATTCGCCGTTCTTCAACACTGAGCCGCAGATCGGATCGATCGTTGTCGGTATCACAGCTGGTCTTGAAGAAGCTCGCGCTAACGGCGCAGGCGACATCGATGATGAAATGATCAACGGTATCCGTGCTGGTCTCATGGGCCCGCTCGCTGGTATCGGTGACTCCCTCATCGTTGGTACTTACATTCCTATCCTCCTCGGTATCGCTCTTGGTTTCTCCAATGGCGGTTCCGTCGCTGGTATTCTCTTCTACATCATTGTCTGGAATGCTACTTCCATCTGGTTCCAGAGAACGATTTACATGAAGGGCTATGAACTCGGTGGAAATGCTGTCGAAGTCATCGTTGGTGACCGCGCTACTGCATTACGTGAATCCGCAGTTCTCCTCGGACAGGTCATCGTTGGTGCGATGTCCGCATCCTGGGTTAACATCACAACATCTCTCCGTTTCGGTGAAGTTTCCCTCCAGAACAACCTGGATGGCGCTTTCCCGGGCGTTGTGACAATGCTGTTTGTACTGCTTTGCTGGTACCTCATGTCCAAGAAGAAGATGTCTGCTGTTAAGGTCATGGGCCTTATGCTCCTGATCGCGATCGTCGGTGTTCTCATTGGCGTATTCGATCCGGGACTGTCTTACGAATAAGATTGTCTGACAGGAACAGAACTGAACCTGAAAAGAAAACTCTGTCTAATCTCCCAAGGCAGAGTTTTTCTTTATTTCAGGGGTACCTGCATGCCGGATCTTTGGATAAAGAAAAGCCGCGGGAAGCGGCTGTTGTTATTTGGTTTCGTCCAGGTAATTGATGTTCTTCAGCACATGCTTTCTGCCGCTGCGGTAGGCAAGATAGCTGAAGGCTGTGAAAAGACCGGAAATCACAGCGATGATAATGGTGATGATCCTGGCGGCACCGGTATCATCCTTGAAAAATGTCAGAAGCATTGCGATGGACGCAAGAAAGATCACGCCGCCGTACTGTACATAGCGCTTCACTCTCTGCAGCATGACATTTTCTTCGGCGATTTCAAGCTTGATGGATTCGCGTTCCGCGTTGGAGATTCTTGCCATAACTCCTCCTTATTTCCGGCTCAGATGATCAACGAAATCGTTGAACTCGTCGCTGGTCAGTTCCTTTTCCTTTTCTTCTTCAGCTGCCTTCTGGAAGCCTTCGTTGTATTTCTCGAGCATCCGCTGGTAGAGCTCCTCATTGTCCGAATCAAAGAAGGTCCCTCCAAACAGCGCTTCCGGATGCGCGTTCAGCACTTCTTCACTCAGGGCTCTTGCGCCCTGGCCTTCCTTCCAGGAACCATCCGGACCGACGACTCTCAGATCCTTGTTGAAGTGAGGATGATTGGGAAGAAAGCGGTTGATCATCATCGCGTAGACCTGTTCTTCCGGATACCATGACAGCTTGAACTTCTCACTGCAGTAGGCATAGTTTTCCGCAAGCACCCTGGCTGTTTCATTGGTCAGAATAAACCAGGGACTGCCGATCAGAATTTCCTCATCCAGTTTTCTGCGGACACCGAGCAGGTTCAGAAAATTCGCGGCCACTTTCGTATTGAAGCGGATCCAGCGGCTGGTGGGAAACAGCAGCATGTTGGTATAGGTATAGTATTTGAGCGTCTTGGTCCGAAGCGAAGGATCCTCCTTTTCAGAGCGGTCTATGTAGTAATAGTCACCGGGATTCTCTTGGAGAAAGGAGACAATCTCATCCCTTGTCTTTACCGGCAGCATCCCTTCGCTCAGATTGATGAAATAATCAAATGTCTGATCCTCAAGATCAAAGGCATCCCGCATCTGAAGCAGCGTTCCTCTCGGCAGGCTCATGTCGCCTTCCTGGGCAAACTCGAGCTTGCGGGAAATATGAACTCTGCGGTTGCCGGCAACCGCAACCGTTACCTCGTCTCTTGCCTTTTCATCTGACACCATAATGAAGACATGGTCACCCTGTCTTGCGAGTTTTCTGCAGACCGGAACGATGTCATAGTATTTTCTTCCGGAATACATCAGATATGCGATTTTCATAACAGTATCGATTATATCATCTTGGCAGAGAGAATGCGCTTGCTGAAAAGATATTTGGATCACTATAATGGAACATAGAGAATTGAAAGTCACGATCATCAGGAGGAAATGACATGAGTGATTATTGTGTTGGTGTAGACATCGGCGGTACTACGGTCAAGTGCGGTCTGTTCAAGATCAGCGGCGAGCTGATCGACAAATGGGAAGTGCCCACCCGCAAGGCGGAAGCCGGCAAAAACATTCTGCCGGATGTGGCGGAAGCTCTGAAAAAAAAGATGGGATCCCATGGCCTGACTGCCAATGACATCCATGGCATCGGCCTTGGCGTTCCGGGTCCGGTTGAACCCAACGGATATGTTTCGGTATGCGTCAATCTTGGCTGGCACAAGATCTATCCGGCCCGGGAAATGTCTGCTCTTATGGGCGGATCGATTCCCTGCAAGGTAGGAAATGACGCCAATGTGGCTGCCCTTGGCGAGATGTGGATGGGCGGCGGAAAAGGCCATCAGTCCATCGTCGCGGTGACCCTTGGGACCGGTGTCGGCGGCGGTATTATCGTTGATGGAAAGATCGTTTCCGGAGCGCATGGACTGGGCGGCGAAATCGGACACATGCATATGCGGGAAGACGAGAAGGAATTCTGCAACTGCGGCGGCAGAGGGTGTCTCGAACAGGTCGCCAGCGCGACCGGGATTGCCCGGGAAGCCAGAAGGAATCTCGCCAAATCCGACCTTCCTTCCAAAATGAGAGAATTTGGAGATGCCATTACTGCCAAGGATGTCTGTGACTGTGCCAAGGCAGGAGACAAGCTCGCGATTGATACCATGGAAACCTGCTGCAGATACCTCGGATGGAATCTGGCGCTGGTTGCCTATGTCGTGGATCCGGAAGCCTTTGTCATCGGCGGCGGTGTATCCAAGGCCGGCGCGTATCTTCTGAACCTCATCAAGCTGTATTTCAACGAATACACCAATCTTTCTGCCAACAAGCCGGAAATTGTTCTGGCAACGCTTGGAAATGACGCGGGCATCTACGGATGCGCCCGCATGGTCATTGACTGATTCAGAACATGCAGTTTTTCGAAAAACCGGAGTCTGTGACAACTCCGGTTTTTTAACGGGAAGGAAAAGATAACATGACTGGAAATTCTTCCGGTTTTGATTCAGAATAATGCCATGACGATGAAAAAATGGCTTCTGGGTCTGCCTGCGTCCGCGCTTGCGGGAGCGGTGGCCGGCCTGCCTTATAAAACCGATACGGTTCATTATGAACTGAGCAGTCCGAAACTTCAGTCCGATGTGACACTGGTGCTGATTTCGGATCTTCACAACGACGCCCCGAAAAACCGCCGCGCGGAGCTTGTAAGAACAATCCGTGATCTTCATCCGGATCTGATTCTGATGCCGGGCGATATGGCGGAGGAACATGACCATCAGGATCATACCCTGGCTTTCTTCCGGGAACTCAAGGGCATCCCGATGTATTACAGTACCGGCAACCATGAACAGTACCGCTGGGATCTTACCGAGCTGCTTTGCAAATTTCAGCAGGAAGGCGTCACGGTGCTGAGGGAAGAGGCCGAAGAAGTAAACGTAAGAGGGAACCTGCTGGAAATCGGCGGGATATCCTGCCGTTATAAAATGCGGGAATACAGTCCGGAAGAGGTCAACCGCATCTTTCACACGGATCACCTGCGCATTCTTCTCTCCCATAAGCCGGACTGGATCGATCTGTATCGGAAGATCCATGCGGATTATTTTGTCTGCGGCCATGCCCATGGCGGACAGTGGTGCATTCCCGGCACCCGGATCGGCGTGATGGCGCCAAGCCAGGGCTTCCTTCCGAAATATATTTCCGGTGTGCATGAGGTGGGCGAGGGGAAGATGATTGTCAGCCGCGGTCTGGTCCGTCATTATCACCGCATTCCCCGTCTGTTCAACAATCCGGAGATTGTCGTTCTTCATATCTGCCCTGAAAGCGGACAGAATCAAGAGAGTGCGTGAAAGCTTCAAAAAAAACGATAAAAATTTCGTTGACTCAGCCATACCCCTGTGCTATATTTAGTGAGCGCCTAAAACACGTGGAGGTTTAGCTCAGTTGGGAGAGCATCTGCCTTACAAGCAGAGGGTCAGCGGT
>CAMNFS010000052.1 GCA_946537255.1 uncultured Erysipelotrichaceae bacterium
GGTGTTTCCTCTGTCGGAGTGTTCTCACCTTCCGACTCCTCAGCAGGTGTTTCCTCTGTCGGAATCTCTTCTTCTGATGTTGTTTCCGCAGGCAGCTCGGTGCCTGAGAGAACATCCGATTCCGTTTCTTCTGCCACAATACTGATCATGCCGCGATCAATCGCGGTAAAAAACATCAGTAAGGACAGCGTACTGATAAACAGTTTTTTCATGAATTACCCCCTTCTTCTGTTTATGAGTAATATTGTACCCTTTATGGCCGAAAAGAGCCCTGTCTTTTTGAATAATTTCAAAATAAAAACACAACATTTACATATTGTGCATAATACCCTGTAAACGTTTCAGACAGCCGTGGATTCATGGCTGTTTTTTCTTCGTCTTCGCTTTTTCATCCGGCCCGGACGCCGCGAGAAGAACAAATACATACGGCAGTAACATAATATGCGGAAAACTCACCAGAAAATGAACCAGTACGCCCGCAAGCATCAGGATCTTCACCCGTGCGCACATGCTTTCAATTTCCGTTTCACTGCGGATGGACAGGCGGGCTTTCATTGCCGCAGAAACCACGGTCATAAGAAAAGAGATCAGACCGAAAAGCCCGGTATTTACCAGCATCGTGAGGTATTCGCTGTGGGCGTTGGTCACTTTTTCCGCGGTATAGATTTTAATCAGAAGCTCCCGGCATTCCTTTTCATTGATCAGATACTGTGCGAAACAGTCCTCTCCCACGCCATAAAGTTTCCGTGCAGACGGAAGTTTCCGAACCATCAGGGACGCGACCTTCCATAAAGCTGCCCGGTTGTTTCCCCAGGAAGTCTGCAGCGGCAGAAGGTCGAAAACCTGCAGTGCCGTAAAAATCACAAGTCCTGCAGCCCCTGCCAGAATCACTGCCCCGAATACGGTTTCATAGTGTTTCAGCGTCAGCTTTCCATTCTCCATCCACCTTCCCAGGGTAAGATCCGCCCCGGCAAAGACAAGGGCAATCCATAGACCGATATGACCTTGAATCAGAAACCGCCCGTAATTATCCTCGTTTCCCGCATAAAAGCTTACCGGCGGCCCCGTCAGAATATAAAGATGCACAAGCTCACACGCAAAGCCGAACATCACAAGAATCAGGCACATTCTCTGAAATGACTGCCGACAGCTGATGCCAAGCAGAAACAGAATCGGAAGCACCCCCAATAACAGCAGATAGACGGAATTGGACCCGTTGGTAAGAAGAGAAACAAAAGCGATCAGATGAAGCACACTGAATAGGACTGTGATCCATCTTTTTTCCTTTTTCATGCCAAGAAAAAACCCCATGCCTGCCGGCACAATGACAGAAAGATAGCCGGCCAGCCAGTTGATATTTCCAATCGTGGAAAGATACATGCCTTCTCCTGCCCCATGGCTGATTTCCACCAGGCCCATGCGCTGCAGGATCCCGATTCCATTGACCAGTACTCCCCCGGCACAGATCAGTACAAAACTGCCGGGATGCCAGCGGTAGAATTTCCGGTACATGAAATACCAGGCAATCATGATCAGAAAGGTCAGCCAGCCCATCTGCCAGCCGAAGGTTCCCCAGACTGCTTCTTTCTGATCAATGGCCTTGATATAGGACAGCGTCAGAAAAACCGCGTATACGCCCATACAGAGGTCCGTACCGTCCGGTTTCAATACGGCCCGGATCTTTTCCAAAGAAAGCGATCTGTGCTTCATCAGGACCTGAATCAAAAGCGCAGCAGTGCTCAGAATCAGAAAAAGAATCGAATACTTCCTCCAGAAAAGAAACTTGTCATAGGAAATCCCATAATAGCCGTCATACAGATACAAAGAAAGCCCGAACCCGAGAACCGCAAGATAAAGATCGAGAACCGGCTGAAGGAAACAAGCCCTGCACAGCTGAAAATACCCTTTTATTCGTTCCATTTCCACAGATTATACACCAAAAAGGAAGGCAACTTTCTGCCTTCCTCCTGTGGTTCATTCTACTTTTACCCTGAGCCTTGCGGTCTGATTACTGCCATCCAGCGCCTTTACTGTCAGGACTGCCGTCCCTGTCTTTTCCGGATAGGTATAGATGCGCACCAGATAGCCATAGCCATCCACCGTGACGGTTCTGCCGTTTTTCCGGTAGGAGAATGTGGTTTGAAATGCACTGTCGTAATCAATCACGCCTCCGACAATGCCCGGTCTGCTGGAAGTGAGCTGATAGCGCAGGGAATACTGGGAAAACAGTACCGCGTTGGAAGTGCTGTCGGGACTGCACTCATAATACCCTCCCTGAGGAGGATCAAAGAGGAAGCCCTGCAGAACCGGCGTCACCCTGAGGATGTCTTCAGTTTCAAACCCGGTACCGTCCTGACAAACCGCCTTTACGGTAACCGAGATGGTTTCTTCTTCAGGATCCGCGTGGTTCAGCAGGCTTTTTCTTACCGAAAGGGTATCGCCCGTGATCCGAATCGACTGGTCCTGTAATACAGGTCCTGTAATATCCCGGGTTCCATATCCGCCCGTACAGAGTACCTTTGTGATCTCATACGTTGCTTTCCTTACTGTCGGAGTGCCATAGGCAGATCCAAACCCGATATGACTGCTCAGCTTCAGTTTCCTTCCGACTGCGACATTCGTATAGTTGCCAAGAGCGAAGCGGATTCCTGATACCGGCACCCGGACCGACACGGTTACCTTTGCCTTTTTCCCGGATCCATCCATTGCCTTGCAGGTAATGACAGCAGTTCCCTTCCCGATCCCGGTTACTTTTCCGCTTTGATCCACAATCGCCGCTTTCGGATTACTGCTGGTCCAGAGCGGCGGGATTGTGTTTCCTGTGATTTCGCTGGTCAGCTGAAGCTCATTGTCCGGTTCTGGATGCCCGCTGTCCTTCAGATCCGATGTAAAGACCACCGCGCTTGCGAGCACTCCCTTCTTATCGTAGACAGCTCTTGGATCATCGCTGTGAATCACAAGCGAAGAAGCCTTCGGTGTCACCTCAATGACCTTTGTGCCGATGACTTCACTTCCATCCTTCGCGGCCGCCTGCAGAGTGAATACCGTTCCCGGCGCAACCGTTTTCCTTACCGTGACGATACCGGTAACGCTGACGTGAATCCCTTCGATCTCCTCCCTGATCGTCCATGTGACCGCCTTGCGGTCAGCGGAAGAAGGAAGTACGGTCTTTCTGTACTGCGCCCTGCTTCCCGGACTCATGGAATTCTGGCCGCTGATTACGATCTCTTCCGCATACTGATGGACCGTGATCCGGCAGGAGGCAGTTTTACGCGATCCATCCAGAAGCTTCAGGGTAATGACGGCACTGCCCTTTTTCAAAGCTGTAACAGTACCTGCCTCATCCACTCCTGCAATCGAAGGAGCGGAAGAGACCCACTGATGCGCGATGGAATCGAGATCCACATCTGTCCCGTCCGTATTTCTGAGAATGGATGTTTCAAGAGTGACTTCCTTCTGTCCCCCTCCCAGGGAAAGCTCGGCGCTTTTCTCGTTAAGCGCGACCGTCCGGATCTTTTTTTCCGCAGGCGCGGGCACAGGTGTATACACAGAAAGAGAAGTGCTTTTCCCCGCCGCTCCAAGAGAGCTGATGGAACGCGCCGTAATGGTCACCCTGGCGTTTTTCAGAAAGGAATCGATGGAGATTCTGCTTCCCGGTTCATAGACAGTTCCCCGGATGACTTCCCCTTCCCTGATCGCCGGAGCCGTTCCATCAAGGGTATAAAGGATCAGATCCTGATCTCCGGGACTTTCTGATTCGATCGTAAGATAGCTGCCCTCCTGCAGAGGCGTTCTGAGATCAGACACTTCCTCGTCGCTCACGTTGAAGACATGAATGGAAACCGGCGAAGTGCTGGCCGAAAACATCTTTTCAATACTCAGAATACCGGCTCCCAGCTGATCAGAAGCGGCAGGTACCGCACTTTTCTGAAGCAGGCTGATTGCCTGAGAGGGACTCAGATGGCCGCATTTGCTTATGTACAGGGCAAGCGCTCCGGTTACCTGAGGCGCCGCGAAAGAGGTTCCGTTTTTGACGGCATAGTCGGACTGCTGGCTGTACCATGTGGCAGAGGTGCTGTAGATCTCCGTGCCAGGTGCCGCAACCGTAATCCACGGGCCGTAGTTGCTGAATTTCGCGGCCGCGCCGTTGCGGTCCACTGCCGCTACGGCAATCACCTTGTCACTGGCCGCCGGAAACATCTGATTGTTTGTGCCGTTGTTTCCGCAGGCCGCGACCAGCGGAACACCGTGCGACCACGCGTAGCTGACCGCCATTTCCTCCGTCCAGCTGTAGCGGTTTGAACCGACGCTGAAGTTGATCACATCCACACCCTTGTCAACCGCCCGTATGATCGCCGTATAGATATCCGAAGCCTTCGCGGTCGCGGTATTTTTGAAAATATTGATGGAAAGAAGATTGACCTTCGGAGCGATGCCGGCACCGCCCTTTCCATTATCAGCCGCAGCCGCAATCAGCCCGGCCACCATTGTCCCATGTCCCGAGCCAAGATAATACCCGCATCCGATATCTTCACTCATGACCCGGCCCGCCAGATCCTCATGATCCGCATAGATCGAATAGTCAATCACCCCGACCGTGACCGCATCGCTTCCCATCGTCGCATTCCATCCGGAATACGTACCGATCATTTCATGAAACCACTGGTATTCCGCTCGGTCCGGATTCAGAAGATACGGATCCGGAGAAGGAAACACATCATAAACCCAGTCCGCCCAGAGTCTTTCCTTTGGAATGACAGTGCCGAGAACTCCAGCCCCTTCTTCGGACGGTTCCCCGGATGGAAGATCAATGGCGCTGAGATAATTCAGTTCCACCAGCGGAAGAGTATCCTCCTTTAATGACTGCAGGGCAAGCTCTTTTGCGTCCTTTGAAACCGTAATGACAGCGATGCCGTCATGAAACAGGGAGAGCTCCCCGCCATAGATCTCTGCCGTTTTTTCCGCATAGTCCCGATCAGAGGTATAGAGCACAAGCTCTCCGGCCTCGTAATCCGTTCCTTCCTGCAGCTCTTCAATGACCTCTTCCATTCCATGATTCAGAATCTCTTTCCGGCCGGTTCGATCGCTTTGAGAAACCTCGATCTCACTTTCCCTGTCTCTTTCAGGATCTTCATCAGGTTCGCAGGATTCCAAAGAAGGCATCTCTTCCGGACTGTTTTCCATAGATTCATCATCAGAAGGTTCTTCTTCAGGGATCTCCGCCTGCGGATCTGTTTCCGGACTCTCTGTTTCTGTCTCTTCCTGTATTCTTTCTGATTCTTCTGAAACAGATTCAGGTTCTGTCTGTGATGATGGCTCCTCCTCCATCTCTGCAGGGGTCCTCTCCTGTTCTGAAAAAGGATCCTCCGCAGGTTCTTCCGCAGATACGGATACATGAAACGAACTGACGACAAGCAGCACGGACAGAATAAGGGCTGAAACAGATCTGATTACCTTCATATGCACATTTCCTTTTCAGAAATTATAAACTGACTTCCTGGAATTTAACCTACCGAATCTTCTGAAAACTGACAATGCCAGGGCATATAAAAAGAACCGGAAGATTCCGATTCTTTCTGATTCAGACGTCCTGACTTCATTTCAGAATATACGACAGGATGCTCTTTCCGACAATCTTGAAGGATATGGTCTTGATTCCGCCATAGTCTCCGATTCCCTGAATGACTACTTTTGCCGTGCCCTTCTTCGTATTGTTCATATAGTAGAGCACTCTGTAATCCTTATCCAGAGTCAGCTTCCTGTTACTGACTGTGACGGTGATTCTGCTGAAATCAAGTTCGATCGGATAGCCGGTATACTCCTGTGATGCTATCGCGGATGTCTTCGCTTTGGAGACATCACCGGTTTTCAGAACCACATGATAGATGATTTCCTTCGTTCCCTTATACGAACCGGTACCGGTCACAACCGCCTTGATGTACATATTGTATTTGGCGATTGTGGAAGATCCCAGTTCGACAGATGAAGTCGTACCCGTTGCCGGGAAGTACTCATAATACCGGATGGTATTGCTGTAATCCGTACCGGCCTTGAGTGTTTTACCATCCAGATCAACCAGTACCGGCTTACTGATAAACTTTCCGGCTTTGATGATGGCAGAAGTGTTTGCGAGAGTCAGATCCTTCGCATAGCCGTCAACCCTGCCAAGATCCTGCTGGACAATCCGGAAACTCTTGGAAACCGCCGGAACTGCTTTATAGTTGTTCAGGAATGTGACGGTAACCGATCCGGTTCCGACCGCCTTATTGTTGGCATATTTAACCTTGAAATCCGTACCTTCGGAAAGCCCCGCAACGGTCACAACCGGAGTCGCGCCTCCCTTGGCATACGGTACATCATTGCCATAGTTGACCGTCACCTGACTGGCAGGTATGGATTTCCTGCTTGGTTCGATCTTGAAGGAAACCTTCTTGGAACTGCCGTAATCACCGATGCCGGTCACTGTGACAGAGGCGGTACCGACATTGAGATTGTTCGTATAACTCGACTCCACAATCACATAGTCCTTACCCTCTTCAAGCACTTTGCCGGTTGTCTTGTTTGTAAACTTCAGCGTGTTTTTATCCAGGGTTTTGAGGTTTCCGTCATACGTCAGAGAACTGACCGTCATATGACAGGATGTAATTGCGATTGGCTTGGTCACTTCAGCCTTTGGTTTCACATACAGGCTGACCGTTCTGCTTCCCCTGAAGTTGGTTCCGATTCCGGTCATTGTGTAATCATACACACCGACTTCCTGAACCGGCTGAGAGAAACCGGCAGTCAGTCTGTAATCCGTACCTTCCTTCAGTTTCTTGCCGCACCAGTAGAACGCAAGCTTCGGTTTCAGAACCTTTCCGGTATGGGCAAGCTCCGTATTGTCAATCCGCATTCCGCCATCAGAAACATCTGCCTTGGCGATAGTGAACGGGCGCTCATAGTTTCCCTGATAGCTGCCCTTCATCTTGATCGTAATGACACCGGTTCCGGCATTGGTATTGTTCTTATAGGAAGCCGTATAGTCGGATTTGGAAAGCGTTCTGCCGCCGTCGATCACAACCACCGCGGGTTTCTGAGCGGCGCCGTTGTAGGTGAATCCATCTTCGGATTCCGGCACCTCCACAACAATCTGATTGTCGTATACTACAACCTCACAGGATGCGCTGAACCCGCCGGCCTTCACCGTGATCACAGTCATTCCGCTGCCCACACCGGTCACAAGCCCGTTTTCATTGACAGTCGCTGCCTTCTCATTGCTGGAAGAATACTCCATATGATCCGGAAGTGACATGCTTGCAGGAGTCGGGAGAACCTTCAGCTGCAGGGTTTTTCTCGCCGCAACATTCGCCCGGCTGACCTCAAAGCTGATTCCTGAGAGAGTCGGGGTTTTGATCGTAATCGAAAGAGAGGCTTTGACTGCCGGATTCGCTTTGGAAACAGCGGTAATCACGACGGTTCCGGCTTTGATGCCCTTCACCTCACCATTCTGGCTGACGGTCGCGATGCTGGTATCACTGCTGGACCAGGTGAGTTCCTTGTTTTCGGCATCAGCCGGCTCAAAACTCACTGAAAGAGGAGTTGTACTGCCAGTTGTAAGATCCATCGCCGGTTTGTTGATGGTGATCTTTTTAACCGACGCAAGTACTTTGACAGTTACCTTGGAAGTAATCGTATTTTTCTCAGCGGACTTCACCGTAATCGTTGCCGTACCGCCATCCACGCCCGTTACGATACCGGCCTGGTCAACGGTCGCAACCCTGGCGTCACTGGTTTCATAGATCAGTTTCTGATTGGTCGCATTGGTCGGATTGAATGTGGTCGTGATCTGAGTGGAAGCACCGGCAAGGATCTCGGAATCCGCGATGACGGACTGGATCGATTTCACCGCGACCACACGCACCGATACCTTGCAGGTCGCAGTGAAGGTCTTCCCGCCGGAAGTCGCAGTTGCCGTAACCACGGAAGTTCCGGCAGTACCGCATCCGGAGATCACGCCGTTGGCATCCACCTTGAGGATGGATGGATTCTCTGAGCTCCAGGTCAGTTTGTCCCAGCTTGCGTTGGCAGGCTGAGGTTCCACCCGCAGCTGCTCGGTTTTATCAGCGTCCAGAGTCATCAGAACATTCGGGAATTTGATTCCGGTCAGCGGAATGACTGCCGCGGTAACCTTGACACTCACCTTTGAGGTAATCGTGGGTTTTTCCGCGGACTTTACCGTAATGGTCGCCGTGCCGATACCCACGCCGGTCACGGTTCCATCTGAAGACACTGTCGCAATTCCGGCATTACTTGTTTCATAGAGCAGATTCCGGTTGGTCGCGTCCGCCGGAGTGAAAGTGGTGGTAATCCGGGAAGAAGAGCCGACATGGATCTCAGAATCCGCAAGACCCGACTGGATCGATGTGACGGCAACCGTCCGTACGGTCACCTTGCAGGTCGCAGTGAAGGTCTTGCCGTTAGCGATCGCGGTTGCCGTAACAACGGCAGTTCCGGCAACGCCGCATCCGGAGATCATGCCATTGCTGTCCACCTTGAGAACGGACGTGTTCCCGGAGCTCCAGTTCAGTTTTTCCCAGACTGCGTTGGCTGGCTGAGGTTCCACACTCAGCTGGATGGTATCTCTTTCGCCCAGAGACAGTTCACTGGACGGGAATTTGATTCCGGTCAGCTGAATCGCTGCCGCGGTTACCTTGACAGTTACCTTGGAAGTAATCGTGGGTTTTTCAGCGGATTTTACCGTAATCGTTGCCGTACCGGCACTTACGCCTGTGACCACACCATCCGCGGATACCGTCGCAATTCCGGCATCACTTGTTTCATAGAGCAGATTCTGATTGGTCGCATTGCTCGGGCTGAACGTAGTGGTAATCCTTGCGGAGGAACCGGCAGGTATCTCAGAACTTGCAAGAACTGCCCTGATCGATGTGACCGCATTCACACGTACCGATATCTTGCAGGTCGCAGTGAAGGTCTTGCCGTTAGCCTTCGCGGTGGCCGTAATCACGGCAGTTCCGGCAACACCGCAGTCGGAGAGAACACCATTGGCGTCCACTCTGAGAACGGACGTATTGTCGGAGCTCCAGGTCAGACTGTCCCAGAACGCGTTGGCAGGCTGAGGATCCACACTCAGCTGAGTGGTTTCCCCGGCATGCACGGTAAGCAGAGAATTCGGGAATCTGATTCCGGTCAGATCCGCTCCGCCGTTGAGATTCTTTGTTCGCGACTGTTTGTAAACCGGACTGCTGTTTGCTTTGTGCTGGTAGAGATCATAGGAGAGAATGCCGTTTTCATCAACCCTTATCCCATAGATGTAGCCGATTTTCTTTTCCTCATCACTCAGCTTATAGACTTCTGAAACAGTTCCGGAAGAAGAAACCGAATAAACCGTACTCGGTCCCGATACATAGTAATTGCCGTTATAGGACGCAAGCCCCCAGTACTTTCCAGACCAGTTCCCTCTTCCTCCGAATAACGGCCAGGAGGCATCCGAGAACGCCGAGCCAAGGCTTGAAGCGGTTCCGCGTGCGCTGTCATAAACCTTCAGATGTGCATCCCCGGAAAGCATGTAGGAAATGGAAGTTCCCTGGATAATCGTCGGAGCATTTGAAGTTCTGAATGCCACATTGTCGTATTTCGTATTGGTATACTGTCCATAAACCGTCTCATAGGTGCAGTAATCATACCAGTCATTGGATTTATGGCCGGTATTTATAAGCGCGGACTGACTGCAGAGAAAATTGGTGTGAAGACACATCATGGCAGTACTGTTGATCGGATCATCCCAGGTGCAGTCGACATAGTAACCGACCCCGTCAATAAAGACGAGATTCCACGCGTGACCGCCGCCGTCAAGCACATCGCTGCAGATCATGTCGCATTCAAGACCAACCCGTTTGCAGAGATACCGATAGGCAAGCGCATAGCCTTCACAGACCGAAGATCTTCTGACAATCGCGTCATAGGCGGTATAGCCCTCGTAGCTCATGTCATATTCATTCCGAATGACCAGCGCGTCATGAACATAGAGCGCTCTCATCATGTCGTTCCAGCCGAAGTCCACACCGCTGATCATCTGATCAATCGTATTCTCAAACTCAGCGACATCCGCTTTGGAGTAATCGCTGTCGTAATTCGGCTTGATTTTTGTGACCATTCCGCCTTTGGTTCCCATCGCGACCATATTACTCAGGTAGAACAGCTGAGGGTTGCGGTTGATGATTTCAGCGACCACTTTCTGGCCGGAACTGTAAGGAATATTAAAGGATGACACGTTGATTTCCGCATCCCATGTCTCAAGATGAGAGACAACATAAGCTTCCACTTCGCTGTAATTGGAAATCGGATCGCTCTCCGCTGCCAGCGCACTGAACGCTTCTCTTCTGCGGGACCATCTTCCAAACTGAATGACGCTTTCAGAAAGATCTACTTCCTCAAAAACCTCTTCTTCCTCTTCCGCATCCTTTTTGTCGGCGCTTCCTTCTCCTTCTTCCAGCGCGTCTTTTTCTCCTGCTTCACCGGTTTCTTCCAGCACTTCTTCTGAACCAGGTTCTGTTTCAGACACCGGTTCTTCCTGGAGTTCCTCATTATTTTCTTCCGGCTCTTCAGAAGGCACTGGTTCTTCTTCTGAAACAGTCTCTTCTGGCTCTTCCTCTTCCAAAGACGGCTGTTCTTCTTCCGCAGAAGGAACTTCTTCGATCAGTGGCTGTTCCTCTGGCTCAGGCAGAGTTTCTTCACTGATTTCCTCCGTGGCGGGCTGTTCTTCCGGTACTTCGGTACCCTCCTCCGCCTGAATATGAAAGGCTGTCAGATTCACTGACATCAAGAGAGCTAATAAGACTGATAGTAATGATTTTACAGATCTCATAACTACCTCCTGATTCAATAGTTTCTCTACTTTATATATACAGGAAGAGACACTTTTTTTCCATGAAACCGCTTTCCCTTTTCGCGGGCAAATGCACAAATCGCACAGAAAATGAAAGGATCATTACATTTTTTCATAATTCATCCCATATAAGCATGGCTTTTTATGCGAGCGAGGAAATTTGCATGCTTTTATTCATCCAATTCATCCCATTTCCGCAAAAAGTCCCTCCCGTTTTCCCATACCCTGCAATTGCCAAAGGGTACGAAACCGATCGTTCTGTAATGGAATCACCAATCCATCCGTGCCTTTTCAAACCGGAATCGGTTTGGGAAAAGAACCGTTTCAATCATTGAAGAAAAGAGGCAGTTTCAAACTGTCCCCTTTTGGTCTGGATCTATTGATTCAGGGTGCTGTATTTGTTGATTTTGAAGGAAACGGTCTTATATCCGCCATAGCCGTTGATGCCATGCAGGGTAACCCTGGCCGTGCCGGCCCTGGTATTGTTCACATAGGTCTCTTCCAGAATTTCATAGTCCGTTCCTTCTGTCAGGGCTCTGCCATTCAGCACGACGCGCAGATCCCCGCCGCTCAGCGTCACCGGCCCGAGTGAATAGTATTTCTTATTCACAAGGCTGACTTTCGCGGAGGAAAGGTTCCTTTTCGCCTCCAGTACCCGGAATGGAATCAGAATTTCCTGTGCCTCGTAATTCCCTTTTCCCGTTACTCCGACATACAGGGTTTCACCGGCTGTCACAATGTCCTCCCTGCCAAGCGGACGGATGGGATCAGCCCGGTAGTATTTCAGGTTCTTATCATAGTCCGTTCCAGCCGCAAGTTTTTTGCCGTTGGAATCGGTAATCGTAACCTTCGTGGTGTATTTTCCCTTCTTGCCGGAAACGGTGATGTCATTCGCCTGCAGAATCATTCCCACGCCATCCAGCGACTGCGGCAGGATTTCAAAGTCTCTTCTGACCGCTTCGGTTCCGGCGTAATTTCCAAGGAATGTAAACACGGCTGTGCCGGTTGTGCCGGCTTTCCTGTTGTTCGTAAAGCTGACCTTGTAATCCTTCCCGGCTGAAAGACCGTCAATGGCGGTATACGGAACCGCTCCGCCCTTCTGATAGAAAACAGTCGGATCACAGTGAATTCTATCCGCTTCTATTTTCCCTGTGGAGGGAAGAATACTGAAGCTGACAGTGCGGGTGCCCACAAAGGAACCGACACCCATGACGGTAACCGATGCCTTGCCTTTATCAACATTCTTCGTATACGTATCCTTAAGAATCACATAGTCGTCCGGTTCATGAAGTTCCACCCCGCCAAGGGAAAGGCTGAATCCCGCGTCCGCCAGGGTCTTTTTCTCTCCATCATAAACGACGGTTCCGATGGAAAGCTTAACCTTGCTGAGAGGGGTGCCGCTGATCTTGACGCTGACGGTCCGGGAGCCGGCATAGGTGCTGTCTCCGTCTTTCGCGGAGATCGTAAAGGTGCAGGTACCTGCCGCGTTGCAGTTATGAATATCGTCAATCTTAAAGGATTCCGCCGCAAGGACTGTCCTGCCGTTTTTGATGGTAACCGCGCTCAGAATATCCTTCGCGAAATTCAGATCCAGGCCGAACTGCTTGGCGACGGTTCTGGTTGTAATCCTGAGCTTCGATACGGGAATGGAAACGGACGCGGCTGGAACAACCGTAAAGTGTTCCACTCTTTCACCGGTAAAATTCCCTTTTCCTTTGATGACATACGTGCCGGAATCCCTGTTGATGGATTCCACCGTGTAATCCGTTCCGCTTTTGAGCTTTGTTTCCTTCCATGTCACAGTCGGATTGATCTTCAGCGTCTTTGCCTCCGCAAGCGTCATCTTCTGAACGATGATTTCCTCAGAGCTGATATCAAGCGGTGAAATCGTAAAGGTCTTTGTTCCGCTTTTTTCATAATTCCCCTTGAGGCTCACCGTCACTAGAGCCGTTCCGGCTTTGATGTTGTTTTTATAGGCAACCGTGTAATCCGTCTTTTCTTCCAGCACGACCGTACCATCCGTTACCGTTACTTCAGGCTTGATCGCTCTTCCGGTATAGACAAAGGGGCCATCGGAAAGATGAATCACGATCCCCTCCTTTTCGGTAATCGTGAATGTGACTTCAGCAGATACCCCGTTGTCCGCCATCGCGGTCACTACAGCACTTCCTGCCTTGTGGGCGGTAACTGTTCCATCCTCACTGACGGAAAGATAGCCAGGCTTGCTGGAATTATAGGTAATATGGGCTTCTGTGGCTGAGGAAGGAAGAATCACGGGATGCAGTTTTCTGGACGCACCGACCGCAATGGAGTCATTCGTTCTTTCAAACCGGATCTCCTCTACCGGGTTTTCCCGGATCGTGATTTTCACGGATGCCTGGATCGAAGGATTGGCAGCCGCAGAAACCGTGACCACTGCCGTTCCTTTTCTGAGCCCTGTTACAACTCCTGCTTCATCAACCGTAAGAACCTCAGGATCACTGCATGCAAACACAATCTTCTGATCCGTATCGGAAGGAACAATACCAACCGGGATCCGGAAGCTTCTGCCGACAAATCCGTTCATTTCCTGCGGCAGAGTGATATCGGTGATCGCAGTTGATTTTCTGACTGTTACCTGGCAGGATACGGAAATCCGATCCTTGCCCGATCCAAGCGATGCGGTAATCACGGCAGTACCGGCACTGAGGCCTCTTACGGCACCATATTCCGTGACATCCGCGACTTTCTCATTGCTGGAAGACCAGACGACATTTTCCTTTTCACTCTCCGGAGTGACTGTGAAATTCAGCTGTTCCCAGGTTCCCTCCATCAGCTCAAGAGTGGATTTCTCCAGAACGATCGAAGGCTTGACAGGTTCTCCTTCCTCGACAATGATTTCAATTCTTGCATAGTTGCTGTCATCCTGTTCCGCCTTATAGTACGCAAAGGCTTCCGTGACGCCGGGCTTGACGCCGCTCACATCGCCGTTTTCGGTGATTTCCGCATACTCAGGCGCGTCACCAAAGAACTTGAATGACAGACGTTCGGCAACCGTTTTGCCGTTTGGATCCACCACTCTGCCGGTGATCTGCTTTTTCTCGTTCACTTTTACCGTGATCGTTTCCTGATCCGGAATAATCCGGTATTTACTTCCGGTCACATCAATGAATATGGTGGCGCTTTCTCCGGAAGGATCCTTTACCGTAACACCGGCACTTCCTTCGGAAACCCCGGTAATCACTCCATCCTCTGCGGTAACCGCTTCCGGATTCTCTCCGCTGACCGTCCAGGTAAAGCTGCTTCTGGTGGCGTTGGCCGGTTCAACGATCAGCCCGCTGTCCCAGCTTTCCCCGACATGAAGCGACTTCCGCCATACAGGGAAGGCAAGGGATTCGGCCGGAACATATTCCTCGGCGTGAACCGTAACCGGAATATCCAGGGTAAGCCCGCTTTCCTCAACCACATGAATCACCGTGGATCCGGCTTTTTTTGCGGTAACCCTGGCCTGATTCAAGGAGAGTTCTTTAAGATCGGCAATCGAGGAATCCTCAATACTCCAGGTAAGGAACGGATCACTCGGATTTTCCGGTGTGAAAAGCACCCACACCTCCTCCGTATTCCTTCCTTCATTCAGATACAGACTGACGCTTTCCGGCTTTGCCGCGATCGCTTCTACCGGAATCACTGTTTCATCCTTTCCGGTATCTTCCGATTCCTGCCGACCGTCTTCAGGGATCTCTTCCTCTTTGTTTTCAGGAGCCTCTTCTTCCTGAACCTCCGTCCCCTCTTCCAGAGATTCAGATTCCTGAATCTCCGTCAGGACGGGATCGGTTTCTGATGGGTCAGTCTGCTCGGCGTAAACGCTGGACGCCATGAGGCTGACACTCATGAATACGCTCAGAATACCTGTCAGAATCTGTTTTGCCTGTTTCATAGTTTCAACTCCTCCCGACCCTTTCTCTCTATGCCTGATCAGGGTCTTTCTGTTCATTGTCCTGTTTTCTTTCCGCATCGTGCGGTATGGCCGTATAGTTCACCGACAGCATGGTGATGTCATCAAACTGATAGGTGCCTTCGGAATACTGTTCCAGAGACTTCAGAATCGCCAGTACCATGTCAGAAGGATTCTGATGGACGGATGCCTGACGGACAAATTCCGTCAGCCGTTCCAGTCCAAGAGACACCGAACTGACATCTATGGCATCCGTAGCTCCATCAGAATATACGAATAACCGGTCACCGGGATGCAGGGGAACTTCATAATTCTTATATTTCATATCCGGCATGCACGCCAGGGCCATGCCATGAGGATCATGATAGACTTCAAACGGACCGCCGTCGCGGGCAAACATCGGGTACTCATGACCGGCGTTGGCTGCCGTCAGAATGCCGGTGGAAAGATCCAGAATACCGACCCAGGCCGTCACAAACATGTCTGCCGGATTGGTATCGCAGAGAATATTGTTCACCGCAGCCAGTACTGCCGATGGATCCGGATTCAGCTGCGCATGCACGCGCAGAAGCGTCTTGGCGTTCATCATGAACAGGGCCGCGGGAATTCCCTTGTCAGACACGTCACCGATCACCAGGGCAAGATGGGTGTCATCCAGTTCAAAGAAATCGTACAGATCGCCGCCGACTTCCTTTGCCGGCTGCATCATCGCGTAGATTTCATAGGTATCCCGCTGCGGAAAGTTATTCGGAAGCACGCCATACTGAATATCCGTGGCAATGGACAGCTGCGCCTGCATGCGGCCTTTTTCCTCGGAAATCGAGCTGAGCATTGCTTGGGTTTCCGTAACATTCTTTTCAAGCGCAAACAGCGAGTTGCTTAAATCCCCGAGTTCATCTCTTGAGCGGATGGCCGGATCCTGCGGCACTGCCGCGTTGTCCGCCGTATTCTCGCGGGTGAACCGTTCTGCCATATGCTGAAGATGGATAATCGGGGAAGTGATGATCTTGCGGAGGAACATCACGCCGAAGATCGCGCTGATCGAGGAAAGAATCACAAACAGAAGAAACATCGAGACCGCGAATCTAAGAATCTGACCCAGAAAGGAATTGATGTCTGCGACACAGACCACCCAGTAACTCCAGCCTTCCTGTTCATACTCTGTCTTGATTCTGGCAGCGGAAACCGTGTACCGCTGTACCTGCATGGTGGTGTGGTTTACATCATACGGGTCACTGCCGCCATCACGGATCTGAAGCCGGTCTTCCTGGCGGGCGTTGTGTCTCACGTCAAAGGGAAGAATCTTTCCTTCCTCCTTCAGATTGTTGAGACCGCTGGAGATGTAATAGCAGGCGCCGTTATCCCTGCACGCGGCCAGGAATACATCCGTCACATCATAGGTTTTCTCCACCTTGCCAAGGTGGCTCCACGCAATGGACTGAAAGGAATACTCATCATTTTCTTCGATATACTCCTGATATGTCTTCCAGTTATCTGATTTCATCGCTTCCGCGCGTTTTTCAGCCGTTTCATCCGAGGTGATGAATTCCGTAAATTCAGGCAGATAGGTCACTTCAAACAGGTCCGTATTCGCATTGGCGATATGATCCGTCTGCTCCAGAAAAATGCTCAGCATTGAGGAAACATAGTATCTTGAGGACACAAAAAGACCGATCAGTGTTGTCGTAAAAACCAGAATACTGATCACGATGTACAGCTTGTTATTGATGCTGAAATATTTTTTCTTATCCTGTTCCGCCATCCGGCATGAATTCTCCTGATTTTTATTATAATCGTTCTTCCGCTCCATGAGTAAAAAAGCACCGGAACTCCTGCTGGAATTCACTGGTGCTTTTTCATGGTGACTCGGAAGAGACTCGAACTCTCGACCCACTGATTAAAAGTCAGTTGCT
>CAMNFS010000053.1 GCA_946537255.1 uncultured Erysipelotrichaceae bacterium
AAGAATCACATCCTGTAACAGAGCAGAAGTACAGATATGCGGCTGGTATCGTGATGGAGGTATTTATGAAAGAGAAAACGTATACCTGTTCGAAAGGGACCATTCATTACTGGACAAATGATGAACAGAATTCTTCCTGTGCCCTGATCTTTCTTCCAGGGCTGACAGCGGATCACCGCCTGTTTGAAAAACAGACCGCATATTTTGAAAAGAACTGGCGCGTTCTTGTCTGGGATGCCCCGGAACATGCCGGTTCATGGCCGTTTGATTCTGACTTTGATCTATCGGACAAGGCGCAATGGCTGAATGATATTCTGATTCAGGAAGGAATAGAAAATCCGGTGATCATCGGTCAGTCCATGGGTGGATATGTCGGGCAGATGTATGCCCAGCTGTTCCCTGAAAAACTGAAGGGCTTTATCTCCATTGACTCCGCACCGCTTCAGAGAAAGTATGTGACTGCGGCAGAGATCTTTCTGCTGAAACGAATGGAGCCGGTTTATCTCCATTATCCATGGAAGTCTCTTCTCAAAACCGGAACAGAAGGGGTGGCGGTCAGCGAATATGGAAGAAATCTCATGCGGGAGATGATGATGACCTATGACGGGGATCAGAAACGATACGCGGAGATATCCGGACATGGATTCCGGATGCTCGCAGAAGCGATGGAAGCGGATCTTCCCTATGAGCTGAAATGCCCGGCTCTGCTGATCTGCGGGGAAAAGGACCATGCCGGCTCCTGTATCCGCTACAGTAAAGCATGGCATAAGGAAACCGGGATTCCTCTGGTTTGGATCAAGGATGCCGGACACAACGCCAATACCGATCAGCCATTGATTGTCAATCAGCTGATTGAAGACTTTGTGAAGGGATTAAGGAAACCGGACTGATTCTGAAAAGGAGAAAAGGAAATGCTGAAAGTATATTGTTACAATCGATGCAGCACCTGCAAAAAGGCGCTGAAGTGGCTGGATGAAAAGAAAATTGCCTATGAATTGATCGACATAAAGGAAAACCATCCGGATGAAGAAACACTGAAGGAATACTACAGAATCAGCGGACTGCCATTGAAGCGGTTCTTCAATACCAGTGGGATTCCTTACCGGGAACTCGGTCTTTCAAAGAAGCTTCCCACACTCAGTGAAGAGGAACAGATTGCCTTGCTGGCAGAGGATGGAATGCTGGTAAAGCGGCCGTTAGTGGTTGGAGAGGACTTTGTTCTTACCGGATTCAGGGAAGAGGAGTGGAAGGAAAAACTTTCGGTTCAATAAATCCCGATACGATAATCCGCCAGGACAAAACGTGAAATGTGACCCTGCGGACATTGAATTTTACCGGCGATTATGGTAGTTTGATTACAGTGATATAAAGAGTTTTCAACAGAGGAAAGTAGAGGTGTCAATGATGATGAAGAAGAACAATGAAAAGGGTTTCACCTTAGCTGAGCTTCTGATTGTAGTTGCGATTATTGCAGTTCTGGTAGCGGTTTCTCTTCCTATTTTCACAGCGCAGCTTGAAAAGTCCCGTGAGGCAACTGACCTTGCAAACCTCAGAGCAGCCAAAGCAGAAGCGGTAGCCATTTATCTCTTGGGTGATACAACAAATACGAATGATGATGTGCAGTGGCGCGATCCCGATGATCCAAGCAAGGGATTTGAAGCATATTACAATGCGGATGAAGGAAGACTGACAACCAATGCCGCAGGTATCGTTGCGTATGGCAAAGGCACATCCAAGGTTGGATCTCCGAATAATACCGGATTTGATTACAATCCGGCAGAAGGCTATGTCAATAAATTCATCCATGTCGTTGTGGATGACGAAGGTGTCTGCCATTTTGATCCATGGGCTGAATAACCCGCAGTTTTGAATCATTCATGAACTCTCTGAGCGATCAGGGAGTTTTCTTATGGAACACAAGTGTCATGAGAAGGTATGATGAAAGTATCCTGTGGAGGGGTTCCTTATGAAAAAGACAGTCATTCTGCTTCTGAATCTGATGCTGGTGAGCGGATGTGCAGGCTCCGCTGCCGCTTCTTCTCCATCTCCATCTATTTCAACCCAGCAGCCGGAGGTGCAGAACATTGTGCCTGAGGAACCTTCATCTGAACCGACAGACCATCCATCTGCGGATCCGGAAGGTTTCAGCAATGAAGAACTGGTAAAGCGGGCAGGGAACTATTATCAGAAACACAATGACTACCTGCCGCCGATCATTGAAGTGGACAGTGTCGACGGAAATGAAGTGACGATCCACCTCTATGAGATCAAGGATGATCATACCGCTACCTATGACTGGTACACCATTGACCGCATGACTGGCACAGGGGAGAATATTCTTGGAGAGCAGGTTGATCTTTCTGATCCATCCCTTTCCTGATGCTGATTCTGTGCTTTATGAGCATTTTTGCTAAAATAGATCCCTGTTTGGGGAATATTCTGCTTTTCTGCAGTACTGTAATGAACAAATACCCCGTATAATAAAGAGGCAGACAGAAAAACAATTTCATAAGTATGCTTCAATTGGTTCAGAACGATCTGGATCCGATGTCCCTGTCTGTAAATCCATTAATAGATGAGGATGTTCTGAGATGGGATCCATTCAGAAACCGGCAGAAGAGCTGTCCCTGATGAAAGTCAGGGTATGTGAAAGAAAGAGCTCTGTTTTCTGCAGGTAGAAACAGGCGGCTTTTTTGTACAGCCGATCAATGAATAATGAACCACGGAACAGAGGGAACAGGGGAATGGCAGACTGGATTATTGTGGCAGATGAAGAAGAATCCGGGCGGAAAGAGCTGAGTGAAATCCTGACCAATGCGGGGATGGAAGTCACGGCAGTGGAATCCGGCAAGGTTCTGGTGGAATATGTCCGCCAGAATGGTTTTCCTGATGCCATCCTTCTGGATGTGCGGGTGCCGGAATCCGAAGGCTTTGAAACGGTGCGTCTTCTGAAAAAAGAAATGTCGCACGGGGTTGAGGTGCCGGTGATTCTTCTGACGCCGGAAGAAGATCAGAATGCGGAACAGAAGGCACTGGAAGCCGGGGCGATGGATTATATTCATACTCCGGTCAGCCCTGATCTGCTGGTCAGCCGGATCCGGAAGCTGATTGAAATCCGAAACAAAATGCTGAAGTTTGTCAAGGAAGCGGAAACGGACGCACTGACCGGTTTTCTGAACAAGACCATGACCGATCAGAGAATGACCCTGCTCTGTGAGAAGGAAGACGGCCTGCTGTGCATTCTTGATCTGGATTCCTTTAAATCCATCAATGATATCTTCGGCCATGACATCGGCGATCAGGTTCTGGTCATGTTCTCTGAGATCGTCCACCGGCATATGCATGATGGGGGATGCTGCGGAAGAATCGGCGGCGATGAGTTCATTCTCTTTGATCCATCCATGCATACGGAAGAAGACCTGCATGCATATTCCAGTATGATTGGAAGTGAGTTTGAAACCGGCGCAAGAGAGCTGATGGGTGAGAATCTTCTGATTCCCGTCGGTGTTTCCATCGGTGCGGTTGCGGTCCCTGATTACGGAAGAGATTACAAGAAGCTGTTCCATATGGCGGATCAGGCACTGTATTTTGTCAAACAGAACGGCAAGCACGGCAGCCGGCTGTACCGTCATAAGGAAAATGATCAGGATCTCATGGGCCATGACATGACCCTGGAGATGATTACCGCCATCATGGAGGAACGCAATGAGTTCCCGAACGCGATGTGGATGGGCCGGGAAGTATTCGGCAGTATCTACCGGTACATGGTCCGCTATATGGACCGCTATCACAGCATGGCCTACCGGGTATTGTTTACGGTCAAGGTAAAGCCGGGTGTATCAGAGCTTGAACGCGCGGAAATCATGACGCAGTTTCGAAAGATGATGCAGTACAGCCTGCGCAACAGCGATGTCATGATGGAATGCGGAGAAAACCAGCTGTTTCTTTTACTGCCGGAAGTGCAGGAATATGATATCGACGGCGTCATTCACCGCCTGCTGAAAAAGTGGAAGAATTCCGCCTATGCCGATCTTGCGGAAGTGCGGTCGGAAAACGGACCGGTCCATATGCGACGGGAAAGAGACAGCAGCGGCGACGGAGACAGTGTTGTTGTATTAACGGATCCTGAAACAGCGGAAGGGATCGCGGATCTATTGATCCATCACAGTCTGCGTCCGCTCTTTGTACAGAATGAAGCGGAGCTCTTTGATCTGCTTCGCAATGAGAAGCCCGATCTCATTCTTCTCGATCAGGAAATGGATGGGAGAGACGGACTGACTGTTCTCAAGGCGCTTCGCAGAGACATGCCGCCGGGACAGGAAACACCGGTGATCATGCTTCACAGGGAAATCAGCCCGGAATTTGAAAAAACCTGCATGATGATGGGGGCAGCGGACGCTGTCATGAAACCGGTTGTTCCGGAAGTGTTCATGCAGCGCGTCAGACACGCAATCGAGTTCATGCATCTGCAGCGGAATTTCGGTTCCTCGGTGGAACGCAAGACAAAGGAAAACAACCTGATTCTGACGGATGTAATCCGGGTGCTTGCGGAAGAACTCGACCGCAAGGGACAGTATTATTCCGGTCATTCCAACCGGGTAGCCGAATACGCAAGAAAGATCGCCGCCAGGGCAGGATATTCCAGAATCCGTCAGGATGAGGTTTATCTGACCGGACTTCTCCATGATATCGGCACCGTTGGAATCCCGACGGAGATTCTGACAAAGAAAGGCCCTCTCAGCGAGGAAGAATTTGAAATCATCAAGTCTCATTCCGCAGTCGGGGCAGAGATTCTTTCCGGAATCCGGCTGGATTCCGAGATTCCTTCCGCCGTACGCGCACATCATGAGCACTTCGACGGAAGCGGATATCCGGATGGTCTCTCAGGGGAAGCGATACCGGAAACCGCCAGAATTCTTGCGGTCGCGGATGCCTATGACGCGATGTCGAGCCACCGCAGCTACCGGAAGGATCTTTCCCAGGAGGAAATACGGAGAGAACTGATCCGCTGCAGCGGCAGCCAGTTTGATCCCCGCTTCGCGGACATCATGCTTGCCATGATGGAAGAGGATTCGGACTTTTCCATGCGTGAAAAATAACTGGATGGGAATGAGCGGCTGTGTTATATTGAAGACGGCACTTCGATTGCAGCCGAAAGCATAGTTTGTTACAGGCCACAGATGCATTCCTGACCGATAGAAAACAGAAAACACATGAAGGAATGACCGTTCAGTTAAAAACATATCCAATAGAAAAGAAAACGGAAAAAAGGCCATATTCTGCAAAAGTGCGAAAGAGCAGCTTCGGTTGTTCTTTTTATTGTTTGACGCCTTTTCCGTCATAAAACCGGAATCCTTTCTGGTAGAATAGATAACGGTTATAGATAACTAACTGGAAAAGAGGATGAGCACATGCAGAAGTATCACATTGAGAAGAATACCGTACAGGAGACACTCGTGATTCCGCTGTTTGGACGGATGATCTGTTCCAGACGGTTTCCGAATCTGTTTCTTGATCCGGATGCGGAGATGATCTGCAGTCAGCTGGATTATGACTTTTCTTCCAGGCAGAAGAAGATGGAATCTTTGTTCGGACTGTTTGGTGCCATGGAAGTGGCACAGAGACAGTATGATCTCGCTTTTGAAGTAAAGGAATATCTGAAAAGCCATCCCAGGGCGGCTGTGGTCAATCTTGGCTGCGGTCTTGACAATACCTTTCAGCGCTGTGACAACGGAAGTGCCCGCGGCTTCAACATTGATCTTCCGGATGTGATCACCATACGCAATGAAATCCTGCCAGCCCGGGAGAGGGAAGTGAATCTTGGCTGTGATCTCAGTGATTTTTCCTGGATGGATCAGATTGACGGGAAAGAGGGAGCGGTATTCTTTGCCTCCGGAGTGTTTTATTACTTCCGCAGAGATGCGGTAAAGGAACTTCTGGTAAAGATGGCGGAACGGTTTCCGGGCGGAATGATCGCTTTTGATACCTGCAATGCAAAAGGGGCATCGATGATGACAAAAACCTGGCTGAAGGAGGCCGGCATTCACGACATCCAGGCCTATTTCTCTCTGGAAGATGAAAGGGAACTCACTTCCTGGAGCGAAAACTTCGCGTCCGTTACGGCGAAAAGCTACATGTGCGGTTACCGGGACATCCGGTCTGAGGTATCCCCGTTTTACCGGCTGATGATCTGGTTCTGCGATCATGTGGTCAATATGAAGATCGTACAGATCCGCTTTCGATCATAGGAATCCGCTGAGAATAAAAAACTTCCTGCTTTTCAGGAAGCGGGGAACAGCAGATGCATTTCAGCCGTACAGTTATCCGCATCGGAAGAAACGCTGTCCATGAGATAAAACGGCAGCGGTATGGAATGGAAGGAATCCAGAAGCCTGCAAAGGTCATCCTTACGGGAAGCAGAGGTTGTAAAACGGATCGAGCAGAGGTTGCGGTTCATTCCCATCCGGAGTTTTGCTTCTGCTTCTGAAAGATCAAGAAGCGAGCACAGAAGACAGAGGATCTCCTTTTCCCCGCAGGGGAAATACGTACTGCAGGTTACCTGAAAAAACCAGGAGATGCCAGTTTCCTCAAAGCGGTTTGCATAATAGGCAAACATGGTGTGAAAGACGGGATTATCGGCATAGAGGCTCTGAAAGTAAGTTCTTCCCTTTGCATAGATGTCATCCACGGAACGGGAGAGATCCCCGTTCTTTTTATATTGGTCAATGGCCTCTTGGATGGCCTTGAGCTGCGCGTTCTGTTTCTCAAGATAGGTCAGCTGCCGCATCAGCTGTGCTCTTGCAAAGGAAGGAATCCGGTTTTCCGGAAGTTTTGAAAGGCAGTATGGAACCAGCCACGCGGTAAAAAGAAACAAAAGAACAGCGAGAGCGAAGAAAGAACAATTTGGCCGGTGCACATGAAGCCGCAGAAAGAAGGCAGCCTGCATGAGCACAAACATCAGGGGATATAAGGGCGCAGCCTGAAACGTATGACTGTGAAAAACCGGTTCCTTTCCGTAAAAAAGCCGCAGGGAAAGAAGGAAGAGTCCGAAGCCGCCAAGATATACCAGAAGCTTTGCCGTATGGACTGGAAAGGGAGCGTGTGCACCGCCGGATAAAAGAGAAGCGGTAAATTCCGCGCAGCAGCCAAGAAGAAAGACGGTCGTTTCTGATGTGACAAGATGTATCAGAATCTGCGGCCGCGGCGAGCAGCCCTTGAAGAGCCGCTCAAAAAGAAAAACCCCGCAGATCCATTCCACCATGAAACAGGATACGTGTTCCGTGTGCGCATGCGGCAGATGCCAGAGAATGAAAAAGAACAGACTGAGGGCCAGAAGAATGATCAGGGTTTTCCAAAAGGAGCGTCTTTTCCTGAAAACAAGATGCAGGTAGATGGCGGGTATCAGAAAACGGCCGCATATCAGCAGAAATTCCTGCATCTGATGCGGTCTCATTTTGACTGACTCCAGAGCTGTTTCATATGGTTCCGGTAATTCTCAGCACCGATCCGGTTTTCCTGATTGAGCATGGAAGAATAGGTGAACTGCGCGTTCAGCAGGTCATGCAGTTCCTTCTGAATGCGGCTTTGCCTGAGGCTGGTATCCCGGTAGGAATCAAGACAGGCATCGGATTCCGGAGGGGATGGTTTTTTCTTGTCATGGTTCAAGGCCGCAAACACATAGATCAGCTGCGCAATACTCATCAATCCCTCCATCAGGATGACGGCAAGAAGATGCTGTGGGTTTCCGGGATTATACAGAAAGGCAGGAATAAAAAGAAGATGACAGAAAAGAAACAGCAGAAGAACCGGTTTTTCCTTTCTGCTGAAATCTGTCATTTCTGTTCTCCTGAAAAAACGGTGAGCTTATGAATCAGATCCGGATAATACTTCTTGGAAACCGGAATGACCGTTCCGTCTGTCAGCGTACAGGAGGTACGCTCAATCGTTGTGATGAATGCGGTATTGACCACGTAGGATTTGTGACACTGCACGAGGGTTCCGGTTGTTGAGTCCCTGAGCACCTCTTCAAACTTCGCGTAGCACTGATAGGTATCCTCGCCGTAGATCATGACCTTGCGAAGGATTTTTTCCATGTAGCGGATGCGGTCTTCCCGCACCAGAAAGGTCTTCTTGTTATAGTGAATGGGAAGAAGGGGATGAGGTTCCTGTTCCAGGTGATGAATGGATTTTGCCAGCGCATCCTTCAGAAGATCACTGAGCCGGCTTTTCGGAATGAAGTAGGAATGATCTGTCTGATAGACATCCAGATAATACTCTTCAAAAGCGGAGACAAAAATGATCTGGGCATCATAAACCGCATTGATATTGCGGGCAATGTCAATGCCGGTCATGGGCGGATGATGAAGATCCACATCAATCAGATAGATGGAAAACGGTTTTTTCTTAAGATCCTTCATGAACAGTCCGGGATCGGTGTATTCCATCACTTCCGCGTCCTTCTTCAGATTCTGAAAGACTGCTTCAGTATGACCGCGGATGGAATGCGCGTGTTCAGGAATATCATCCAGAATTGCGACAGTGTACATGAAAAATCCCCCTACATTTTTTATTCAGTGATCTTATGAAGAACCACAAAAACAAAGAATCTCTTATTCATAACAATGATAGTTGATTTCATTACATCATTAGTGATCTGGATATTACATCTAAGTATGAATACATTACAAGTGCAGTGGCTTCTGTGGGCAATTTGTTGTTTTTTGTATTTCTTTGAGAGGGTGCAGGAAACCTGCATCCGAAACAGGAGGAAAAGGATCGGCTGAAAACAAAAAAAGTGACAGCCCTGTCATCCATCAGAAATCATTTCTCCATTCCGGTATCCGTTGGTTATAATTACGGTATGTTTGACGAAATCCCAAAGCAGAATCCGCCGAAGCGGAAACGGAAGAAGGCCTACTGGATTCATGACCGGGTGAAGGATTCCCGGTCTGTGACCGGGTATTTTATTCTGCCTACCTGTACCTGCAGTATCTGTGGGTATTATGCAAGAAATGAAAAGCCGCGCTGTCCGCAGTGCCGTTCCTTGATGAATGGAAGCTCGGAACTTGAACCGCAGTCCGCGATGCTTTGAGGCTGTCCGTTCAGTTTCTGAAAAGAGAGAACAGAAGAAAAACAGGCGATGCCTGTTTTCATGTGGTTCAGATTGACTTGAGGGAGACCAGATAGAATCTCGCGTTTTCGGTTTTGGAAATCGGATAGATGGAAGCCTTCAGGAGAATCTCCGTTCCATCCGAGCGGTGGTATCCGCTGGTTGAAGAATATCCTGGATTCAGATCTGCCTGGGCAAAGCTGTTTCGAACTTCTTCTTCGGACTGTGCCATATCCTCCATGAAGGTTTCTCTTCCTTCCTTGTCATTTTCCTGCATGGAAAGAATGTCCGCGTATGCGGTATTCATCTGCAGAATGTGAATATAGCTGTCAGTGACTTCAAAGATGGCAAGCGGACCGATGATGTGGTCGATTTCCGATGCGGTCAGATATTTTTCCTCCACCAGCTGCGCAAAGGAAAGGGAACCAAAGCGCATGCCGGCGATAAACGGGTGCTCGCTCTGAATGAGATTCGTATTCTCAATCAGCTTTCCGGCTTCCCTGGCCGGCATTGGCCGGTAGAAATAATAACCCTGACAGTAATAGCAGTTCAGGTTGATCAGAAGATCTGCCTGTTCCTTGGTTTCCACACCCTCCGCAATTACAAGCAGACCGATCATGTGAGCCATACGGATAATGGTCTCCACAATCCGGCGGTCTTCTTCCTTGTTGAGATCATCGATGAATTTCTTGTCGAGTTTCAGAACATCGAGGCTCATGGAGGAAAGGGAGGTATAGGAGGAATACCCCTTGCCGAAATCATCCAGCAGAATGTTGTGGCCGCTGTCATGGAGAATGTTCACATTTCTGCGGATGACGCGGTCATCCTCAAAGAAGGTGCTTTCCGTGATCTCCACCTGAATCAGATGCGGGGGAAGATTATAGGAACGGATGGTCTTTTCGACAAGATCCGCAATGTTGTGAGCGGAGAAATCCGCCCGGGACAGATTCACGGAAACCGGAATCACCGGGAGGTTCTGATCAATCCGTTCTTTCAGCCATTCGCACACCTTGCGCAGAACAATCATGTCCAGGGTATGAATGGTTCCGTATTTTTCCATCGGATCCACAAAAACCGACGGAGGAATGATTCTGCCGTCCTTGATCCAGCGCACCAGCGCTTCAAAACTCAGCAGCCGGCCGGTATGCATGTTGACCTTCGGCTGCAGGTAGAAGGTGAACTCATCGTCCAGTATGCCCTGTTCAATATCGATCAGAAGCAGCTGTTCCTGACGGCGCTGTTCATAGATCTTCCGATCAAACGCGACAACCAGATCATTGGTGTTTCCGCTGATCTGATCAAGGGCAAGGGATGCCCATTCATACTGCTCGCTGGGCAGCTCATAACGATCATGACTGACATAGATGCCGGCATGCGGCAGGAAAAGGGCAGGGACATCCACGGAACGCATGACTTCTTCCACAGCCCGTACGGATTCCTCTGTCGTATCTTCCTTCTGCGGAACCATGAGCACGAAGTTGTCATTGCCCATATATCCGGAAATGCCGTGATGCTGGCGGGAAAGCTGCAGGAGAAGATCCTGCATCATCTGCAGCACCCGGTTGCCGGCCTTGATGCCGAAGATGCTGTTGTACAGCTTGAAGTGGTTGATGTCCACCGCGATCATCAGCGTCTTTCCGGAAGGATTCTGACTCTGCCAGGCACTGGCCCGATGAAAGAATTCGCGGTTGCGGTACATGGTGAGACCGGCTCTTGCGTGTTCTGCCTCCATCGGAACGGATTCCTTTACGGAGGTATAATTCTCAAGGAAATCTCCTTTTTCAATGGTCAGAAGAATCCGGAACACAGACTCATTCCGTTCCAGAAGCTCCATGCGCTCCTGCACCCAGATATAATTTCCGTTTTTCAGAACCCGGAAGACGATGGCATGACTTTCCGTTGGCTTCAGCCGGAATCTTCCGCGGATCTCATGTTCATTCCAGAAGTCCCGGAACATATCCTGATCCTCCGGATGCACGCTTTCCAGACGTTTTTCCATGATGGATTCCAGATTGCCTTCGAGTCTGTCTTCCGGTGAACAGAACAGGGCGGTAATCGTATGGGAAACAAGATCCGCCATGATCAGGGAGCGTCCGGAAAGACCGTTTGCGGCGTTATCCGTGATGTTGCTGCGAAGAATCCGCTTCTGTTCATGAAGACGGAGGGAAAGCCTTCGGATCAGCACATCAAAGTCGATATCCCGCCGGGGCTCATAATGAACAACAATCGCTGTTTCTACTTTCTTCTGATCCAGAAGGGCGGAGATTTCCTCATATTTCTGATAAAGCTTCTCTTCTCCCGGCTCAATAACCATGACCAGGAATGTGCCGCCTTCAAAACGGAACACATAGTTCGGATTGAAAACACTGCCGAGCACATCGGCGGTCATCTTGAGCTTTTGATTGCCGACATGATGACCTTCCGTATCATTGATCCTTTTGAGACCGATCAGATCCACCAGCAGAACGCCAAAGGGATTTTCGGAAGGCATCCGTTCGAGAAGATCGTTAAGGGCCAGCCTGGTTCCGGCTCCGGTCAGAGAGTCAATGAATCCGGCCTGATTCAACAGCCGGTGCAGCTTCCGGTTGAACATCATTTCGCTTAAGTAGGGGCGAAGAATCGAAAACAGTCCCGAGATCTCTTTTTCATTCATGGACTGCGGGGAATCAATGAAAAGAATACCGAGCAGAGAACCGCGGTAACTGATGGTGCTTCCGATCAGAAGATCCGTTTTCAGATTCTCCATGGTCCGATACAGGGCCGGATCGGTTTTCTGGATGGCTTCCTTACGGAAAAACACTTCATTTTCTGTTTCTCCGTACAGCTTCTGCCAGGCTTTCAGCTGATCGTTTTCAATGCCGGTAATATAATCCGCGCTGCTGGCCGTTCCGGCCCTGCAGAATTCGCTGACCAGTTCGAAGGAACCGTTGGTGCGGCGCTCAAACAGATTGACGCGGGCACAGGAAAAGGCTGTTCCGATGGCCGAAACAAGTGCCTGACGGGAGTCGGATTCTCCCGCGTTCCGTGTTTTCTGATAGATCTGTTCCACAGCAGCGATCAGATCGGCTGTATGCGGACTGTCAGAGGCCATAGCCATGAGGAATGCCCTTTCTTACACATTTTTGTGTGAACTGATATCGTGAGGATACCAGATTTTTTTTGGAATGAGAAGCGGTTTTCCGGAAATCACCGGAAGCCTTTCTTCCTGCCTTGAAGAAATCGCCGGATCACTCCCTGTCAAAGGGAGATCAGAAACTCCCGGAGCAGGGTATAGATCCGCTCCATCCCCGCATCATTTGGATGAAGCCCATCCGGGTTGTATGTTTCTCTCAGTACCGGATCCCTTGGGTCCAGACCCGAGAGATGATACAGATCCAGAAGCGCAAAGCCCTTCCGCTGACACATCTGAGTCAGAGCGTCGACATAATCTGATAAGGGAGCGGTATGCTTTATTCCCCATTCATTGAAAGGACTGTCCTCATCATTGCGATGGAGGGGTGTCATCCATACCAGCTGGGCATTGGGAAAGCGTTTGGAAAGATGATCCGCAAGACAGTTCAGGGCACCGCAGAAGGTGTAACGGTCCTGATCATCCTTTCCTCCAAGCATCGCGTCGCCATGGCCGAAATCATTTGTTCCTCCGAAAATGACAATGACGTCGGAGTCCTGATCGATTTGATCACTGCGGAGTTCAAACGTTTCATCGAAGGAAGGATCAGGGGAAGGAATACGGCGCATTGCGATACGGGTACCGGCAACGCCGTATCCTTTGACGATGGCTTTGTCCTGTTCAAATCGGCGCCAGTAGACAAGCGAAGGATCACTTGCCCGATAACCCTCAGTGATACTGTCCCCGAGGAAGCTGATTCTGCAACCTTCCAGTTTCATGGTCTCTCCTGCATGTCAAAGAAAAGCGCAGTAATCTGCGCGTCACTTGAGTCTGCCAAGTTCCTGATCGAGCTCCCGTTTGGATACGATGGAAGAGATCCGGTTAAAGGCACGTTCGAGTTCCTTGAGATCTTCCTTCGGAACCTTGCCGCTGTATTTGAAATAGGTGAGATAAATCTCATCCATGGTCATGTTTTCGTGGAACAGATAGTCATATCCCTTCTTCTCCTGCGGGATGGTCTCATTCTTGTAGCCTTTCTTGAGATCAATCACCGGAACCTGGGTGGTTTCTTCGCGGATGGCAAGGCTGACGAGAAGCACATCGGAAAGGTTGATGAAATCCGTCATCATCCCGTTCAAAAGCCGGATCTGAACATCATCGTCATCTCCGATCTGTTTGATTTCCTGCGGATTTGAAATATAACCCGTGTGTTCGCTGCCGTCTTTCAGTGTCGCGGTGATGAACCGGTTGAGATACGGCAGAAGTTCCTGTTTCTTCATACGACTATTTTACTTCATTTCCGTTTGAATGAATACCTTCGTCCTCCATAAAAAACATGACGGAAATATGGATCAATGAAAAACGGGGAAACAGGATCAGGAAACGATATAATAAAAGAGAAAAAGGAGGAACTGGTTATGGAGAAGAACAGACCGTCAGCGCTTCAGGAGATTCTCAGTTTCCCGGTGATTGCCGCTGTAATCGGGGCAGTCATGGTATTTGCCGGCACCTATCTGGAACTGTTTCATGTTTCTGCGCTTGGCTATAGACTCTCCATCCGCCTCTCCGATCTCAATATCTCCAGTCTTCTGACCAATATCAGGATCATCTGCGTGCTTTCAGCTGTCACGGTTCTGATTCCAAAGATTCCCAATGTGGTCTATTCCGCCTTCAGCATCCTTTATTTCGCGCTGTTTCTTCCCAAGGGAGTCAGCGCGTTCCGGACGTATTCTCAGGTGAACAATGTGCTTTCGGCCCTGGGCATCCAGTCGATTGTCGATGTATCGGCGTTTCTCAAAAGAGGCCCGGGGTACTATCTTCTGTTTATCGGTACTGTCATCATGGCCCTCTGCTGTATCTATTTCATCCTGAAGCTGGTGATCCGCAATCCGGAGTTTGAGGACTGAATGGGCAGGGCCATCCCGTTTCGTATTTGATAATGCAGGGGACAACTGTTCTCCTGATAGGGATTTTTCTTGCGACCCATTATTTTCCCTATATAATGAAAACGAAGTAAAGGGGATTTACTGGTTTTTATGGTCTGAGCCCATAGGGAAACCAATCACTGCAAGTCCGGTTCTGAAGCAGAAAAGAGGGGATAGGAACCGGAAAGCGACGCGTTAGATCAGAAAGGAGGACAATCCATGAAGCATACCCGGAATAAGAAAAAACCGGGCGCCATTGCCGGAGCATACCGCGCTCTTTACCGCATGGCTTCTGCGATTTTCATGATCGGTTTTGTGATTGTCACCGCCTGTCTGAATGTCTCGCAGCCTTACAGAAATCCTGAGACCGTGAAAACGGTACGCATGGCCGGGCCGGTCTATGCCGCGGCAGGCGAACCGGTACGGCTTTCGGAAGTCATCTCCTCGAAAGAGTCAGGGCAGGATATCTGCTATGTTGTGAGAAATGAAGACGGCACTGTCTCAGAAAAAATTACTGTTTCCAATGGTGAACTGAATGCGAAGGAAGAAAGTGAAGGATATCTGTACGCCTATGTCAACGGCACACAGAGCGGCGAGCCCGTTCCCGTACACATCTATCCCAGCCGGGAAGTTCTTGACACCGTTCTTGCGGTAAACAGACCAGACCGCGTACCCGCACCATCCGTCGAAACAGAGACTGTGACATCCTCTGTACAGGAAGATGTCGTACTGATGGGAGCGGAAGCACAGAGAAAGACAGGTCTTGTCTATCTTGTAAAGCCTGCCATCGAAGAAGGCGGCCTGACTCAGAACAAGGTCGAAACCCTGTATGTACTGCCGGGTGATCGGGCCGAGTACATCAGCGCTTCCACGATCAAGGAACTTGAGATTGATTCCGTGGACGTGCTGATTGAAAAGGAAACCATCACGGCACTGACCGGTCAGAAGGATACGCTTCTTCCAAGAATCTGGTATGTGAATGAGGAAGGTACCCGCAGACTTCTTGACGAATCGGAATTCAAATGGGAAACCACCGATGCCGATGTGATTGATGTATCCTCCGGTACTCCGAAGATCAGCGGAGAGGGAACCGCGGAACTGACCGGTACCTGTGATGAGGGAACCTTCCGGGTAAGAGTTCATGTGGAAGAAGAGGAAGCGGTCAGTACGTTTACGGAAAAGTCAGAGGATCCCTATACACTCGACTTTTCAGGCGAAGAAAAGAAATTCACCGTCGCTGAAACCTATCTCTGGCCAAGCAGTCTGCCGCAGAAGAAAGAGGCAGAAGTCAAGGTCAGAGGCGGACGGATCTATCAGAGCGGAAGTCAGTACTTCTATGCAAAAGACGACTTCGATCTGAAATGGGACAGCAGCGTTCTGCTGAATGCCGAGGACTCGGGAAGCGGTCTGCTGCGTCTTTCCCAGGGCATGGTTCTGATGGAAGGCGACAGTCTGGACGGCATTGTGCCGGGCGTGATCTACCGCGATGGCAGTGAGTTCTGGATCTATGACGGATCCGCTTCCGAGAATATCAAGGATCCAACCGAGGATGACAGTGACTGGATTGAGATTTCCAAACTCTTCAAGGCCGGAAAATCCAGCTATGATCCAGGCGCGGATACCGGACCGGCAAGCGACGCACCGTCGTATCCCGACAGCATGTACAACCCGTATCCCGGCAATTTCAACAACTGCACCTGGACGGTATGGTATATTGCCAACCAGACACTCGGCGTAAGACTTCCCAACTGGGGAGACGCCGGCAACTGGTTCCGCAGAGCATCCATTTCCGGTTATCCGACCGGTCAGACACCGGCTCCGCATTCCATCATCGTTTGGGATCACCATGTCGGCTATGTCACCGCGGTCAGTGAAGACGGCACCAGCATCTATATCCGGGAAGGAAACTTCGCCGGCAAGTATCATGAAGGCTGGTGGCCGGTTGCCTCCTCAAGGCATGGTCAGAAGTGCTATGGATACATCTATCTCACTTCCAACACCGGCACCGCGGTAAGACCCGCGACTGTCACCGTCACACCTGGATTTGAAGGAGACGAGGAAGCGTTCCTGGCGGAAATCAGATCTCTTGGTCTTGAGGCGGGTGAAAGAGTCGAAGCCTACAGCGAAACGGTTGCGGCAGGCAATGTCATCTCCTATACGACCGGCGAACTCGCAAAGGGCAGTGTGGTAAACTATGTCATCTCCCTTGGCCCGCAGCCGCTTGTGGAATTCAAGCTGGAAGAGCTGATCGGCAAGACGGAGAAAGAAGTACTCGCGTTCTTCGATGAAAACGGCATTCTCGTCGGACTCCGTCAGGAAGAGGAAAGCGAGAAGAAGGCCGGTACGGTCATTGGCTTCAGTCATAAAAAGGCAAAGAAGGGCGATACCATAGATTATGTGGTAGCCAGGAAGGTGAAGAAGAAGGAAGGCGAAGAAACCGAAACGCCTGTTCCGGAAACCGATCCGACGCCGACTCCTTCGCCAGAGACAACTCCGACACCAACCCCGGAAAGCACTCCGACTCCAACGCCGGAAATCACACCGACGCCAGAGTGGTCGCCAGAGCCTACC